>DKXC01000099.1 GCA_002492045.1 Micrococcaceae bacterium UBA7136
ACCCCCGCCCACTAGGGGCGGGGGTTGAGCAGGACGCCTGCTAGAGCAGGTGGGTCAGACCCTTCTCCTTGAGGGTTGCCACCGTGTCCTTGACGCTCTGGGCATCGGACCGGCAGGTAACCAGCAGGGCGTCGGGAGTATCAACCACCACTACGTTCTCCATGCCAATGACCGAAATCTTGCGGTCAGTCTTGCTGACCACAATGCCGCTGGACTTCTGGGCAAGAACCTGTTCGGCCTGGCCCAGTACAAAGAGATCTTCCTCCTGCTTTTCTAGGTTGAGACGGGCTACAGCGTCAAAGTCACCCACATCGTCCCAGGAGAAGCTACCCGGAACCATGGCCACATCACCTGCGGCGGCGGCTGGCTCGGCAACGGCGTAGTCAATGGCGGTCTTGGGCAGAGTCTCCCAGAGGCGGTTCATGCAGGCCTCGCGGTTGGGGGTATCCCAGGCGCGGGCAATTTCCATGATGCCAGCGTAGAGTTCAGGCTCGTTGGCTTCCAGGTGCTTGAGCATAAGGGCGGCCGGGGCCACGAACATGCCGGCATTCCAGGTGTAGTCGCCGCTGGCTAGGTAGGAGGCGGCGGTGTTGGCGTCGGGCTTCTCAACAAAAAGATCTACGGCCAGGGCGTGAGGAGCTGTCTCGAGGCCCAGGGGCTGACTGGCCTTGATATAGCCAAAGGCGGTAGAGGGCTCGGTAGGTTCAATACCGATGGTGACAATCTTGCCACTGGCGGCAGTTTCAACAGCCTCGCGCACAACAGCCTGGAAATCCTCAACCGGGCTAATGATGTGGTCGGCGGCGAAAGAGCCGATGATAGCCTCAGAATCCCGCTGGTAGAGGATGGCTGCTGCCAGGCCGATGGCGGCAGCAGAGTCGCGGGGGGAGGGCTCTAGTACCAGGTCTGAGCCGCGTAGTTCGCTCAGCTGCTGGGTGACGGCATTGGCGTGGGCTTGGCCGGTAACTACCATGACGCCGGAGTTTGCTAAATCAATCAGACGGTCGTAGGTAGCACGCAGGAGGGAGGTACCTGTTCCGGTCAGGTCTAGCAGGAATTTAGGTTCTACGGCGCGAGAAAGGGGCCAAAGGCGGGACCCTACTCCGCCGGCCGGAATGAGGGGGTAGAACCGTTCAAGTGGTGTTCTCATCGTTTCCCTAGTCTAGCGGAGCTGGCGGGGATGGGGGAGTAGCTTCTGGGGCTTCTCCCTATTAGACCTGTCACCAGAAAGAGGATGTAAGTTTAAATAGCTAAGAAAAAAATGCCCAAATTATCTAAAATTTAGGCACTCTATATCCGGCTTGCAGGCGGAAAGCCGGCTCCAAACCTGATAATCTGCTGTTGATTGGAACACACACACTCAAGGGTGTGGTCGCTCGGGCTGGCCCCCGGGGCTTCAGCAAGCCCCATCTAGCCCCGCAGACCCTGCTCACAACTAGGAGGTTATTCAGTGCCGAATACATCCAAAGGCACCCTCTACCGCGGCCGTGAGGGCATGTGGTCCTGGGTGGCCCACCGTATTACCGGTATCGCTATTTTCTTCTTCCTGCTGGTTCACGTCCTAGATACCGCAGTTGTACGTATCTCACCTGAGGCCTACAACTCCATCATGGGCATCTACAAGAACCCCATCATGGGCCTGGGTGAAGCCGCCCTGGTAGCAGCCATCGTCTACCACGCTTTTAATGGCATCCGGATTATCCTGGTGGACTTCTGGAAGGATGGCCCCAAGAACCAGAAGGCCATGCTCTGGGGCGTTTTGGTGCTCTGGGCTGTCGTTATGATTCCCTTCCTTGCCCGCCACCTCTCACTTGTCTTTGGGGGTCACTAAATCATGGCAACTCCGCTGAAAACTAAGATTTCTGTTCCCCGCAGTCGAGACAACACCGTCTCCGGGGTCAAGTACAACCGCGCCTCCTCCAAGCGCAACAACTTCGAGATGATGGCCTGGCTCTACATGCGGGTCTCTGGCGTCCTGCTGGTCATCCTGATTTTTGGCCACCTCTTCGTCAACCTCATGATGGGCGAGGGTGTCCACCGCATCGACTTCGGCTTTGTGGGCGGTAAGCTAGCCAACCCCTTCTGGCAGGTCTGGGACCTCCTGCTGCTCTGGCTGGCCATGCTGCACGGGGCTAACGGCATCCGGGTCATTATTGATGACTATGCCGAGCGAGACAAGGTACGTTTCGCCCTCAAGATTGCTCTCTTCGCGGCTACTGCCTTCGTCATTCTGCTGGGCACCCTGGTGATCTTCACCCTGGATCCCTGCCCGGCAGGTACGGCAGCTGAGCTTCTGCCCTCCTTCTGCCCCGCACCCTAAATTAGCGGCCCTAGAACCCTAGAAAGTTATAGACACAATGCAGGTACATAAGTACGACGTCGTCATTATTGGCGCTGGTGGCGCAGGTATGCGCGCTGCCATTGAGGCCGGCCAGCGGGTTCGCACCGCCGTGCTGACCAAGCTCTACCCCACCCGCTCCCACACCGGTGCCGCCCAGGGTGGCATGTGCGCCGCTCTGGCCAACGTCGAAGAGGACAACTGGGAGTGGCATACCTTCGACACCATTAAGGGTGGCGACTACCTGGTAGACCAGGACTCAGCCGAGGTCATGGCTAAGGAAGCCATTGACGCGGTACTAGACCTTGAAAAGATGGGTCTGCCCTTCAACCGTACCCCCGAAGGACGCATCGACCAGCGTCGTTTCGGCGGTCACACCCGCGACCACGGTAAGGCCCCGGTACGCCGGGCCTGCTACGCCGCTGACCGCACCGGCCACATGATTCTGCAGACCCTCTACCAGAACTGCGTCAAGCACAATGTCGAGTTCTACAACGAGTACTACGTGCTAGACCTGATTATGGTTGAGGACGAGGAGGGCCAGCGCCGTCCGGCCGGTGTCGTCTCCTACGATCTGGCTACCGGTGACGTCCACGTCTTCCAGGCCAAGAGCGTCATCTTCGCCTCCGGTGGCTGTGGCAAGATCTTCAAGACCACCTCTAACGCCCACACCCTGACCGGTGACGGCATGGCTATTGCCTGGCGCCGGGGTATTCCCCTGGAGGATATGGAGTTCGTCCAGTTCCACCCCACCGGCCTGGCTGGCCTGGGTATTCTGGTTTCAGAAGCTGCCCGCGGTGAGGGCGGTATTCTGCGTAACTCTGACGGTGAGCGTTTCATGGAACGTTACGCCCCCACCATTAAGGACCTGGCCCCCCGCGACATCGTGGCCCGTTCTATGGCTAACGAGGTGCGCGAGGGTCGCGGCTGCGGCCCCAACAAGGACTACGTCCTGCTGGATCTGACCCACCTGGAGCCTGCCCACATCGACGAGAAGCTGCCGGACATCACCGAGTTCGCCCGCACCTACCTGGGTGTTGAGCCCTACACCGAGCCGGTTCCGGTCTTCCCCACCGCCCACTACGCCATGGGTGGTATCCCCACCAACATTAAGGCTGAGGTTCACTCCGATTCCGAGAAGACCATCCCCGGCCTTTACGCTGCTGGTGAGGTTGCCTGCGTATCGGTCCACGGCTCTAACCGCCTGGGTACCAACTCCCTGCTGGATATCAACGTCTTTGGTAAGCGGGCCGGTATCTACGCGGCCGAGTACGCTGCCGGGGCCGACTTCCTGCCCATCCCCGAGGACGCTGCTGACGACACTCTCAACCTGCTCAACCGCATCCGCAAGGGTGAGGGTAGCGAGAAGGTAGGCCAGCTGCGTAAGGAACTGCAGGACGTCATGGACGCCGACATGCAGGTTTTCCGTACCGAAGAAACCATCCACAATGCTGTTCGCAAGATTGTAGAGCTGGAAGAGCGCTACAAGAACATTCAGATCCAGGATAAGGGCAAGCGCTTCAACCTGGACCTGCTGGAAGCTGTTGAACTAGGCTTCCTGCTGGAACTGGCTAAGGTCATGTCGGTTGCGGCCCTGCACCGTAAGGAGTCCCGTGGCGGTCACTTCCGTGAGGACTACCCCGACCGCGATGATGCTAACTTCATGAAGCACTCTATGGTCTACCGTGATGACAGTGCCGAGATGGAGGGCATCAAGGGTCTGCGCTTTGACACTAAGCCCGTGACCTTCACCCGCTACGAACCGATGGAGCGTAAGTACTAAAATGGCTGATTTTGAAGCACGCGAACCCGAATCCAAGGTCCAGCTGGCCTCTGAATCTGGTGGCGCCGGTGCCATCCCCACCTTTGATGTCACCGTTCAGGTTCGCCGCTACAACCCCGAGGTTTCCTCTGAAGCCCACTGGGATGAGTTTAAGCTGACCATGTACGGCACCGACCGGGTGCTGGACGCCCTCCACAAGATTAAGTGGGAGCTGGACGGCTCTCTCTCCTTCCGTCGCTCCTGTGCCCACGGTATCTGTGGTTCGGACGCTATGCGCATCAATGGTCGTAACCGCCTGGCCTGCAAGACCCTGCTCAAAGACCTTGATTTGACCAAGCCCATCACCATTGAGCCTATTAAGGGTCTGCCCTGCGAGAAGGACCTGATCGTTGACATGGAGCCCTTCTTCCAGGCTTACCGGGAGATTATGCCCTTCCTGGTCAATGACACTCATGAGCCTGAGCGTGAGCGCCTGCAGTCTCAGGAGGAGCGGGCCCGCTTTGATGACACCACCAAGTGTATTCTCTGCGCTGCCTGTACTTCTTCCTGCCCCATCTTCTGGACTGACGGCCAGTACTTTGGCCCCTCGGCCATTGTTAACGCCCACCGTTTCATCTTCGATTCTCGTGATGACGCCGGTGACATGCGCCTGGAGATCCTGAATGATAAGGAAGGTGTCTGGCGTTGCCGTACCACCTTCAACTGCACTGAGGCCTGCCCTCGTGGCATTGAGATTACCAAGGCTATTGCTGAGGTGAAGCAGGCTATCCTGGCTCGTTCGCTCTAGTCATCTAGGGCAAGCTTGCTAGCTGCTGGGGGAGGGGAGACCCTCCCCCTTTTTTTGTCTGCTCAGCATGCCAGGGGTCTGGCGTCATAGGAGGTAACAGAGTAAGAAAGAGTAAAAATTCTTACTGTTGCTGGCCAGGGGCTAAGGTAGAAGCATGTCCTCCTACAATTTTGCAGCCGCATCCCTGGATCTGTCCTCCCCCCTCTTTACCCAGAGGGTCCGCAAGCTGGCCCCCGATTTGGTCAGCTTCCGCCGGGAGGTTCACCAGAACCCTGAACTGTCTTACCAGGAGCATAAGACTACCGAGCGGATTTTCCGGGCCCTGACCGAAGCTGGCCTGGCCCCCCGCCACCTCAAGGGCACCGGCTGCTATGTGGACGTGGGGGAGGGGCCCCTGGCGGCGGCCTTCCGGGCTGATATTGATGCCCTGCCCATCCAGGAGGAAACAGACCTACCCTACGCCTCCCTCAATGAGGGGGTCATGCACGCCTGCGGGCACGATATTCACCAGACCGTCATGCTGGGGGTGGCTATTGCCCTGCACCGGCTGCACCAGGAAATCCCTCTAGGGGCCAGTATTCGGGTGATTTTCCAGCCGGCTGAAGAGCAGCTACCCGGTGGTGCCCTCGAGGTCATTTCACAGGGGATTCTGGAGGGCGTCCCCAGGATTTTTGCCCTCCACTGCGAGCCTAAGGTGGATGTGGGCAAGATTGGTACCCGGATTGGGGCCATTACCAGTGCCTCTGACACCATCAAAATCACCCTTAAGGGCAGGGGCGGTCATTCCTCCCGCCCCCACCTGACCGAGGATATTGTCTACGCCCTGGCCCAGATTGCCACTAACGTGCCAGCTATTCTTTCCCGCACCACGGACGTCCGCTCTGGGGTGCTGGTGGCCTGGGGGCAGATTGAGGCCGGGGTAGCCCCCAATGCTATTCCTTCCACGGCCTTCTTGGCCGGTACTATGCGCTGCCTGGACGCTGATGCCTGGAAGCAGGCCGGTGCCCGCCTAGACCAGCTGGTGGAGCAGATTGCGGCCCCCTACGGGGTGGAGGTGGAGCTGGAGCATGTGCGGGGGGTTCCGCCTTCGGTCAATAGTGAGGCTGAGGTTTCTATGATTGAGGCGGCCTCCCGGGCTGAACTGGGGGAGGACTCGGTGGTGCTGGTGGAGCAGTCTATGGGCGGGGAGGATTTCGCCTGGATGTTGCAGGAGGTTCCCGGTGCCCTGATTCGCCTGGGAACCCGGGTGCCCGGCGGTATTAGCTACGATTTGCACCGGGGGGATTACGCCCCGGACGAGCGGGCTATTGAGTACGGGGTGCAGGTTATGGCCTCAACGGCCCTGCGGGCTATTCGGGCCTACCTGGCCCAGGCATCCTAGGGGCGGGGCTGGGGCTGGAGCAGCTGAGCGCTAGTAGCTTGGGGAACCTGTTATACGTTTCATAGTCCTAGGCTCTCTCTGGGGGTGCACAGGGGAGGTCAATCACACTAAGATGTCTTCTGTTACGCAAACATTTCCTGGAAGCTCCCCTCACACACCCCGCCCCTGAACCCTATCCTGACGGACCAGCGGAACCCCAGCTTCCAGGGCCTAGAAAGGACCTTCATGGCTCTCTCCCGCAAGAAGCTGGCTAGCACCGGCTCCCTGGTAGGTATTTCCGCCCTCCTCCTGGCCGCCTGTGGCGCCGCACCCGAAGAATCCTCTTCCGCCTCAGGTAGCAGCGACTACCTGGGTTGCATCGTTTCTGACTTCGGTGGCTTCAACGACAAGTCCTTCAACGAGAACTCCTACAAGGGCCTCAAGGACGCCGTAGCTGAGTATGAAATCAAGATGAAGGAAGCCCAGTCCAACACTGAGACTGACTACGGCCCCAACGTCAACCAGATGATCCAGGCCGGTTGCAACCTTACCATCACCGTTGGTTTCGGCCTGGCAGACACCACCAAGGAAGTAGCCGAAGCCAACCCCGAGGCCCACTTCACCATCGTGGACGACAACTCCATCAAGCTAGACAACGTCCGCCCCATTGTCTTTGACACCGCCCAGGCCGCCTTCCAGGCAGGCTACCTGGCAGCCGCCCAGACCAAGACCGGCAAGGTAGCAACCTACGGTGGCGCTGAGTTCCCCACCGTCACCATCTTCATGGACGGCTTCGCGAAGGGCGTGGCCTACTACAACCAGCAGAAGAACGCCAACGTTGAGGTTCTGGGCTGGAACACTGAAGCCCAGTCTGGTACCTTCACCGGTGACTTCGAGGACGCCTCCAAGGGCAAGGTTAACACCCAGAACTTCCTGGACCAGGGCGCAGACATCATCCTGCCCGTGGCTGGCCCCGTAGGTATTGGCACCCTGGAAGCCGTCAAGGAATACAACGCCGGTAACCCCGAAAACCCCGCCTCCGTGGTCTGGGTTGACGCTGACGGCTTTGAAACCAACCCCGAGTTCAAGGACATCATCCTGACCTCCATCATGAAGAAGATGGACGAAGCCATCACCAAGACCATCAAGGACGACATGGACGGCAAGTTCACTTCCGAAGCCTACATTGGCACCCTAGCCAATGACGGTGTTGGCTTGGCCCCCTTCCACAACTTCGACTCCGCTGTTTCTGCCGAAACCAAGGCTGAGCTGGACAAGATTAAGGAAGATATTATCGCCGGTACCATCACCGTCGAGACCGCTGGCACCCCCAAGGCCTAAGAGCGCCTAGGGCACGGACGGCCCACACCCTGACCTTTCCCGGGGTGTGGGCCCCCTTTTGTATCTCGAGAGCAGGAAACCATCCCCTATGAAACTGGAACTGCGTAAGGTCACCAAACGCTTCGGCGACTTCACCGCCAACGACAGCATCGACCTGACCGTCACCCCCGGCAGCGTCCACTGTCTGCTGGGCGAAAACGGTGCCGGCAAATCAACCCTCATGAATGTCATCTTTGGCCTCTACCGCCCCACCGAAGGCCAAATCTACATTGACGACCAGCCCGTCAACTTCAAGGGCCCCGAGGACGCTATGGCCGCCGGAATCGGCATGGTCCACCAGCACTTCATGCTGGTTCCCGTCTTCACCGTGGCCGAAAACGTGGCCCTCGGCTCAGAATCCGTCAAGGGCCTGACCTTAGACCTAGAGACCACCCGCCAGAAGATCCGGGAAATCTCCGACCGCTACGGTTTTGAAGTAGACCCCGACGCCCTGGTAGAAGACCTGCCGGTTGGCGTCCAGCAGAGGGTAGAAATCATTAAGGCCCTGGTTCGAGAGGCCCAGGTACTGATCCTGGACGAACCTACCGCTGTTCTGACCCCTGCCGAAACCGACCAGCTGCTGGGTATCATGGACCAGCTGCGCAAGGACGGCAAATCCCTGCTCTTTATCTCTCATAAGCTGCGTGAAGTCCGTGAAATCTCAGATGACATCACGGTTATTCGTCGCGGCAAGGTGGTTGGCCAGGCTGACCCCTCCATGTCCAGTAGTGAACTGGCCTCCCTCATGGTGGGCAAGGAAGTTCAGCTGACCGTCGACAAGGAAGAGCCCACCTACACCGATAAGCTCTTCGAAGTTGAAAACCTGACCCTGATTGGCGACAACGGTGTGCCCCTGCTCAAGGAGGTCAGCTTCCAGGTGCGCGGCGGCGAAATCCTGGCGGTTGCCGGTGTTCAGGGCAACGGGCAGACCGAACTGGCCGAAACCATTATTGGCCTGCACCCCAAGGCCACCGGCTCCATGAAGCTAGGGGGCAAGGAACTGCTGGGCCTCAAAACCAAGCAGGTGCTAGCAGCCGGGGTAGGTTTTGTGCCCGAAGACCGCAACAAGGACGGCCTGGTAGGAGACTTCTCCATCGCCGAAAACCTGATCCTGGACCTCTACGACCGGCCCCAGTTCTCTGCCGCAGGCAGCCTCAAAAAGGCAGCTATCGCCGAGAACGCCCGCCAGGCCGGTGACCTCTTCGACATCCGCATGGGCTCCATCGAGCACCATGCCTCCACCCTCTCTGGCGGTAACCAGCAGAAAATCGTGGTAGCCCGAGAGCTCTCCCGCGACCTAGAACTCTTCGTCGCCTCCCAGCCCACCCGAGGCGTGGACGTCGGCTCCATCGAGTTCATCCACAAGCGGATCGTCCAGGAACGAGACAAGGGCCTACCGGTCATTATTGTTTCCACCGAACTCGACGAGGTCTACGGGCTGGCCGACCGAATCGCTGTCTTCTTCCACGGCGAACTCATGTGGGTTGTACCGGCAGACACCCCCCGTAGCGTCCTGGGCCAGATGATGGCCGGAGCCAGCTACAGCGAAGCCCTCGAGGCAGAAAATCAAGACCAAGCCCGCCCCACCACCCCCTGGTCAGAAGGAGAATAAAGCATGAGTGAAACCCAAAAGAACACTCCTGCCCCCCAGCCCTCCACCTGGGCCAAAATCGCAGGCGGCAACATCGGCCTCTCCATCGGGGCTGTCCTGGCCTCCTTCATCCTGGGCGGCCTGCTGATTGCGGCCACTGACCCGGCCACCCAGAAGGCCGCCAGCTACTTCTTTGCCCGTCCCACCGACACCCTTGTCGCCGGCTGGACGGCCGCCACCGAGGCCTATATGGCCCTCTTCCAGGGTGCCTTCTACAACCCGGCTGGACGCTCCTTCGCCCAGCAGATCCGGCCCATCACCGAAACCCTGACCGTAGCCACCCCCCTCATCTTTGCGGGCCTGGCCGTGGCCCTCTCCTTCAGGGCCGGTCTCTTCAACATCGGTGCCCAGGGTCAGGTTATTCTCGGTGCCCTGGTCTCTGGCTGGGTAGCCATCAACGCTGGCCTGCCCGCCGCAGCCACCATCCCCCTGATTATCCTGGGCGGTATCATCGGCGGCGGCATCTGGGGCGGCATCATCGGCTTACTCAAGGCCAAGACCGGCGCCCACGAGGTCATCCTCTCCATCATGATGAACTACATTGCAGCTAACCTCCTGGTCTACCTGCTCAAGACCCCCCTGCTGCAACGTGAAGGCAGCTCCAACCCCATCTCAGAGCAGCTGGGCGCGGACGCCGTCTACCCCCTGCTGCTGGGCAACCCCTTCCGCCTGCACCTGGGCTTCATTATCGCCCTGCTGGCCGTCCTCTTCGTCAGCTGGCTGCTTAACCGCTCCACCCTGGGCTTCCGCCTGCGGGCCGTCGGCGCCAACCCCAACGCCGCCACCACCGCCGGTATCTCAGTCTCTAACAGCTACATCATCGTCATGGCTATCTCCGGTGCCCTGGCCGGTCTGGCTGGCTCCGCCCAGGTGGCTGGTACCGAGAAGGTTATCTCTACCGGTATCGCAGGCTCCCTAGGCTTCGACGCCATTACTGTGGCCCTGCTGGGCCGCTCCACCCCCTGGGGTACCTTCTGGGCGGCCCTGCTCTTTGGTGCCTTCCGGGCAGGTGGCGTCACCATGCAGGTCTCTACCGGCACCGACATCGACATTGTTCTGGTTCTACAGGCCCTGATCGTTCTCTTCATTGCCGCCCCGCCGCTGGTGAGAGCCATCTTCCGCCTGCCCAACCCCCAGGGCGTTCCCCACAAGAAGTCCGCTCGCAAGAGCAAGAAGGCACAGGAGGCATAAGACATGACTCTCACCGCAGAAAGCTCAAGCAGCGCCCCGGCCCAGGCCAAAAACTGGAAGAACCCGGTGATTTACACGGTTCTGGCCCTACTCTCAACCTTCCTGATTGGTCTGCGGGCCCCGGCCACCACCATCAGCTTGGGGGTAGCCGACCAGGTTTCCTGGTTAGACCTGGACCCCCTCCAAATCAGCCCGGTCGCCTACGGCTGGACCGCCTCCCTGATCATGCTGGCCCTGGCAGGATACGCCCTCTACGCCACCCAGACCGGCCGTCCTATCGGACGCTGGCTGGCCCCAACCTTCTGGTTCTTCTTTGCCACCGGCCTGCTGACCTGGGCCCTGGGCTCCACCAGTAACCCCTCCCTTTCCCTGGTCTCTCTGCTCAACGGTGCTGTCCTGCTCTCCATCCCCATGATTTTTGGGTCCATGGGTGGCCTGCTCTGTGAGCGCTCCGGCATCGTCAATATTGCGATTGAGGGCCAGCTGCTGCTGGGCGCCTTCTCAGCTGCCCTGGTTGGCTCCATGACCAAGAACCCTTGGCTGGGCCTGCTGGCTGCTATGGCCGGTGGCCTGCTGGTCTCAGCCCTGCTGGCTCTTTTCTCCATCAAGTACCTGGTTGATCAGGTCATTGTTGGTGTCGTGGTCAACGTCCTGGTTTCTGGTCTGACAGGCTTCCTCTTCGCCCGAGTACTAGAACCTAACGCCTCAGTACTGAACTCGGCCCCCCGCCTGCCCGCCTTCGAGATTCCTGTTCTCTCACAGATTCCGGTGCTGGGCCCGGTCCTCTTCAACCAGAACGTCCTGGTCTACCTCATGTACCTGGTTGTTGGTCTCATCTGGTTCGCCCTCAATAAGACCCGCTGGGGCCTGCGCACCAGGGCTGTGGGTGAGCACCCCAAGGCCGCCGATACCCTGGGCGTCAAGGTCAACCGCCTGCGGGCCGGTAACGTCCTACTGGCTGGTGCTGTAGCTGGTATGGGCGGGGCCTTCTTCACCCTGGTCTCGGTTTCCTCCTTCAACTCGGATATGACCGCGGGTCAGGGCTACATTGCCCTAGCGGCCCTCATCTTTGGACGCTGGACGCCCATCGGTGCCCTGAGCGCGGCCCTGCTCTTTGGTTTCTCCCTCAACCTGCAGTACGTGCTCTCTATTCTGGGTACTAGCGTGCCGACCGAACTGCTGGCCATGATGCCCTACCTGGTGACCATCTTCGCGGTGGCTGGCCTGGTGGGTCGTTCTCGCGGCCCGGCTGCTGTAGGCACAGCCTACGTCAAGGAGTAGGTAACTTAGTTAGCAGGTACCAAGGCTCCATCCGGCCCTGCTTGCTGAGAGCGGGGCCGGATTTTTATGAGGGGTGCCTGTATTCAACTGGGCAGAAGCAGAATCATGGCGAAGCTGCTGGCACTGGGGCTGGCATGAATCGCCTACGTCCTTGTGGCGTAGGCGAGAGGGAGGCAGCAAGCGTGATTCTGTTCTGCCCTAGCTAGATTCCCACATCATTAAGCCCTTACGAGAAAGAGTCACCATGTCAGAAAAGCGACAAGAAATCGATTGGGAGCAGCTGACCGCTGCCGCTACCGCAGCTTTGGCTCAGTCTTATTCGCCCTACTCTCAGTTTGCGGTGGGGGCGGCCGCCTTGACCACTGATGGCCGGCTGATTACCGGGGCCAATATTGAGAATGCCTCCTATGGGTTGACTCTCTGTGCCGAGTGTTCCCTGGTTTCTGAGCTTTTTAGGACGGGCGGCGGCAAGCTGGCGGCCTTTGCCTGCGTGGATGGGGAGGGCCGGGCCTTGATGCCCTGTGGCCGCTGCCGTCAGTTACTTTATGAGCACAGTGCTCCGGGTATGCTGCTTAAATCGTCCTCGGGGGTGCTGACTATTGAAGAGATGCTGCCTGATGCCTTTGGGCCTGACCGTTTGGCTGGCTAGGTGCTGGCATACTGGAAGGTAGACCTGTAGCCAAGGGGCCGCTTAACTAGCTGGTGCCCCTGAAGGATTGAGGAGGGGCCGTGACTGATTTGGCCTTTGATGCTGTTGAGATTATCCGCCGTAAGCGGGACGGGGCTATGCTCAGCGCCCAGGAGATTGACTGGGTGATTGATGCCTATACCCGGGGCCTGGTTGCTGATGAGCAGATGAGTGCCCTGGCTATGGCGATTTTCTTCCGGGGCATGAACCGGCAGGAGGTGGCCCGTTGGACGGACGCCATGATTCGTTCGGGTGAGCGGTTGGATTTTTCTTCTATCCTGGGGCCGGGTAAGAAGCTGGCGACGGTTGATAAGCATTCAACCGGTGGGGTGGGCGATAAGATTACCCTCCCGCTGGCGCCTCTGCTGGCTGTTTATGGGCTGGCGGTTCCGCAGCTGTCGGGCCGGGGCCTGGGCCATACTGGTGGCACCCTGGATAAGTTGGAGGCTATTGAGGGCTGGCAGGCTTCTTTGTCTAATGAGCGGACCTTGGAGATCCTGGGGTCGGTGGGGGCGGTTATTTCGGCTGCTGGTGCTGGCCTGGCCCCGGCCGATAAGAAGCTTTATGCCCTGCGGGATGCTACCAGCACGGTGGAGTCTATCCCCTTGATTGCCTCTTCTATTATGAGTAAGAAGATTGCTGAGGGTACTGGCGCCCTGGTACTGGACGTCAAGGTGGGTTCTGGTGCCTTTATGAAGGATCAGGCTCAGGCCCGGCAGCTGGCCGAGATTATGGTTGAGCTGGGTCAGGACGCAGGGGTGAAGACCCGGGCCCTGCTGACCAATATGGATACGCCTCTGGGCTTGGCGGTGGGTAACGCCTGCGAGGTGGCTGAGTCGGTGGAGGTTCTGGCCGGTGGCGGCCCAGCCGATGTGGTGGAGCTGACCTTGGAACTGGCCCGGACCATGCTGGATTTGGCTGGTGTGGAGGCTGACCCTGCCCAGGCCCTAGCGGATGGCCGGGCCATGGATAAGTGGCGGCAGATGATTGCCGCCCAGGGCGGTAACCCGGATGCGCCCCTGCCTCAGGCGAGGGAGAGCCAGGTGGTCTATGCCCCTGAGAGCGGCGTCCTGACTCGTTTGGATGCCTTGGCGGTGGGTGTGGCCTCTTGGCGGCTGGGTGCTGGCCGGGCCCGTAAGGAGGACCCGGTTCAGGCGGCTGCCGGTATTCTCTTGCATGCCAAGCCTGGGGATCGGGTGACTGCTGGCCAGCCCCTGATGACTCTGATGACCGACACCCCTGAGCGTTTTGACCGGGCCCTTGCTGCCCTGGAGGGCTCCTGGAGTCTGGGGGAGGAGCATACCCCTAGCCCCTTGATTCTGGACCGTCTCTAAGCCTCCTGGGTTTTTAAGAACTTATTTTCCCCTCCCCCCATGAAAGGAAGAGCCTGATGGGTCTCTTTAGCCGTAAGAAGAAGCAAA
>DKXC01000126.1:0-5239 GCA_002492045.1 Micrococcaceae bacterium UBA7136
GGTCACTCAGGAAGCTGAAGAAGCCCAGAAGGGCCCCTCAGAAGAGACCCAGGAAGAGGCCCTCTTCGAGATGACAGAAAGCATGACCGACTAAGAGGAGTAAAGCCCATGCTGCTGGCAGCCCACGACGCCATACTCTCTGATCTGGACGGGGTCGTCTACGCAGGCCCCTACGCCATCGAAGGAGCACCCCAGGCCCTTAACCGTGCCCAGCAGATGGGCCTGCCCGTCATCTTCGTAACCAACAACGCCTCCCGTAGCGTCCAGACCGTATCTGACCACCTGATTAGCCTAGGGGTTGAAACTCAGGCTGATTATGTGGTCAGCTCAGCCCAGGCAGCTGCCCAGCTTCTGGCCGACCAGCTAGAGCCGGGGGCTAAGGTCCTGGTTACTGGCTCCCAGGCCCTGGCTGACTGCCTCAGCGATCAGGGCCTAACCCCTGTCAGTAGCCAGGCCGATGAGCCTCGGGCTGTAGCCCAGGGCTTCAACCCGGCCATGAGCTGGGAGAACCTGGCCGAGGCAGCCTACACCCTGGCAGACCCTCAGGTGCTCTGGGTAGCCTCCAACCGGGATCTGACCATCCCCAAAGAACGAGGCCTTGCCCCCGGCAACGGTACCCTGGTCGCTGCCGTCGCCACAGCCACCGGACGCCAGCCCCAGGTAGCTGGTAAACCAGAATCTCCTATCTTCCATACCGCAGCCCAGCGGGTAGGGGCCAAGGCCCCTCTGGTGGTGGGTGACCGCCTGGACACCGATATTCAGGGTGGCAACCGGGCCCAGATGGCAACTGCCCTGGTCATGACCGGGGTCGAAACCTACCAGAACGTCCTGGCAGCTATCAGCCTAGAGCGGCCAACCTACCTGCTGGAAACCCTGGATGACTTCTTCCAGCCCTATCCTCAGATTCAGGTCGAGACCCAAGGAGAGCAGATTACTGCTCGGGGTGCCGGCTGGCAGGCCTCTACCGACGGTAAGACCCTGACCACCAGCGGCCAGGGCTCGGAGATTGACCGCTGGCGGGTAGCCTGCGCAGCCTGGTGGGCAGCTCACCCCCAGTCCCAGCAGCCCACCTCTCCCCAGGAGATCAGCCATGCCTAAGCCTGAGAACCCCCTAGAGGATCTGCCCCTGCCCCCCGGGGCCAGCCTGGAAGATTTCAAGGCCAGCCTGGAGGCCGTGGTTAGCACTAACCCCCAGGAGCGGCTTGAACAGCTCAGCCACTTTGTAGAAGAACTACAGAAGCAGCTAGCCCAAGACACCCCCAGGTCCCCGCTGGCTGAGGACCTAGCCCAGCAGCTGAGCGGGCAGGAGAATGAGGCGTGAGGCTAGACCTCTACCTGGTCAAGGCCAAGATTCTGCCCTCCCGCACCCTGGCTGCCAAGATGATTGCTGCCGGCTACGTCAAAGTCAACGGGCAGGTGACCACCAAAGCTGCCAGCAAACTGGCCCAGGGAGATACCGTCAGCCTCATCCGCAACGACCTCAACCTCTACGCCAGCCGGGCCGGTCATAAACTAGCCGGTGCCCTGCAAGCCTTCCCCCAGATTCAGGTAGAAGGCAAAGACTGCCTGGACGCAGGGGCCTCCACCGGCGGTTTCACAGACCTACTCCTGCAAGCTGGGGCGGCCAGAGTAGCAGCCGTGGATGTAGGCCACGACCAGCTCATTGACCGTCTACGCCAGGACCCCCGGGTAGAGGTCTACGAGGGCATGAACGTCCGCTACATGCAGCCCCAAGACATTGGCGGCCCCAAGGACCTGACTGTCTCAGACCTCTCCTTTATCTCCCTGACCAAGGTCATGGAAGCCCTGGCCGCAGCCACCCGCCCCGGCGGTGACCTCCTGCTCATGGTCAAACCCCAGTTCGAGGTAGGCCCCTCCAAGATCGGTAAGGGCGGGGTAGTGACCGACCCCCAGGCCCGGGCCCAGGCCCTAGAGACCGTCCAGGAATCAGCCCGTCAGGCAGGGCTAACCATTGCCGGTAGCGCCCCCAGCCCCCTGCCCGGCCAGGACGGCAACCAGGAATACTTCCTCTGGTGCCAGCAACCCAGCTAAAGACCAAGCCCAGGAGATACACCTGCAATGATGCCCCAGCAGAAACCCCAGCTGACCGCCGGGCCCAGACTCAGCCGCAACATCCTGGTCTTCGCCCATACCGGTAGGCTAGAGGCCCGCAACGCCGCCCGGGCCGTCTGCAGCCAGCTCCACCAGGCCGGGCTGGTGCCGGTCATGCACCGGGCCGATCTTGAAGCCCTGACCGAAAACTGGCAGGACCCGGTGCCCGTCGCCGTGGCCCAAGAAAGCCTAGCCCTCAAAGATATTGAACTGGGAGTTGTCTTAGGCGGGGACGGCTCCATCCTGCGGGCCGCCGAAATGACCCGCCACACCCAGATTCCCTTAGTAGGCGTCAACCTGGGGCACGTTGGCTTTTTGGCGGAAGCAGAAGAAGTAGAACTGGTTGAAGTAGTAAACCGAATCGTCTCAGGCGACTACACGGTTGAAGAACGGATGGCCCTGGACGTGAAAGTCTGGGATCGGGGCCAGAAGATCCTAGAGACCTGGGCCCTCAATGAAGCAACCGTCGAAAAGGGCAACCGGCAAAACATGATCGAGGTGGTCATGGAAGTAGACGGGCGTCCGCTCTCGGCCTTCGGCTGTGACGGGGTAGTCATGGCAACCCCCACCGGCTCTACCGCCTACGCCTTCTCGGCCGGAGGGCCAGTGGTCTGGCCCAGCGTGGAAGCCATGCTCATGGTACCCCTGGCCGCCCACGCCCTCTTTGCCCGTCCCCTGGTCACAGCCCCCACCTCAACCATGGCGGTGGAACTGGTCTCTAGTAACGGAGCCAGCGGAATCCTCTGGTGCGACGGCCGCCGAACCCTAGACCTACCAGCTGGGGCCCGTATCGAAGTCAAACGCTCCAGCAAACCCGTGCGCCTAGCCCGTATGATGCCGGCTCCCTTCTCGGAGCGGCTAGTCAAAAAATTTGAACTACCCACCAGCGGCTGGCGGGGGCCAGCCCAGAAACCCACCAGCAGCACCCAGGAGGAAGCAAACTCATGATTGAAGAAATCCACCTGCGCGACCTGGGCGTCATCACCGATGCCCGGCTACCCCTAGAACCGGGTTTTTCGGTGCTGACCGGTGAGACCGGGGCCGGTAAAACCATGGTGGTTACCGCCCTGGGGCTCTTACTGGGGGCCAGGTCTGACGCTAGCAGCGTCCGGCAGGGGGCGCCCAAGGCCCTAGCTGAGGCCGTCCTTAAACTACCGGAAGGCCACCCGGCCCTGGCCCTGGCCGAAGAAGCCGGTGCTAGCAGTGAAGATTTGGGGGAGGGGACACGGGAGCTGCTCCTGGCCCGTACCGTCAGTGCCAGCGGACGCTCCCGGGCCCACCTGGGAGGAATCTCAGCACCCATTGGCACCCTGGCCAAGGTAGGCCAGCAGCTGGTTGCCGTCCACGGCCAATCCGACCAGCTGCGGCTCAAAGACCCAGCCGAACAGCGCCAGGCCCTGGACGCCTACGCCGGGGAGGCCCTGGCTGAACTGCTAGCCTCCTACCAGGCCAACTACCAGCGCTACCGGCAGCTGGGAACCCAGCTACGGGACATGCGAGAAAATAGCCGGGCCAGGGCCCTAGAAGCCCAGACCCTGGCCGGGGCCCTCAAAGAAATCGACTCGGTAGCCCCTCAGGACGGTGAAGAAGAAAACCTACGGGCAGAAAGCCAGAAACTGACCAACCTCGAAGCCCTCCGTCAGGCCACAGCCCTGGCCTCTGCCGCCCTCAGCGGTAGCGACTACCAGGAGGGGGAGGAAAGCAACGTCCTGGCCCTGCTGGATGCTGCCCGGGCCGCCCTGGCAGCCCAGGCCGAAGCTGACCAGGACCTCAAAGACCTAGCTGACCGCCTGGCTGAAGCCCTGATTCAGGTGACCGATATTGCCGCCGATATTAGCTCCTATGCCTCGGGCCTAGACTTTGAAGGCCCCCAGCGTCTGGCTGAGGTTGAAGCCCGCAGGGCCCAGCTTAAGAACCTGACCCGTAAGTACGGGGCTGATATTGCTGAGGTGCTGGCCTGGGCCCAGGAATCCCGCCAGCGTTTAGAGTCCCTGGTGGATGACCCCGACCGCCAGGAGCAGCTAGAGGCCGAGCTAGTGGCCCTGCGCCAGACACTAACCAAGCAGGCCCAAGACCTGACCGCCCTGCGCCAGCAGGCCGCCGACCGCCTGGCCGCAGCCGTCAGCCAGGAGCTAACAGCCCTGGCCATGCCCAATGCCTCCCTGGTGGTTGAGGTGACCGAAAGCGAAAAGTTCAGTATCAAGGGTAAGGATACGGTCAGCTTCCTGCTGGCCTCCCACCAGGAGGCCCAGCCCCGTCCCCTGGGCAAGGGGGCATCCGGTGGTGAGCTCTCCCGGGTCATGCTGGCTCTTGAAGTAGTGCTCTCAGAAGTTGACCCTGTTCCCACCTTCATCTTTGATGAGGTGGACTCAGGTGTGGGCGGTAAGGCCGCCATTGAGATTGGCCGCCGCCTAGCCATGCTGGCCAAGAATGTTCAGGTGCTGGTGGTAACCCACCTACCCCAGGTGGCTGCCTTTGCCGACCAGCACATTCTGGTTCGTAAAAACGAGGACGGCTCCCTCTCCCGGGTGCAGGTTCTGACCACAGAAGAACGAGTCGTCGAGCTGGCCCGCATGCTCTCGGGCCACGACCAGTCGGCTGCCGCCCAGGAACATGCCCGAGAACTACTGGCTGACGCCGGCCAGCTCTAGGAGAAAACCCATGACCCAGCAAGAAACCCTGAGTGACCGGGTAGCACCCCGGCAGGTGCTAGAAAGCCGTACCGTCTTCACCGGCAAGGTATGGGACGTGGTGCGAGAAAGCATCAGCCTGGGGCCGGGCAGTCAGCCCTTCCAACGGGACTACCAGGCCCACACCGGGGCTGTTGCCGTGCTGGCCCTCAATGAGCGGGAGGAAGTCCTACTGATTCGGCAGTACCGCCACCCCGTACGGGCTGACCTCTGGGAAATCCCTGCCGGCCTGCTCGACATCGCCGGGGAAGACCCTCTGACCGCTGCCGCCCGGGAACTAGCCGAAGAGACCGACCTGCAGGCTGCCCGCTGGGATAGCCTGATGGAGTTCTACAACTCGCCCGGTGGCAGCAGTGAAGCCTGCCGTATCTACCTGGCCCGGGGCCTATCACCCCTGCCGGCAGAGCAGCGGACGGCCCGGCAAGAGGAAGAAGCCG
>DKXC01000126.1:5535-18357 GCA_002492045.1 Micrococcaceae bacterium UBA7136
CGGCAAGAGGAAGAAGCCGAGATTCAGATCCGCTGGGTGCCCCTGGAAGAAGCCATCCAGGCGGTGCTGACCGGCCGGATCCATAACTCTTCGGCCACGAACGGCATCCTGGCCCTGGCTGCGGCCAAGGCCCGTAACTATGCCAGCCTCTACCCGGCTGGTGCTCCTTTTACTGCCCACCCCGGCCTGCGCTCAGACGACTTTAGGGGAGATCTGCGACCGGCCGAAGAAGAGGGCTAGGAGACGCTGATGAAGGGCCCCACCCCTCTGGAAGAAGCCGCCCAGGCCTACCTGAGCCACCTGGTCATCGAGCGGGGCCTGGCCGCTAATACCGTAGCCTCCTACCGGCGAGACCTAGATCGCTACCGCAGCTACCTGGCCGAGCAGGGCATTATCGACCCCCGCCTGATTCAGAAGAAGCAGGTGCGGGACTTCGCCGTCCACCTGGCCTCAACTCCCTTGGGGGAGGGGGGAAAGCCCCTGAGCTCCCGCTCCCTGGCCAGGATTCTGAGCGGGGTGCGGGGCGCCCACAAGTTCTGGCTGCAGGAGGGCATGACCTCTAGCGACCCGGCGGCGACCGTCCGGCCACCTTCACCGCCCCAGCGCCTGCCCAAGGCCCTACCTGCTGCTACCATTGCCCGCCTGCTCGAAGCCCCTGACCGCTCTACCCCGGCCGGTTTGCGGGACCGGGACCTGCTGGAGTTTCTTTACTCAACGGGCGCTCGCATTAGCGAGGCTATTGCTGTGGATTTAGATGATTTGGTGATGGAGGAGGGGGAGCTGTCTGCGGTGGTGCGGCTCTTTGGTAAGGGCGGCAAGGAGCGGGTGGTTCCGGTGGGGTCTTATGCCCGGGCTGCCTTGGAAGACTACCGGGTGCGGGCCAGGCCTTCTTTGGCCTCTGCTGGACGGGGGACGCCCGCGCTTTTTCTGAATGCCCGGGGCGGACGGATCAGCCGGCAGGGGGCTTACCTGATTCTGAAGAAGTATGCCCAGGCGGCGGGGATTGAGGAGGAGGTCTCTCCCCATACTTTGAGACATTCTTTTGCCACCCATCTCTTGGAGGGTGGGGCTGATATTAGGGTGGTGCAGGAGCTGCTGGGTCATGCTGCGGTGACGACGACCCAGATTTATACTCGGGTGACGGCTGATACCCTGCGGGAGGTTTTTGCGGCTAGTCATCCGCGGGCCCGGTAGGAGACTGTGCAAGGGGTACCAGATTGCTCTGGTCCCTGGGCTACAGGTACCAGATAAAATCGTTTTTCCTCGAACAGTACCGGTACAAAACGTTTTTATCTGGTACCTCTTGAGGGAGGGGGCTGAGCAGGCCGGGTTTGACGGAGGCCGGGCAAGGGCCTATATTTGTATTTGTTGCAGATGCAGATACTTTTTAAGGGGAGCTTGTGGATACCAAATTCTCAGTAGCCGTACACGCCCTGGTTATGCTCTCGGAAACTAAGGACAAACTTACCTCTGAGGCCATTGCCGCCAGCGCAGGAACCAATGCCAGCTACATTCGCAAAATTATCTCCCTGCTCAAAAAGGCTGATCTGCTTGACCGCGTCCCCGGTAGCTTTGACTACCAACTGAGCAAACCCAAAAACGAAATGACCCTGCTCGATATCTACCAGGCCGTCAACCCCAAAATCCATATCGATATCCACCAAAATGCCAACCCCGAATGCCCGGTAGGGGGCCACATCAAGGCGGTACTGGCCCCCATTACCGCCCGGGCTGAAGAGGCCATGGCTGACCAGCTAGCAAAGACAACCCTGGAGGCGGTCATCGACGATATCAGGGCCAGCTACCTAGCTGCCCACCCCGATGCTCATATCTAAAAACACCATCAGCTAGCCGAAAGAGAAAAGCATGAAAGCCTACACCCTCACCTCCTACGGCCAGGACAGCGCTACCACTTGGGCGGACGTCCCCGCACCCCAAGCAGGACCCGGCCAGGTACTCATTAAGGTCCGTGCAGCCGGTCTCAACCCCCTGGACGCCATGATCGCCCGCGGTGACTTCAAACAGCTTCTGTCCTACCGTCTGCCCCTGACTCTAGGCCAAGAAGTAGCGGGTGACGCCCTAGCCCTTGGAGAAGGAGTCAGCAACTTTGCAGTGGGGGATAGGGTCTTTAGTCGCCTACCCATCGAAGCTATTGGTGCTTTCGCCGAAGAGGTAGCTACAGACGCTGACCAGGTTGCCCCCATGCCGGAAGGCCTGACCTACGCCCAGGCCGCTGGCCTACCCCTGGTGCTTCTGACCGCTATCCAGGCCTTTACCGAAAAAGCCCCCATTAAGCCCGGGGATAAGGTCTTTATTCAGGGTGGAACCGGTGGGCTGGGCTCCATCGCCATCCAGGTAGCCAAACATCTGGGAGCCTACGTCGCTACCACCGTCAGCAGCAAGAAGGTCGAGCTAGCTAAGAGCCTGGGGGCTGATGAAGTCATCGACTACCGAACCCAGAACTACGAAGACATCATCTCGGGCTATGACATTGTGCTCGATACCCTGGGCAAGGGGGAAACCTTGCGTTCCATGAAGGTACTGGCACCCGGTGGAAAACTCATGACCGTCGTCGGCGCCCCCGATACCGACTTTGCCAGCCAACTAGGCAAGCCCCTACTCAAGCCGGTCATGTGGTTCCTGAGCCGTAAAGAACGGGCTGCCGCCAAAAAGCTAGGCGTCAACTACAGCTTCCTCTTCATGCGGGCTGACGGCCAGCAACTCAGGGACTACACCCCGGCCCTCGAATCTGGGGCTATCAAGCCCCTGGTGGCTCAGGTTCTGCCCTTCGACCAGCTGGAAGAGGGCCTAGACCTGCTGGCCAAGGGCCAGGGCGGCCCCGGCAAAATTGTTGTGGAAATGAACTAGACGGGGAGGACTTGCGTCCACCGGCTAAACTGGTAGGTAAAGACGTCTTCAAACAACCAAAGGTGAACGAGAGTGACTGAAAGCGGCGAGCAGCAGCTGGGCCCCACCGGCCGTCCCCTGCGCATCTACCCCGACCCGGCCCCCCTACAGAGCCACGGCCCGGCCCGAATCATCTCCATGGTCAACCAGAAGGGTGGAGTCGGTAAAACCACCTCCACTATCAACCTGGGAGCCGCCCTGGCTGAGGCAGGACGCAAGGTGCTCCTGGTTGACTTTGACCCCCAAGGGGCCCTCTCAGCTGGCTTCGGCATCAACCCTCACGAGCTGGACCTGACCGTCTACAACGTCATGATGGACCGCAAGGTAGACATCCGGGACGTCATCCAGACCACCGAATTTGAGAACATCGACCTGCTACCGGCCAACATTGACCTCTCCGCAGCCGAGGTGCAGCTGGTTAACGAGGTAGCCCGCGAACAGGTGCTCTCCTCAGCCCTGCGCAAGGTAGCTGCCGACTACGACGTCATCCTGATTGACTGCCAGCCCTCCCTGGGCCTGCTGACCGTCAACGCCCTGACCGCCAGTGACGGCGTTATTATCCCCCTGATTTGTGAGTTCTTTGCCCTGCGAGCCGTGGCCCTGCTGGTAGACTCCATAGACAAGGTGCAGGACCGGCTCAACCCCCGCCTGCAAATTGACGGGGTGGTGGCCACCATGTTCGACTCCCGAACCCTGCACTCCAAGGAAGTTCTAGCCCGCATCATGGACGCCTTCGGCGACAAGGTCTTTGACACGGTTATCAAGCGAACCATCAAGTTCCCCGATGCTACCGTCTCAGCTGAACCCATCCTGACCTACGCCACCAACCACCCGGGGGCTGACGCCTACCGCCAGCTGGCCCGCGAACTGATCGCCCGCGGCGGGGCCCGCTAAAGACCCGCCCGCCCGTCTGAGAAAGGACAGGAGAAAGTATCGCTGCCGTGATGGTACCGACTGACACCCCAGCCCCCGTAGCCAGAGGGGAGGGGCAGACACCTGCCCCCTTCCACCTGACCCTGGCCAACTTCGAGGGGCCCTTTGACCTGCTCCTGACCCTCATATCCCGGCGCAAGCTAGACATCAGCGACATTGCCCTGGCTCAGGTCACTGACGAGTTTTTGGCCTACATCAACCGGGCCTTCGAGACCGGCGCAGACCGGGCCCTGGACGAAGCCAGCGACTTCATCGTGACAGCCGCAACTCTGCTAGAACTCAAGAGCGCCCGCCTGCTTCCCCAGGGGATTGAGGGGCTATCTTCTAGCCGTCCTGAGCTGCTAGAAGCTAGGGACCTGCTCTTTGCCCGCCTGCTCCAGTACCGGGCCTACCGGCAGGTAGCGGCCTTCTTTGAAGACAAACTAGCCCAAGAAGCCCAGCGCTTTGCTCGCAGCCAGCCCCTAGACCCGGCCCTAGCCCAGCTACTGCCGCCCCTGGTCTTTGAAACCAGCCCCCAGGATTTAGCTCAGCTGGCAGCCAGCCTGCTCAGCCGGGCCCAGGCGACAAAAGCAGAGGACCCGGAAAGCCAAGAAATTCGACTACCGGCGGCACCCCAGATTAGCCTGCAAGAGCAGGAAACCTACCTGCTTGAGCAGCTGGCAACTCAAGGCCTCGGCCAGAGCCTGACCTTTGACCAACTCAACTCTGATAGCCCCGGGCTAGAAGTCATCCTGGTGCGCTTTTTGGCCCTGCTAGAACTCTACAAACAGGGCAGAATCAGCCTGCGACAGGATCAAGCCTTCGGGCCCATCAGCCTAGGGCTACTAGCCCCAGAAGCAGAGGAGGTGCAAGCGTGAGCAAGCTAGAGGCAGAAGCCCCAGAAGAAGCCGCCGTCGACCGGCAGGCCGGTGGACTCAAGGCAGCCCTGGAAGCTATCCTGGCCGTGGCCAACCAGCCGGTCACCGTCAGCCAGCTGGTACAGGTACTTGAGCTGCCGGCCGAACGAATCGAAAAAGCCCTAGACCAGCTAGCTGCCCACTACCGGGGCGGCGGGCCAGAGGGGCAAGAACCCCGGGGCTACGATCTGCGGCAGGTAGCAGGAGGCTGGCTGCTCTACTCCAACCCGGCCTTCAACCCCTGGGTAGTCCGCTTCGTCCAAGGCGACCAGACCGCCCAGCTGACCAAGGCCGCCCTAGAAGTTCTAGCTGTTATCGCCTACCAGCAGCCGGTCACCCGCCCCTACCTGGCCTCAGTTCGAGGTAGCCGGGTGGATGGGCCCCTGCGCCAGCTGCTAGAACGAGAACTCATCGAAGAAACCCAAGAGCAGGGGGCCAAAACCTACCGGACCAGTAGCCTGCTCCTGGAAAAACTGGGCCTAGATTCCCTAGACCAGCTACCGCCCCTGGCCCCCTACCTGCCCGACCCCCAGGACATGAGCCGGGTAGAGAACCTTGATGTAGAAGGCCGCTCCTAGCCCAGTAGAAGAGGCTAGGAGACAAGGCCAAAGCTAAGAAGCAGAGAATACAAGAAGAAAGAAGAGAAAAGATATGGCATACGGAAAGCGTAACTCTGGTAGCGGACGACCTGCCCGCTCAGGTGCCCCCAGCGGCAAGGGCCGGACTGGCGGACGTCCGGCAGGTGCTAAGGGTAAGGGCCGGGTAGCAACCCCCAAGGCCGGTAAGGGCAAGGGCCCCAAGTTCCGCTCCGGGGCCCCCTACGCCCAGGAGATGGGGGAGTACCGCCCCCAGCATAAGGCCAGCAAGAACTTTGGCCCCCACCGCCCCCGCCGACCCAAGAACGCGCCGGTAGACCACTACCCCTTCTACGATGCTGAGGGTGTGCGTCTGCAGAAGGTCATGGCCTCAGCCGGGGTTGCCTCCCGCCGGGTCTGCGAACAGATGATTGAAGAAGGCCGGGTGACCGTCAACGATGTGCTGGTGACCGAGCTGGGTGTACGGGTCAAGCCCGACCAGGTGGTTATTCAGGTAGACGGTATGACCATTCAGACCAATGACAAGCTGGTCTACATGGTCCTTAACAAGCCTGCCGGGGTGGTCTCAGCCATGGAAGACCCCGATGGGCGTCCTAACATCTCTGACTTCCTACGCTCCTCTATGACCGAACGGGTCTTCCACGTGGGCCGCCTGGACCTGGAAACTGAGGGGCTGCTGCTATTGACCAATGACGGGGAGCTGGCTAACCGCCTGACCCACCCCTCCTACCAGGTGCCCAAGACCTACCTGGTGCAGGTGCCCGGCCCCATGGAACCCGGTATTGGAGCAGCCATGAAGAAGGGTCTGCGGCTGGAGGACGGCGTCAGCCGAGTAGATGACTTCCGCCTGGTGGACTCTACCCCCGGCCACGTCCTGGTGGAGGTCACTATCCACTCGGGTAAGAACCGGATTATTCGCCGTATGTTCGACCATGTGGGCTACCCGGTAGAGAAGCTGGTGCGGGTGCAGATGGGCCCCATCCAGATTGGTTCCCAGAAGCAGGGTACCGTCCGCAACCTGTCCAAGGTTGAGATTGGTAAGCTGCTGGCCTCGGTGGGTCTCTAATGACTAGCCCTACACGTCAGCTTGAGGGGCCGGTCCTGATTATTGGGTCTGGGCTGCTGGGGGCCTCGGTTGGCCTGGGGCTCAGCAACCTGGGCTACCGGGTCTACCTGAGCGATATTTCCCCCACCACTGAGGCTGTGGCCCAGGATATTGGGGCTGGCCAATCTCTGCGGGCCCTGGCTGCTGAGGGGAAGCAGATGCAGGAGCCCCAGCTGGTGGTGGTTTCTTCCCCGCCGGACGTCACCGCTGAGCTGGTGGTCCAGGCCCTGGCTGATTATCCGGACGCCTGGGTCATTGATTTGGCTTCGGTCAAGAGCGGAATCCTGGCAGATATTCAGGCTAGCGGTGCTGATAGTAGCCGCTACCTGGGCACCCATCCTATGGCTGGACGGGAGAAATCAGGGCCGGTTGCTGCCCGCGGTGAGCTTTTCTCAGCCCGTCCCTGGGTGCTCTGCCCCCACCCGCAGGTGAACCCCCAGCTGATCAAATTAGCGAGCCAGCTGGTGGTGGAACTGGGAGCAACCGTCAGCCTCATGGAAGCTGAGGAGCACGACCAGACGGTGGCCCTGATTTCTCATGTCCCCCAGGTCATGAGTTCCCTGCTGGCCTCCCGCCTGCAGGATACCCCCCTCTACGCCCTGGGGCTGGCCGGTCAGGGCCTGCGGGATACTACCCGGATTGCGGCCTCAGACCCCGGCCTCTGGGTGCAGATTCTGGCTGCTAACGCCCAGCCGGTCGTCCAGACCCTCTACGGGGTGCGAGAAGACCTAGAGCGTCTGATCCGTACCCTAGAAGCCCCGGCTAGCCCCGGCGCCCGCCTGGATATTGCCCAGCTCATTAGCGAAGGCAACCACGGGGTGGCCCGGATTCCCGGCAAGCACGGCGGCGCCCCCAAGGCCTTCCGTCAGCTAACCGTCCTGGTGGATGATACCCCCGGCACCCTGGCCCGCCTGCTGGTGACCATCGGGGAGCTGGGCGTCAACCTGGAGGATCTGCGGCTGGAGCACTCACCCGGAGCCCAGGTGGGCATGGCTGAACTTTCTGTTAACCCCAACCAGCACGACAAACTCATGAGCGACCTGACCAGCCTGGGCTGGAAGGTCGTCAAGTAAAGCGAAGGAGCACCACCCATGACTAAGCCCCTGATTATTGCCGTGGACGGGCCTTCCGGTTCGGGTAAGTCCTCTGTGGCCAAGGCCGTAGCCCGCCACTACGGGCTGGAATACCTGGACACCGGGGCCATGTACCGGGCTCTGACCTGGTACTGCCTAGAGCAGGGCCTAGATAGCACTGATGAGCAGGCCCTGGTGGAGGCCGCCCGAACCTTCCCCTACCAGCAGGGCACCAGTCCCGATGAGGAGGTCATCACCGTCGGCGGTGTAGACGTCCGGGAGGCTATCCGCCAGCCCCGCATCTCTGAGGCAGTCTCTGCTGTGGCCTCCAACCGGCAGGTCCGGCAGATCCTGATTGACCTGCAGCGGTCTATGATTGCTGCTGCCCCGGCCGGTATGGTGGCCGAAGGCCGGGACATCACCACCGTGGTAGCTCCCGATGCCGATGCCCGGATCCTGCTAACTGCCCGTGAAGAGGTTCGCCTAGCCCGCCGGGGCCTGCAACTGGGCGGGAGCCAGGACGCCGCCTCCCTGGCTGCCCAGGTGACCGGTCGGGACGCCAAGGACTCCCAGGTCACTAGCTTTACCCAGGCCGCTGAAGGGGTCACCCTGGTAGATTCCAGCGACCTCACCTATGAGGAGACCGTTGAGGCCCTTATCGCAGCGGTAGAGGTTGCTCGTTCAGCCAGCTAGGGCTGGCTGTCTACTAGACTGACCAAGAAAGGCCAGCTGGACTCAAGCAGTTGGCCAGAGACAAAGAAGGAGAAGGCTGTGGCAGAAGACTACGCCCCTCAAGATGACTATGAGGTCAAGTTCCTGGACGGCGGCAGCGACGATGTTGCTGAACGCCTAGCCAGCATTGACGACGAAACCGCTAACCAGCGGGCAGAGGTCCTCCTAGCTGGCCTGGACGACTACGACCTGGATGAAGAAGACCGGGCCCTGCTAACCGCCTGGGGCTTTGAAGACGAGGACGCTAACCCCGATGAGGCCGACCCGGTGGTGGCTATTGTGGGCCGTCCTAACGTGGGTAAATCCACCATCATTAACCGGATTCTGGGCCGCCGGGAGGCCGTGGTTGAAGACAAGCCCGGCGTCACTCGTGACCGGGTCTCCTACAAGGCCGAGTGGGCCGGTAAGGACTTCACCCTGGTTGATACCGGCGGTTGGGAGGCCGATGCTAAGGGAATTGACGCCCAGGTAGCTGCCCAAGCCGAGATTGCGGTAGCCCACGCGGATGTTGTACTGCTGGTGGTGGACGCCCTGGTGGGTATCTCTGCCACCGACGAGGCCATTGTTCGCATGCTGCGGCGGGTTGAGAAGCCTATCTTGCTGATTGCCAACAAGATTGATGACGCCCACCAGGAGCCTGAGGTTCATGCACTCTGGTCTCTGGGTATGGGCCAGCCCTACCCGGTCTCTGGCCTGCACGGCCGGGGCCTGGCCGACCTGCTGGACGCCCTACTAGAGGTCATGCCCGAGCACTCTCAGTATGCTGAGCCTGAGGTACTGGGGGGCCCCCGCCGTATCGCCCTGATTGGCCGTCCCAACGTGGGCAAGTCCTCCCTGCTCAATAAGCTGGCTGGCGAGGAGCGGGCCGTGGTCAACGACCTGGCCGGTACCACCCGCGACCCGGTGGACGAGATTGTGCAGCTAGGTGGCAAGCCCTGGCGTTTTGTGGACACAGCCGGTATTCGCCGCCGGGTTCACATGGCCAAGGGGGCTGACTTCTATGCTTCCCTGCGCACCCAGACCGCTATTGAGCGGGCCGAGGTGGCCGTGGTGCTGTTGGATGTTTCTGAGCCTATCTCTGAGCAGGACGTCCGCATTATTCAGATGGCCGTTGACTCTGGCCGGGCCCTGGTGCTGGCCTTCAACAAGTGGGACACCCTGGATGAGGAGCGGCGCGAGCAGCTAGAACGAGAGATTGACCGGGATCTGGCCCATGTGGCCTGGGCGCCGCGGGTCAATATTTCGGCTAAGACCGGCTGGCACAAGGACAAGCTGGTTCCGGCCCTAGAGCGGGCCCTGGAGGCCTGGGATTCCCGTATCCCCACCGGCCGCCTCAACGCCTTCCTGGGCGAGATCGTGGCTGCCCACCCCCACCCCCTGCGCGGTGGCAAGCAGCCCCGTATCCTCTTTGGTACTCAGGTTTCTTCTCGTCCGCCCAAGTTTGTGCTCTTTACGACCGGCTTCTTGGACCCCGGCTACCGTCGCTTTATTGCCCGACGTCTGCGGGAGACCTTCGACTTCACCGGCACGCCCCTGGAAATCACCATGCGGGTGCGGGAGCGCCGCAGCCTGGGGGAGCGCCAGTCCGGCAAGGCTAAGGGCGGACGCCGCTAGGGCCTGAAAGAGCCTGGCGGCGGCCTGTCTGGCCCTCAAGGATAGAAATGTGACCTAAAACGCGGCCAAAAGGCCCCAAAAACCCGGTTTTCGAGTTTGCAGACCCCGAGAGGGGCGTGTATAGTAGAACAAGTGCTCAGGGGAGTAAAAAACTCACCAGAGACAATCGGGTTGTGGCGCAGCTTGGTAGCGCACTTGACTGGGGGTCAAGGGGTCGCAGGTTCAAATCCTGTCAACCCGACAGATAAAGCCCCTCCCACTAGGAGAAATACCTAGTGGGAGGGGCTTTTCTTGTACCCCAAAACAGGGCCGGGGGCCACTTTGGGGCTATTTTCTTTCGGGTCCCTCCCTGACTGCCGGTTACTTCTCTTTTAAGTTCGGTGTCCTAAGAGTCCTCTAGGCCCCAAAAACCGGGCTACTTCCTGGTGAGTGGCAGGAAAGCAACTTATCCCAAGCCCCCACTGAAGTAGAAGCCTAGACCAGCTGGGGCCTAGGGTCAGAAACATGACCTACCTCGAACAGATTTCTGACCAACTTATTTCCCTACCCCAACTGACCCATCTGGCCGGTAACCGCTACCGCCTGGACGCCGCCGTCCGTAAGGGGGCCTATCGCAGGGTTATGCGGGGCTACTATATGCGCTCGCGGGACTGGGAGCAGCTGGGGCAGAAGGGTCGTTACCTGGCCTTGGTTTTGGCTCTGGCTGCTGATAATCCTGAGATTATTTTCTGCCAGCAGACTGCCCTACTGTTGCATGGTTTGCCGGTGGAGGAGCTTCCCCAGAAGGTTCAGGTCTACCTGCCCTATCGCAGCCGCATGCAGGAGCTAGAAACCCATCACGGCAGTCTGCATTTACCTACTGAAACAACAGTATTTCTGCCTGGGGTGAGGTTAACCAGCTTGGAGCGGACTCTGGAGGATCTGGCTCTGGCGGCGGCAGAACGAGATTTGGGTTTGGTCTCCTTCTAGGGCCCTTTGTGCGGGATAAGTGGGTTTTGTGGGCTAAAAGACCCGCTCTAATGTTGCGTTTATACCCATATATGTGTGGAAATTTGGTATTTTAGGGTGTGAGAGTGTGTAAGACACACTGAAAACCAAAACATACGTAGGCGGGAACACACACCCCGCAGACAAGGAAAACACATCTATGTGGCAGCAGGTCTATGACCCTCTGAACAACCAGGCCCTCTCGGCCCTGGTGGCCTCCGCGCCGATTCTCGTCTTCCTCCTGGGGCTGACCGTCCTCAAGATGAAGGGCCTCCACGCAGCCCTGGTCGCCCTGGCAACTGCCGTTGGCCTGGCCGTCCTGGTCTTCGGCATGCCCTTCGGCGCCTCCCTCTCAGCCATCGGCTACGGCTTCCTCTCAGGTATGTGGCCCATCGGCTGGATCGTCCTCATGGCCGTCTGGCTCTACCGGATTACCGTCCGGGCCGGTAACTTCGACACCATCCGGGCCTCAGTCTCGGCTGTTTCTGCCGACCAGCGCATCCAGGTGCTCCTGATCGCCTTCTGCTTCGGTGGCTTCCTCGAAGGCGCCGCCGGCTTCGGTATCCCCATCGCCATCTGTGCCGCCCTGCTGGTCACCCTGGGCTTCGAGCCGGTCAAGGCCTGCCTCATGGCCCTGCTCTCTAACGTAGCCTCCGGCGCCTACGGTGCTATCGGTATCCCCGTCATCACCGGTGCTTCTGTCTCTGGTGTACCCGCGGCCGACCTCAACGGCATGATGGTCTGGGTTCTGCAGATTATTTCTGCCCTGGTTCCTCTGCTGCTGGTCATCGTCCTGGACGGTATGCGCGGCCTCAAGCAGGTCGGTGCCCTGGCCCTGGCCCTGGGCGTCTTCGTCTCCCTGGCTCAGTCTGCTGTCCTGGTCTTCATCGGCCCCGAGCTGGTCGACATCATCCCCTACCTGCTGGGTCTGGTCCTGCTGGCCGTCATCATGGGTAAGTGGCAGCCCTCCTACATCTACCGGGAGCCCGGTGCCCCCAGCCTGGAAGAGCTGGACAGCACTAACTCCTTCACCGCCTCTGAAATCTTCAAGGCCTGGAGCCCCTTCGTTGTTCTCTCCGGCATGATCCTGCTCTGGTCTACCCCCATCATTAAGGGCCTGGTACAGCTTAAGACCGCAACCGCCGAAGCTGGCGCCCTGGCCTGGACCACCATCCCGGTCCAGATGCCTGCCCTGCACGGCCAGATCGCCCAGGTAGCCCCCATCGTGGCTGAAGAAACTGCTATGAAGGCCGTCTGGAACTGGAACATCCTGGGTGCCTCCGGTACCGCTATCTTCCTGGCTGCCCTGATTACTGTTGCCATTTCTAACATCAGCTGGGCTGCCGCCTTCGAAGAACTAGGCGGTGCCTGGAAGCAGCTCTGGCAGCCCATCCTGCTGATCTGCCTGGTCATGGCCGTTGCTAACGTCATGAACTTCGGTGGCATGTCCTCTGCCCTGGCCCTGGCCCTGGCAGCTGTTGGCTCTATCTTCCCCCTCTTCTCACCCATTATCGGCTGGATCGGTGTCTTCGTGACCGGTTCTGTGGTTAACAACAACACCCTCTTTGCCGGCCTGCAGGCCACTACCGCCAACCAGATTGGTGCTAACCAGGGCCTGCTGGTTGCAGCTAACACCGCCGGTGGCGTTATGGCTAAGGTAGTCTCACCCCAGTCCATTGCTATCGCCGCAGCTTCGGTGAACATGTCTGGTCAGGAGTCCAAGATTACTAACGCAGCTATCCGCTACTCCCTGGCCCTGCTAGCTCTCCTCTGTGTCTGGGTCTTTGTCCTCTCCCAGATCCTGCCTGCTGCATAAAGGTAGCCTGCTCTCAGGGCAGAAACCCTAACGCTAAAGACAAGAAAGCCCGTCCTCTCCCAGCTGCCCGTGAGCAGAAGGGAAGAGGACGGGCCTATTCATTAGGCCGAGGTAAGCTCATAGACTCGCGCTCGCCGCCTCCCTCTCGCCTCGTAAACTCGGC
>DKXC01000126.1:18683-20914 GCA_002492045.1 Micrococcaceae bacterium UBA7136
CTCGGCGATTCAGGCCAGCCCCCATGCCAGCGGCTTCGCCACGAGTCTGCTTTCGCTTACTCTAGAGCTCAATAAACTCCGAAGAGTTCATCTTGAAGGAGGCGACGCCATTGCTACAGACCAGGTAGGCACCGTCATTGAGGCAGGAACCAGCCTCGGTATTGATGGAGTAGCCTACCGGTAGGTCTGCCACCTGGCTACCTTGACCGGTGCTAGGATACTTCTCAGCTACTTGAAGGGCACCGTTCTTGTCAAAGGTGATGGACTGAGGCCCGTTGCAGGCAAAGTGGTTGCCTTCGCCAAAGCTACAGGAAACACCATGAGCCTGGGCGGTGAGGGCAAAGTGGCCGGTCAGAGAGCGCAAGGTGTAGGGCTGGAAATCGTCGATGGGAACCCCGCCCACATGGTAGTCAGTCATGGCCTCTAGACGATTGCCCTGGCCCTTGCAGGTGACCGTCCGTCCCATGAGCTGGGTCTCAAAAGTAGAGTAGGAGTGGCAGAGGTAGCCATTGATATTTACCTCTTGGGTAGACCCGGTGAACTGGGCATTGAAATCGGCAAAGACCTGCTGAACCTCAGCGCAGGAGACGGACCCCTCAGCCACGACCAGGCTGGTGCGGCCGGTATTGCTGAGCCCGCAGGAGGTGCCAGCAGCCACCAGCACCGGGGCCTCTTCAAGCACCGTCGGCTGGGGGCTAGCTGAAGGCTCAGCGGGCTGGCTGCTAGCTTCGGCACTGCTAGGCTCCGCAGAAGGAGCAGCAGAAGTCTCAGAGGGCAGGGGGCTAGGAGAGGCCGTCGCTGAGGAAGAACTAGGGGAGGCGGTAGGTGAGCTGGTCGGCCCGGCACTTTCAGTCTGGCTAGAACAGGCTGCCAGTAGCAGAACCGCACAAAGAGAGCTGGCTGAGGCAGCCTTTTTCAGGGAAAAGGACATATCTACTCCTAAAGACAAAATGTGTGAGTGTATCTAGAGCCCAGCCTAGCCCATGCAAGGCTCTTTATTCAGGAGCTTGGGAGGAATCTTCAGCTAGAGGCTTGGCCGGACGCAGTTTAGGCAGCTTTGGTAAGGAGCCTGCCAGCTGAGAGGCAGAGGGTAGGGCCAGGGCAGCGGCCAGCTGGGAGGCTGAGGGCAGAGGTAGGCGAGCTGACTCGTCCCCCTCCTGGCTTTCCCTGGCGTCCTGACGCCAGAGCACCACAAAATCCCCCAGGGCATCCTGGACGGTCTGGGCCGTCTGCGGGTCTAGGGTCTTAGCAGCCTCCCGCATAGTCTGCACGAAGGAGAGGAAGTTCTGGCCCACGTCCAGCAGGCTAGAGTAGCCCTGGCTCATGGCCAGCCCAAAGCAGGTGTCGACGACCAGGCGGATCTCGTCAGAGCTATGGCGGTCTAACCAGCTGTGAATAACCCGCTCTAGCCGGTCACTGTTCTTAGAGGCAGCCTCTACCCGCTGGAAATCACCGGCCTCTTCATCAGCCCGCCAGTAGAAGATAGAGTGCTGCATAATGCCGAAGGAACTAGAAGCAACAAAGGTTCGAGGGTGGCTCTTGAACATGAGGCGACCCACCTGACTATCAACCGGCAGGTACTCATGGATTTTAGGTAGCAGCCTCCGGTAGCCTGCATCCTCGAGGAAGGCGGAAGCAAAACCTGGCGAATCAAAGGCCAGAACCTGGTTAAGCTCATCCTGCAAGCTGGGGTTTTCTAGCCGGCTAGCAGCATAGATCGCCAGGTGACCGCCCTTAGAATGGCCGGACACGATAGTGGGCAGAAGAGAAGGTACTTGCAGGGCCTGGGTTAGGTAGTTTAGGGCTAGAGACTGGGCGGGGATGTCGTCCTGGGAGGCCAGGTGGAAGTCCTCCTGCCAGCCCACCAGGGAATCATCGGTGCCCCGGAAAATAATCTGCCGCAGAACCCCTGGAATAACCAGGGTCAGGGCAGCAAATTGAACCTCTTCTTCTTGATCTTGCAGGGCCCGGTATTTAGAGAGTCGGACGGAAGAAAAACGGTTAGACAGGGCCATGAGCTCTAGCAGCTTAAGACGCTGGGGAGTTGCCAAAAACCAGTTAGCCCGCAGGCTTTTGTCGTTTTTAAATTCCTGGTTGAGCTGGGCTAGAGAAATACCCTGCTCAAAACCTCCGTGGTAATCGGCCAGAGCATCAAAGGGTAGATAAGCCAACTCATTGAGTAGGCAGAAGTCAACTGGCCCCAGAGGGAGGTCACTGATGGGCTGGTGGAG
>DKXC01000148.1 GCA_002492045.1 Micrococcaceae bacterium UBA7136
TGACCCCCTTATGAATAACCCTCTATATATACGTATATGCTATGCACTAAACTAGTGTTTTGATGCCCTGGGCGCAGCGAGCGCCCCTTACCTCCACAATGTGAAGAGAAGTGCAGATGACTGATTCTTTACCCTCAGTGCCCGAGAACCCCACACCCTTCCAGGTACTGGCCAATATCCGCGCCGTCCTTGAAGCAGACCCCGAGAAGGGCCTAGAGACCGTCCGGGAGGCCTTCACCGCCGAGTTTGAGCGGGCCCAGCAGGAAATCGCCAATAACACCCCCAGCCTTGAGGACCTCAAGCGGGTTCGCCTGGACTTTACCGGCGATAAGGGCGGTTTTACCCTGGCCAATAAGCAGATGCGGGATCTGGCTAAGGAACACAAGGCCGAGGTAGGTAAGCTCATGGGCCAGGCCCGTGGACGCCTGGCTAAGGCCCTGGAGGCCCGCACCGCTGAGTTGGAGGCTGAGCGGGAGGCCCGCATCCTGGTGGAAGAGGCTGTGGATGTGACTGCCCATAGCCCCCGTCGCCGGATTGGTGGCCGCCACCCTATTAGTGTTTTGCAGGAGCAGATGTGCGATATTTTCGTGGGCATGGGCTGGGAGGTTGCTGACGGGCCTGAGCTGGAGTCTGAGTGGTACAACTTTGATGCCCTGAACTTTAAGCCTGATCATCCGGCCCGTGAGTTGCAGGATACCTTCTTTGTGGAGCCTACTAGCGCTCACCTGATGCTGCGCACCCATACTTCTCCGGTGCAGATGCGTTCTCTCTTGGAGCGGGATTTGCCTCTCTATGTGGTTTGCCCCGGTCAGGTTTACCGTACTGATGAGCTGGATGCTACCCATACCCCGGTTTTCCATCAGATTGAGGGCCTGGCGGTGGATAAGGGTCTGACTATGGCTGATTTGAAGGGTACCTTGGAGCATATGGCCCGGGCCATGTTCGGTGCGGAGGCTAAGATTCGTTTGCGTCCTAACTATTTCCCCTTTACTGAGCCTTCTGCTGAGCTGGATGTTTGGCACCCGGATGCTAAGGGTGGGCCCCAGTGGATTGAGTGGGGTGGCTGTGGCATGGTCAACCCTAATGTGTTGCGGGCTGCAGGGGTTGATCCTGAGGTTTATTCTGGTTTCGCTTTTGGTATGGGTATTGAGCGTACCCTCATGTTCCGTAACGGTGTTCAAGACATGCGGGACATGATTGAAGGCGATGTTCGTTTCTCACAGCAGTTCAAGATGGAGATCTAAACCCATGCGTGTACCCCTTTCCTGGCTGCGTGAATACGCGCCCGTTCCGGCCGACGCAAGTGCCGAAGATGTCATGGCTACCCTGGTTAAGGTTGGCCTAGAAGAAGAGGCTGTTCACCGTCCGACTGATGAGCTGACCGGCCCTATTGTGGTGGGTCAGGTGCTGTCTATGGAGCCTGAGACTCACTCGAACGGTAAGACTGTTAACTGGTGCCAGGTGCGGGTTGTACCTGAGGGCCAGGAACAGACTCTGACTGGTAAGGGCATTGAGGCTTCTGGTGTGCAGGGCATTATTTGTGGTGCCCATAATTTCAAGCCCGGGGATAAGGTGGTTGTTACCCTGCCCGGTGCGGTTCTGCCTGGTGGTTTTGCGATTACTGCCCGTAAGACCTACGGCCATAAGTCTGCTGGCATGATTGCCTCGGTGGCCGAGCTGGGGATGGCTGATGAGGCTGAGGGTATTTTGGTGCTCTCAAGCCTGGGCCTGGATCCTGAGCTGGGCACGGACGCTGTGGAGCTGCTGGGCTTGGACGATCAGGCCGCTGAGGTGAATGTAACCCCTGACCGTGGCTACGGTTTTTCTATCCGCGGTATTGCCCGCGAGTACTGCCACGCTACCGGCAATAACTTTGAGGACTTCGTCCTTCAGCTGGCTGCCAAGGCCCCGGCTGCTAACGCTTCTGGCTGGCCTGTGACCCTGACTGATGCTGCTCCTATCCACGGTAAGGCCGGTGCTACCCGTTTTGTGGCCCGCACTGTCAGTGGCGTGGATGCTTCGGCCCCGACCCCGGTCTGGATGGCTTCTCGTCTGCGCCTAGCTGGTATCCGTTTTGTTTCTCTGCCGGTGGATATTTCTAACTATGTCATGTTGGAGACCGGCCAGCCCCTGCATTTCTATGATGCCGATAAGCTGACAGGCGGTATTACCGTGCGCCGGGCGGTGGCTGGTGAGAAGCTGACCACCTTGGACGGTAAGGAGCGGGATCTTCAGCTTGAGGACCTGCTGATTACTGATGAGTCTGGCCCTATTGGTTTGGCTGGTGTGATGGGTGGGGCTTCTACTGAGGTTTCTGACTCAAGCACCCGGATCCTGATTGAGGCTGCCCGCTTTGATGAGGTTTCTATTGCCCGCACCGCCCGCCGTCATAAGCTGTCTTCTGAGGCTTCTAAGCGTTTTGAGCGTGGTGTTGACCCCCAGATTCAGGCCGCTGCCGCCCAGCGCGCCGTTGATCTGCTGGTGGAACTAGCTGGTGCAACTGTTGATGAGGGCGTAACCGATACCGGCACCGCCTTTGAGCCTGTCGTGATTGACCTGCCTGCTACTTACACTGCTGGCCGGATCGGTATTGACTACAGTCAGCAGCAGATTGTGGGGGCCCTGGAGCAGATTGGTGCGACGGTTGAGACTGGTACTGAGGGCTACCGGGTAACTGTGCCCTCCTGGCGGCCTGATTTGACCGATAAGGAAGATCTGACCGAAGAGGTTGCCCGCCTGGTTGGTTATGATTTGATTCCCTCCACCCTGCCGGTGGCTCCTCCTGGACGCGGCTACACCCTGGAGCAGACCTTGCGCCGCCGGGTGCTCAACGCCCTAGCTACCTCGGGTATGACTGAGGTCTTTGCTTACCCCTTTGTTTCTGATCAGGCCAATAATCTTTGGGCTTCTCCGCTTGCTGGTGAGACGGTGGATTCTATCCGCCTGGCTAACCCGATTTCCTCGGCCCAGGGCTGGATGCGCAGGTCCCTGCTACCTGGTCTGACTGAGGTGCTCTCCCGCAACCTTTCGCGTGGCTTTAAGAACCTGGCGATTTATGAGACTGGTTCGGTCTTTATCCCCGGTATCAAGCTGGGCTCAGACTCTATCCCGGGCCTAGGCGTCAAACCCGCCGACGAGGTTCTGGCTGATTTGAATGCTGGTATTCCTGACCAGCCCCGCCATATTGCCGGTCTCTTCGCTGGGGCTGAGCAGGAAGAAGCCCCGGGTGTGAGCGCCCGCGCCTTCGACTGGCGAGATGCCCTGGATGCGGTACTGCTAGTGGCTGATGCTGCTGGCGTTCAGCTGGCTCTAGAGAATGGTGAGCATCAGGCCTTCCATCCTGGCCGTACCGCTGTGTTCAAGGACGCTTCCGGTCAGGTGATTGCTTATGCTGGTGAGCTGCATCCTAAGCTGCTGTCTGAGCTGAATCTGCCGGAGCGCACCTGTGCCTTTGAGCTGAACTTTACTGCCCTGCTGGGCCAGGCTGGTGAGGCTGTTCAGGCTGCGCCTATTTCTGGCTACCCGGCGGCTACCCAGGATGTTGCCCTGGTGGTGGATGCTGATCTGCCGGCAGCTGAGGTTGCTGCCGTGCTGGCTGAGGGGGCCGGTGAGCTGCTGGAGGAGGTGCGGGTCTTTGACGATTACCGGGGTACCGGTATTGAGGAAGGTAAGAAGTCTTTGGCTTTTGCCCTGCGTTTCCGTGCTTCTGACCGTACCCTGACGGCTGATGAGGCTTCTGCTGCTCGTGAGGCTGGTGTGGCTTTGGCGGCTGAGCGTTTGGGTGCCGTCCAGCGCATCTAGGGTTCACTAAATCCTAAGAGCCTCTAGCAGGTGGGCCTATCAGCCTGCTACCAGCTCCCCCTTCTAGTCTGGAGGGGGAGCTGACCATATCGCATTCTGGAGGATATTTAATGGCTAAGACCGAAGACTACGAGGAAGAAGTCAACCAGCCCGACGCCTTTTTCAGCTTTGACGATGAGGAAGAAGAGGGCTACTACGAAGAGTCAGCCGGGCCGATCATGCCTAAGCTGCTGGCTACCGGCATCATGCTCCTAGCCTCTATCCTGGCGCTTTTCTTGCTCATTGGCGGTATCCGCACCTTCAGCGAAGCTCGGGCCAATGAGGGCTATGAGAACCGGTCCTGGGTGATTTCTGGTGAGCTGCAGGATCTCACCCGAGATTTACAGGGTGATTCTAACGTCGCTATCTACCAGGGTAAGCTTCCCCAGCTGTCAGCTATGGACGGCAAGACCTTTGTCTCTGAGATTGCTGATTCTCAGCAGGTTCAGGCCGGGGCCCAGGTTAAGTTCCGTGGCTCCCAGGCTGGTTCTGTCCGGTCAGACTTTGAGCAAGAAGTGGACGCCCTGCTGGTTCAGGTGGGGGAGAGCGAGCTGATGGTAGCCCGTACCGGCCAGAAGGGTTCCTTGACCCCGGTGACTGACAGCACGGTTTCTTCGCAGAAGGCTCAGGCCATGGGGCTCTTGGGCGGGGCTATTGCTGTTTTCGCTGCCGGTGTTTTTGTAACCTTCCGGCTGATTCGCAAGCAGA
>DKXC01000052.1:0-10442 GCA_002492045.1 Micrococcaceae bacterium UBA7136
ACCGCCGCGCTTGCCCATCCCCTGGGTTGAGGAGAAGGGGTTGTTGCCGGGGCGGGGACCAGGCTTGGCACCGGGAGCAGCAGGCTTGGGGGCTGCTGGCTTAGGAGCACCGGGCTTAGGAGCAGCTGCGCCAGGCTTAGGGGCCGGAGTAGCAGGCTTAGGAGCACCAGGCTTGGGAGCCGCTACACCAGGCTTGGGGGCCGGGGCAGCTGCCTTGGCGGGGGCAGGCTTCTTCTGGTCTGCCGACTTCTGCTCAGCCGCTGCTGCCTGCTGGGGGAAAGCAGCCCGTAGCTTCTTAACAACGGGCGGCTCTAGGGAAGATGAGGAGGTCTTGACGTATTCGCCAAGTTCCTGAAGCTTGGTGAGAGCTTCTTTAGAGGTGATTCCGAGTTCTTTAGCGATCTCGTGAACGCGGGGCTTTGCCACTTTTCTCCTGTTCTGGCCCGCCTCCGAACAGGGGCGAGCCTTCAGTTGTGATGAGAGACCGGCCCGCTAGGAGCCTGGTTCTTGCCGGGGTGTGAGCACGAAAGGGTACTCATTGGGCGGCACTCATAGGGTTTCCATCAGTTTTCTGACTCGCTTTCATCTCAAAGGTAAGTCGTCAAACATGTTTGACTGCTGAGGTAGGTACCTAGTCTGGGGCCTGACCAGCCAGGTGAGCCTGAAGCTGCTGGGCAGCCAGGGCCTCCAAGCGAACCGGGGCTCGAAAGGCCCTAGGCAGGGCAGACTTAGTCTGAGCCTTCTGCAAGCAGGAGACAGAAGCATGCAACCAGGCCCCTCGGCCCGGTAGCCGATGCTTCTGATCCCAGACAATCAGCTGGGGGTCCTGCTGGCTAGGGGCCAGGCGCAACAGACCACCGGCTGCTGCCACCTGACGGCATCCTATGCAGGTGCGGACCGGGGCAGCCACCATCTTCAGTCTCTACTTTCCAGGCCCCTCCCCCACCGCCAGCCGACAGGCTGAAGGCAGGACTAGGGGCTACTACTAGATATACCTCAAATAACCAGTGTAGCCCCCTGACAGGGGCCCACCAGAAAAATGTTAGCTAGCTCGCAGAAATGAGGCTTAGGCCTCTTCCTGCTCACCTGCCTCCTGCTGCTCCTGAGCAGCCAGGGCCGCAGCATACTTAGACTCAGAAATAATGTCGATCCGCCAGCCAGTTAGCTTAGCTGCCAGACGGGCATTCTGCCCCTCCTTACCGATAGCCAAAGACAGCTGATCATCAGCCACAATCGCCCGAGCCGAGAAGGTCTTAGGCTCAATCACCATAACCTCCTTGACCTTAGCCGGAGAGAGGGCCGCAGTAATAAACTCCTCAGGGCTATCCGAATAATCAACAATGTCGATCTTCTCGTCATTCAGCTCCCCCATAACCGCCCGCACGCGAGCGCCCATCTCGCCAATGCAAGAGCCCTTGGGGTTAATACCGGGCTTGGTGGCCCGCACCGCCATCTTGGTGCGGTGGCCAGCTTCACGGGCAATTGCCATGATCTCTACTGAGCCGTCAGAAATCTCAGGCACCTCATGCTCAAAGAGACGGCGAACCAGGTTGGGGTGGGAGCGGGAAAGCACAATGGAGGGGCCCTTGGGGCCGCGGCGGGCCTCGAGGACATAGGCCCGGATGCGGGTGTTGTGGCTGTAGCGCTCGCCGGGTACCTGCTCAGCAGTGGGGAGGACGGCTTCTAGGGTGCCCAGGTCAACGTGAATCATGCGGGGGTTGGGGCCCTGCTGGATAACACCAGAGATCAGCTGGCCTTCCCGGTCCTTGAATTCGCCTAGGACGGCTGAGTCCTTGGCTTCGCGCAGGCGCTGGGAGATGACCTGGCGGGCGGTGGAGGCGGCGATACGACCGAAGTTGTTGGGGGTGTCGTCGAATTCGCCGATTTTCTGGTCGTCTTCGTCGAGTTCGGGGGCCCAGATGATGGCCTTGCCGCTGCTACGGTCAATTTCTGCACGGGAGCCGCGGATGGCGCCGGGCTGCTTCTGGTAGGCCAGGAGCAGGGCGTCCTCGATGAGGGGGATGAGGCGGTCAATCGAGATGTCGTGCTCTTTTTCTAGCAGACGCAGATTGCTCAGGTCGAGATCCATGGGTGTCCCTTCTGTGGAATGCGGCACCGAGAGCAGTGGCCCTGGTACCGCATGTCAGTGTGGTCTAGCACAGTTACCAGTTGCCTGGTAGAGGTTTCTTCTTTTCTATTCTAGCTAGCTTGGGGCCTAGCGGTTGAATTCAATTTCAACCTTGGCACCGTAAATCTTCTGCCAGTCTAGGGTTTCGGGCTCCCGGTAGCTTTCGGGCTGGCCCTTCTTAGTGTTTTTCTTGCGGCGGATGACCGGACCCGCCTCGGTAACTTCATCGAGTCGGGCCAGGAAGCTTTCGCCGGCGTCCGGTTGGATGTTGATGAGCCGGCCAATGGAGCGCTGCCAGTGGCGGGGGGCGGTCAGGGGGCTGGTGACGCCCCGGGAGGAAACTTCTAGCAGGTAGGGCAGGGAGCCATCGTCGGCCTGGTCCAGGGCAGCAGAGATAGCCTGGGAGACCTCAGCGACGGTGTCCAAGGAGAGGGAATCTGTGCGGTCAGCCGGGTAGTCTAGGACGATTTCTAGGGTGCGGTTGTTGCCGCTACCCTTGGCCTGGAGCTTTTCTAGCACCAACTGAAACTGGTCTTGAACAATAGTCTCTACCTGCTGGCGGATCTCTTCTACCTGCAGGAAGGAGCCTCGCTCTTCTTTCTGGGTGATTCCCTGGGCTGCTCGTTCAGCGGCCCGGCGGGCCCGTGCGTTTCCTTCTGGCTTCTTTCCCTCTGCCATGAGCCTCTTCTCTTCATCTGGGGGTGCGGGGGCTTAGGCCCTAAGCCTACCACCGGGGTGGCGGGCAGACGGTGCCGGTTCTTTTCTGGCAGAATGTTGGGGGTAAGTAGCCCCCATTTTTGATTGCTAGGACACCATGCGCCGCTTCCCCCGTCAGGCCCTGACCATGGCCTTCTGCTTGCTAGCTGGTTTTAGTCTTTTCTTCCTAGCTGGCGGCTGGTTTGCTCTCAACCAGACCCAGCAGATTCGGGATGAACTGGTGGAACAGTCCACTATCTCTGGTCAGCTCTCGTCCCTAGCTGCCCGGCAGGATTTAGGTGAAACCCTGACCGCGACGGTAGCCAAGGCCCAAGAGCGGCTGGCGCCGGCGGCCCGGGCTACTGGGGCTGAGGCTGCTTCTGAAAGCCTGCCCCAGCAACTTGAGACTACTCTCTCTGCTCTGCTGGACTTAGGCCTGCGGGCAGATGAGGCTGAAGACCGCACCCTGGCCTGGCTGACCGCCCAGGATCTCTGGTGGGCTGCCCAGACGGACGGAGTAGAGCTAGCCCGCCCCCAGCTGCTCAGCCAAGCAGAGGCTGCTCTAGCTTCAACCTCCTGTGCTTCGCCCGCCCAGGCCAGCCCCTTAGAGCCCCTGGCCCAGCTGCAAGCTAGCCTAGACCAGCTCATCTACCTGAGCCAGGTCTACACCGCCCGGGCCCAGCAGGACTACGGTCAGGTGGCCGAGCAGGCCCAAGTCTCCCTCAGTCAGGCTGGTGAGCTGCGGGAGCTTATCTCTCCCCTGCTGGCCTGCCAGGGACAGCAGCTAGCCGACCAGCCTGCCTACCAGTTGGCAGAGCCAGAGCAGGCTGCAGCCCAGCTTGAAGAACTCCAGCTGGGTCTCTCCCAGCAGGTTCAGGGTCTACTGAGAGACCCTAACCTGCCTTTAGAGAACCATGAGCTAGAGAACCTGGCCCTGGTTCTGCTCTTTGCCCTCCCGCCTGTGGCCTAGTTTTTCAAGATGGCCGACGGTAAAACAGATTCGCGTTCGCTGTCACCCTCTCGCCTGCAAGCAGGCGATTCACGCCCCGCCTTGCGGCGGATTACGTTCGCTCTTGCGTGCTAGCACACCCGCAAACTCCATCGTTACCAACAGCTTCACCGCGAATCTGCTTACCTCGCCTCCTTCTGAAAACTAGCCCCTAACCTCAGCCAGGATTTCCTCCAGGGCAGAGTCCAGGGCAACCTCTCGGGCCTGGCCGCTACGGCGGTCCTTAAGCTCGATGAGCCCGTCAGCAAAGCCGCGGCCCACCACCACAATGGTCGGTACACCCAGCAGTTCAGCGTCCCCGAACTTAACACCGGGAGATACCTTGGGGCGGTCGTCAAAGAGAACCTCCAGGCCAGCAGCCTCAAGCTGGGCTACTAGTTCCTCTGCCCCCTCAAAGATTTCAGTGCCCTTGCCGGTCACCACCAGGTGGACGTCAGCCGGGGCCAGGTTGCGGGGCCAAATCAGGCCACGGTCATCGTGGTTGCCCTCGGCAATAGCAGCCAGGGCCCGGGTCACACCAATACCGTAGGAGCCCATAGTGACAGTCTGTAGCTTGCCGTTTTGATCCAGCACCTTCAGACCCAGGGCCTCAGCGTACTTGCGTCCCAGGGCAAAGATGTGACCCATTTCGATGCCGCGAGCAGCCAGCAGGGGGCCAGAGCCATCAGGGGCCGGATCGCCCTCACGCACCTGAGAGGCCTCAATGAGACCATCAGCCTTAAAGTCCCGGCCATAGACCAGGCTAAAGACGTGCTTACCGGCCTCATTAGCGCCAGTAATCCAGGCTGAGCCCTCAGCCACCCGGGGATCCAGGTAATAGGGGATGCCGGTAGCCGATTCGGTACCCAGCAGGGGGGCATCCAGGCTCAGGCCGGGACCAATATAACCCTTAATGAGCTGGGGGAAGTTCTTGAGATCTTCAGCACCAGCGGCCTCAACCTCAACCTCGCCGCCCACACCCAGCAGGGCACCAATATTAACCTCAACCCGGCCCAGGTCAACCTCCCGGTCACCGGGTAGGCCCACAGCCACCAGCTGGCGGGAGCCATCAGGCAGAATGACAGCCAGAATCACGTTCTTGAGGGTGTCAGCAGCAGTCCAGGGCTGGCCCTCGCGTGGGTGCAGAGCATTAGACTGAGCAACCAGGGTCTCAATGGTCTCAGACTCAGGGGTCTCCAATACCCGGGCGGCAGCGGTAGCAGAGAAATCTAGCGGCTGAGGGCGAACCGTGGTCACAGCCTCAACATTGGCCGCGTAGCCACCCTCAGAACGAACAAAGGTGTCCTCACCAATGGGGGTAGGGTGTAGGAACTCCTCAGAGCGGGAGCCGCCCATAGCACCCGACTGGGCCTGAACAATAGCGATCTCTAGACCCAGGCGTTCAAAAATCCTAATGTAGGCTGCCCGGTGGGCCTGGTAGGCCTCCTCCAGGCCCTCATCATCCAGGTTGAAGGAGTAGGAATCCTTCATAATAAACTCGCGGCCACGTAGCAGGCCGGCGCGGGGACGGGCCTCGTCCCGGTACTTGGTCTGAATCTGGTAGAGGTAGACCGGAAGATCCTTGTAGGAGCTGTAAAGGTCCTTGACCAGCAGGGTGAACATTTCCTCGTGGGTAGGGGCCAGCAACATATCTGCCCCCTTACGGTCCTGCAGGCGGAAGAGGTTATCACCGTACTCGTCCCAGCGGTTAGTGGCCTCGTAGGGTTCACGGGGTAGCAGGGCCGGGAAGTGGACCTCCTGGGCACCGATGGCGTTCATTTCTTCCCGCACAATCTGCTCAATCTTGCCCAGGACCTTGAGGCCCAGAGGCAGCCAGGTGTAGACGCCGGGGGCGGCCCGGCGGATGTAACCGGCCCGGACCAGTAGCTTATGGCTGGCTACCTCAGCATCAACCGGATCTTCACGCAGGGTTCGCAAAAAGAGGTGGGAAAGGCGCTGTACCACGGGGTAACTTCCGTTTCTCTAGCAGGAATCAAATCGCCTTATAGTTTACCCCACCAGCTTTCTGCCCCTTAGAAGAGGATGGAAGCGTAGGTTCCCACCTGTTCAAAACCGCAGCGGGCGTAGAGGGCCCGGGCAGGCTGGTTGTAGTTGTTAACGTAGAGAGAAATCCGCCGGTAGCGCTGGCTAATCAGTTGCAGGGCCTGAGCCAGTAGCGGGACCGCCAGCTTCTGCCCCCGGTAGGCCGGGTGTAGCCAAACCCCCTGCAGCTGGCAGTCCTGGCCCGCCACCAGACCTAGATCAACCTTAAAGACCACAACCCCCTCCCGGTTGAGGGCCAGCAGGCTGCGACCCGAGCCCAGAAGCTGGTCCAGTCGCTGGCTATAGCCCCTAGGGTCCCGAATCATGGGGTCGTAGCCTACCTCTTCGGTAAACATGGCCACCGAGGCAGGTAGCAGACTGGGGCCGTCAGCAGGCTGGGCCCAGCGAACCGGCAAGACCTGCGGCAGCTTGAGCTGGGGACGGTCCAGGGGCCGGGCAGCCAGGGAGGCCAGCTGCTCATAAGAGGTCAGGGCCAGCAGGGGCTGACTAGGACGCAGGTCGAAGGGGCTGGGCATGCGTCCAGAAATCTTCTCCCAGAGCCCCAAAACCTGGGCCTGAGGGCCAAAAATAGACCCCACCTGCCGTTTTTGCCGCAGAATATAACGGGCCACCTGCCGGTAGTAGGCGGCTGGTAAGTCCAGGGGTAGGCAGTTAGCCCCCAACCAGAGGGCCCCCACTAGGCGGGAGCCAGTCCCCTGACTCTCGGGGGTCTCATCAGCCTCGAAAATCCCCAGGAAACCCTGCTGTCGCCGGTAGGGTGCTAGCTGCCGGGCATTGGGCAGGCCCCAGAGTTCCAGCTGTTCAGCGGCAAAAAGATAGCCCACCGGGTCCCGGGCAATCATGACTTCTAGGGCAGGCCGGTCCTCTTGAGTCAGGGGACGAATCAGGGCGCGAGGGCCCCGGGTCTGCAGAAGCGAAAGCAGGGACACAGTGGGCTGAGCCTATCGCTAGGAGGCTACAGTGACGGTAGGCTCACCGGAGAGGTCAATCTCGCCGCGTTCTTCCATCTCGCGGGCAATCCGGTTGGCCTCCTCAATCAGGGTCTCCACGATATCTGCCTCAGGAACGGTCTTAATAACCTCACCCTTAACAAAAATCTGGCCCTTACCGTTACCAGAGGCAACGCCCAGATCAGCTTCGCGGGCCTCGCCGGGGCCGTTAACAACACAGCCCATAACAGCCACACGCAGGGGAACCTTCATGCCTTCTAGGCCCTCGGTTACCTTCTCTGCCAGCTCCCAGACGTTGACCTGGGCCCGTCCGCAGGAGGGGCAGGAAACAATATCCAGCTTGCGGGGACGCAGGTTGAGGGACTCCAGAATCTGGGAACCCACCTTGACTTCCTCCACCGGAGGGGCTGAGAGGGAGACTCGGATGGTGTCGCCGATACCCTCAGACAGGAGGGCGCCAAAGGCGGTAGCAGACTTAATGGTGCCCTGGAAGGCCGGGCCTGCCTCGGTCACACCCAGGTGCAGGGGCCAGTCACCGGCTGCAGCCAGCTGACGGTAAGCCTCAACCATGATGACCGGGTCATTGTGCTTAACAGAAATCTTAAAATCATGGAAGCCGTGCTCCTCAAAGAGGGAGGCCTCCCAGACGGCTGACTCCACCAGGGCCTCGGGGGTGGCCTTACCGTACTTCTGGAGCAGGCGCTTATCCAGGGAACCAGCGTTAACACCGATTCGGATGGAGGTGCCGTGGTCCTTGGCGGCAGCGGCAATCTCCTTGACCTGGTCGTCGAACTTGCGGATGTTGCCGGGGTTAACCCGTACAGCCCCGCAGCCGGCCTCAATAGCAGCAAAAACATACTTGGGCTGGAAGTGAATGTCAGCGATGACCGGAATCTGGGACTGCTTGGCGATAATGGGCAGGGCCTCGGCGTCCTTATCGGTGGGGCAGGCCACCCGGACGATGTCGCAACCAGCGGCGGTCAGCTCTGCGATCTGCTGCAGGGTGGCGCCGATGTCGTGGGTCTTGGTGGTGGTCATGGACTGAACCGAGACGGGAGAGTTTGAGCCAACCCCTACCGATCCGACCTTGAACTGGCGGGTCTTACGGCGCGGGGCCAGTAGCGGCAGGGGGGCAGCCGGCATTCCAAGAGCTACTGAGGTCAAGGTCTTCCTCCCAGGGTTTGGTTACAGGGCCAGCCGGTAGGCAGGCCTCAGAGACGATTATATATCTATCGAGTGTTTTCTGGACGGGCAGACAAAGGACCGCGGGCTACCCTCTTGACCGTTGAGCCTTGCTCACCGGTCAATTCATGCCAGCCCCAGGCCACGCCCGCTACGTCCTTTTGTCTGTGCCCGTCCAAAAAATCTCTAGAAAAGGCTAATGGGCTTGAAAATATCCGCCGTCACCAGGATGACAGTCATGAGCAGGAAGGCCCCGGCCACCAGGTAGGTTAGGGGTAGAAGCTTGACCGGGTCGAAGGGCCCCGGGTCGGGGCGTCCGGTCAGTCGGGCCAGGCCCCGCCGCAGCCCCTCCCAGAGGGCACCGAGCACGTGCCCGCCGTCCAGCGGCAGCAGGGGAATCAGGTTGAAAACAAAAAGCATGAGGTTCATCTGGGCCACCAGGGAAACCAGGCTGGCTGCCCGGTCCCGCAGGGAAATCTGCTCCTGGGCGGCCACCTCACCGGCAATCCGGCCCACACCCACCACCGAGAGGGGGCTGTTGACGTCCCGCTCCCCGTTGGTGACCAGGGTTTGGGCTACCCCGTAGACGCGGGCAGGCAGGCGCAGGATAGAGGCCCCCATGCGTTCCAGGGACTGGCCGACGGTGGGTAGCACCTGGTCTAGGCTGCCGGGGGTTAGCTCGGTGGCGGGGGCAATACCGATGAAGCCCACCTCAACCGTCCGATAGGAGCCATCCTCATTGCGCAGGTAGCTGCCGGTCAGATCATCGTAGACGGGTCGGGCTGTCAGCAAAGGGGTGATGCTGGTTTTGGTCTCTTGGCCCTCCCGCAGGTAAGTCAGCTCTACCTCCTGGTTGGCCTGGGAGCGAATCAGCTCAGACAGTTGATCCCAGGACTCTACCGGCTGACCGGCAAAGGAAGTGATTTGGTCCCCAGCCTGCAAACCGGCGGCTGCTGCCGGGGCTACCGGGTCTTGGGGGCCGCACTCGGTTTGGCCCCGCCCCTGGGTTTCGTCCACGGTCTGGACGCAGGCTGAGACTGACTGCAGGCTGGTGGTGGGCTGGTAAGAGCCAAAACCGAGCAGGAGCAGGGCTGTGGCTAACAGGCCAATCAACAGATTCATGGCCGGGCCGCCCAGCATAATGATCATGCGCTTGTGAACCGGCAGCTGGTAGAAGAGCCTGCCCTGATCAGCCTCGGTGATCCGTTCGGCGTCCGCTTCTCTGGCCTGGTCGGCCAACTGCTGGAAGGGGCTGGTGCCACCGGAGCGGCTAGCCTCCCCCTCCTTGGCCGGCGGGTACATGCCAATCATGGAGATGTAACCGCCCAGGGGCAGTGCCTTAAAACCGTATTCGGTCTCGCCCCGTCGCCAGGAGAAGAGGGTTTTGCCGAAGCCAATCATGTACTGGGGTACTCGCACCCCAAAAAGTTTGGCCGGAATCAGGTGGCCCAGTTCGTGCAGGGCAATAGAGAAGGCAATAGCCAGGGCCATGAGCAGGACCCCAGCGCTAAAGAGCAGGGCGGTCACTCCTAGCTAGCCCTCCCCAGAATCTGGTTGGCCCGCCCCCGGGCCCAGGTCTCAGCCTCGAGGACGGCCTCTAGGGTCAGGTTATTGCCCTCAGCCAGGGCCGAGGAGGAGGCGTGTTCTTCTAGCACCCGTCCGGTGGTCTCAATCATGTCGGTGAAGCGGATAGCCCCGGCATGGAAAGCTGCCACAGCTTCTTCGTTAGCGGCGTTAAAGACAGCCGGGAAGGTGCCGCCCCGCTTGCCAGCCGCCTTAATCATGTCTACGGCAGGGAAAGCTTGGTTGTCTAGGGGCTCAAAGGTCCATTCTGAGGCCTTAGACCAGTCACAGGGGGCGGCAATGCCGGGAATCCGGTGGGGCCAGGTGAGCCCTAGGGCAATGGGCAGCAGCATGGTGGGTGGGGAGGCCTGGGCCAGGGTAGAACCGTCCACGAACTGGACCAGGGAATGAACAATCGACTGCCGGTGGACGGTGACGTCAATCCGGTCTAGGTCAATACCGAAAAGGTGGTGGGCTTCTAGCACCTCCAGGGCCTTATTGACCATGGAGGCCGAGTTGGTGGTCACCACCAGGCCCATGTCCCAGGTGGGGTGGGCCAGGGCCTGGGCCGGGGTAACCTCCCGCAACTGCTGGTAGGTCATACCCCGGAAGGGCCCGCCCGAGGCGGTCAGAATCAGCCGGTCAATCTCCTGGTCGCTACCGGCTGCCAGGGCCTGGGCCAGGGCTGAATGCTCTGAATCAACCGGAATCATGGGCTGCTCTAGGGGGGAGACCTCCACGGCTGCCTTGACCAGCTGGCCACCGGCAATCAGGGATTCCTTATTGGCCAGGGCCACCTGGGAACCAGCCTCCAGGGCTGCCAGGGTGGGTTGCAGTCCGATAGAACCGGTAATCCCGTTGAGGACCACAT
>DKXC01000052.1:10743-10878 GCA_002492045.1 Micrococcaceae bacterium UBA7136
CGTTGAGGACCACATCGGCCCCTACCTGGGCGGCAGCCACCGAAGCTTCAGGCCCCCAGTGAATCTGAGGACGGTAGCCGGGGGCTTTGTCTGCCAGCAGGCGGGTCAGTTCCTGGGCGTCCTCCTGGCTGCCGC
>DKXC01000052.1:11161-16329 GCA_002492045.1 Micrococcaceae bacterium UBA7136
CCTGGGCGTCCTCCTGGCTGCCGCTGGTTGCTAACAGTTCAGGACGCAGGCGGGCAGCCTGGTTAGCTAGTAGGGGCAGGGAGGAGGAACCGGCGGAAAGGGCCAGTACCCGCACGGGGGCACCTGCTTGTCCGCTGGTTTCCCCGGCCAGAGAATTGAGGTGGTCAATGACCTGGATGCCCTGGGTTCCGATAGAGCCGGTGGAGCCTAGCAGGCTGACGGTCCGGCCCTGGGCCAGGAAATCCTTAAGCTGGTCGGTCAGCTGCTGGCGGGAGGCAGAGAAAGACTGGGATGATCCAAAACGCATGCTCCTATTCTCCCCTCCCCAGCAGGCGAGAGGCCAGAGGCTGGGCAGGTCCCCAGAGAATCAGCAGGCTACGCTCAGACTGGGGTGTGAGGGCATAGCGGGTGCCCCAGTAGAGCAGGTGGGCGACGGTAGCGGCGGCCAGTAGGCCCCCCATATTTTTGGTCATGCTCCCAAGAACCTTTCTAGAGGGTGGCCTGCAGGTACTGGACGCAGCGGTCTAAGAAGGCGTCCACCTGGGTTTCGTCGTAGCTCATATCCCCGGTTGAGGCCCTAAAGGCGGCCAGGCGGACGTCCTCAAGGGTCAGGGGTTCTTCCCCCTCCAGGTGGGCTAGGATCCGGTCACAGAGCTGGTCAACGTCCCGGGTGAAGTAACCTTTAATGAGCTTCTGGGAGGGTCGGCGGAAGCGCTGCTTCTCTGGCCGCTTGAGCCGTCCCAGCAGTAGGCTCTCTAATTCCTGCACATGCTCCTGCCAGTAGGCTTGGCCTCGGGAAGAAATCAGGTAGCGACGCTCCATCTCAGCTAGCCGGTCTTCCAGCACAGATAGAACCCGGTCAACGTCGGCAGGCTGGTAGCCACCGGCCTCTTCAGAGAAAATAATCTGCCGTACCCGGTCAGCCAGGGATTGGTCCCAGGCGCCCTGACTATCAGTCAGAAGCTGCTCGTAACGGTCAGCTACTTCCAGAAAGAAGGTGTCCACTTCTTGTCTCTGGTAGCCAATCTGGTCGGGGGCTACCCGCTGAAATTCGCTCTGAGATTCACCCTGATGTTTCACTGTCTATACCTCGCTGTTACTGGCCTGCTAGAAGATGGCCTCAAGAAGGGAGAAAATAACGTAACCAATGGCAATAGCAAAAACGATGGAGTCCAGCCGATCCATAACCCCGCCGTGGCCAGGCAGAATATGGGACATGTCCTTGATACCGATTTCTCGTTTGACCATGGACTCACTCAAGTCACCGGCTGTGGAAGCTACCACCAGGAAGACTGCCACAATCAGGCCGTACCACCAGGGGTCCCCCAGGAAGAGGGAACAGGCTATCCCTAAGGCGATGGAGCCCAGCATAGAGCCAGCAAAGCCCTCCCAGGTTTTTTTGGGTGAGATGCGGGGGGCCATGGGAGTTTTACCCCACAGTACCCCGGCAATGTAACCCCAGGTGTCATTGCCGATGGCCATAAGCAGAATCATGAGCACCTTACCGGCCCCACCTTCCTCCCGGTAAAGCAGAACCGCTAGGGAGAGGAGCAGAGGCACCCAGCTCATGACAAAGATGGACCCCATGATCGACATAATCATGCCGTCCTTGGGTCCGGTCATCCGCCAGCCCATGAGCAGCAGGATAGAGGCGGTAAGAGCCACAATCAGGCCCTGTCCCCCGGCGTAGTAGGCGGCAAAGGGCAGGAGGGCTGCGCTAATCAGGGCAGGCAGGGTGGGTACACCCATACCCCGCTTGTGGTTAAGGGCCTGGCAGACCTCCCAGGTGCCGACGGCTGCAGCTAGGGCCGCAAAGGAGACCAGCACCAGGGGGGCATAAAAGAGACCCACCACCAAAATACCGCCGAGCAGGATGCCGACGGTAATGGCGGCGGGTAGGTTCCTGCCAGCTCGTGAAGCCTTCTGAGGCTCTTGCTGAGGCTGAACAGTCATAGGGGTTTAGACCTCGAGCAGCTCAGCTTCCTTGGACTTAAGCAGGGCATCAATGGAGTCGATGTGCTTCTTGGTCAGGGCGTCCAGTTCCTTTTCGGCCCGGTTACCCTCGTCCTCACCGATTTCGCCGTCCTTGACCAGCTTGTCGATGTTGGTCTTGGCCTGGCGGCGGGAGTTGCGGACGGCAACCCGGGATTCTTCTGCCTTGTGACCTGCCAGCTTGATGTATTCCTTGCGGCGCTCTTCGGTCATTTCGGGCATGACCACGCGTACCACGTTGCCGTCGTTGGCGGGATTAGCACCCAGGTCTGAGTCGCGGATGGCCTTTTCGATGGCAGCCAGGGCGGAACGGTCGTAGGGGGTGATCAGGACGGTGCGGGCCTCAGGGGTTTGGAAGGAGGCCAGCTGCTGGAGGGGGGTGGGGGCGCCGTAGTAGTCGGCGGTCAGGTTGGCGAAAAGGGCGGGGTTGGCCCGGCCGGTGCGGATGGCCGCAAATTCGTTCTTGAGGGCTTCGATGGACTTGTCCATCTTTTCGCCGGCTTCGGTCAGGGTTTCTTCTACCATGGGGTTCTTCCTTTGTCTTGGCCCGCGCTGGCGGGCGTGAATGGTCTAAAAGCTTAAGCGGTTACCAGGGTGCCGATCTTTTCGCCGAGGATGGCCCGGGCCACGTTACCTTCTCCCTGCATGCCGAAGACCCGCATGGTGACCTTGTTGTCCTTGCAGAGAGAGAAAGCAGTCTGGTCCATGACGCGGATGTTGCGGGCCAGGGCCTCGTCGTAGGTTAGGTTGTAGAGGCGCTCGGCGCTGGGGTCTTTCTTGGGGTCGGCAGTGTAGATGCCGTCTACCCCGTTCTTGGCGACCAGGACCTCGTCGGCGTGGATTTCGAGGGCACGCTGGGCGGCCACGGTGTCGGTGGAGAAGTAGGGCAGGCCTGCACCGGCGCCGAAGATGACGACGCGGTCTTTTTGCATGTGGCGGATGGCCCGGCGGGGGATGTAGTTTTCGGCAACCTGCTGCATGGAGATAGCTGACTGGACGCGGGTGTCAATACCGGCCTGTTCCAGGAAGTCCTGCAGAGCCAGGGAGTTCATGACGGTGCCCAGCATACCGATGTTGTCAGCGCGGGAGCGGTCCATACCGGCTTCTGATAGTTCTGCGCCACGGAAGAAGTTACCGCCACCGACAACGACGGCTACTTCAACCTGGCCGATGGTGGAGGCGATCTGCTCGGCCATGCCGCGGATGACCTCGGTGGAGATACCTACTTCTCCCCCGCCGAAGACTTCGCCGGATAGTTTGAGTAGGACTCGGCGGCGTCGGCCGGTCTCCTGCTGCTGGGGGGTGGTCTCTGCCATGCTGGCCTCCTTAGCTGGGGCGCCTGGGTTGCTGGCGCCGGTTTTTGCTCTTCTTCTAGCATACGACACAGGGGAGCCTCTGATCTGAGACTCCCCTGTATCTGTGGCTAACTGTCTGCCCTTAGGTGGGCTGAGTTAGCGGGGGTGTGAAACCCTCAAGGTTTTAGGCACCTACGCGGAAACGCTCGAAGGCGGTTGCTTCTGCGCCGTTTTCCTTCAGAACCTGAGCTACGGACTTGGAGGAGTCCTTAGCAAAGTCCTGATCCAGCAGGGTGTTTTCCTTGTAGAAGGCCTTGAGCTTACCCTCAACGATCTTGGGGATAATCTGCTCAGGCTTGCCTTCACCGCGGGCGGTCTCTTCGGCAACGCGCTTCTCAGCTTCGATGTCCTCGGCAGAGATGGCCTCAGAGTTGAGGTACTTGGGGCTCATGGCAGCGATGTGAACTGCTACGTCGTGAGCTACTTCCTCGGTGTTCTCACCGGAGACAGCCAGCAGGACGCCAACCTGGGCGGGCAGGTCCTTGGAGGTCTTGTGCAGGTAGACGGAGATGTTGTCGCCTTCAACGCGGGCTACGCGACGAACAACGATCTTCTCGCCCAGCAGAGCGCCGGCATCGGTGGTCAGCTCTTCAACGGTCTTGCCTTCGTAGGAGGCAGCCTTGAGCTCCTCCAGGGTGGAGGCACCGGCAGCGATTGCTGCTTCCAGGACGTCGTTACCGAACTTGATGAAGGGCTCGGACTTGGCCACGAAGTCAGTCTCGGAGTTGACCTCGATCATGTAGCCGACGCCGTTTTCGACGCGGGCTGCTACCAGGCCTTCAGCGGTGGCGCGGCCTTCGCGCTTGGTGACGCCCTTGAGGCCCTTAACGCGGATGATTTCCATGGCCTTCTGCTGGTCGCCGTTGGCCTCGTCCAGGGCCTTCTTGACGTCCAGCATGCCTGCGCCGGTCTTTTCGCGCAGGGCCTTGATGTCTGCTGCGGTGTAGTTCGCCATTGTGGAACTCCTTGATGGTTATTTGGTGGTCTAGATGTTGTCTAGGGCAGCTGAGAATGAGAGAACGGCACCCACCAGATTGTGGGCGGGTGCCGTTACTCTATGCTGCTTTACTTGGCTTCTTCAGCCTTGGCTTCTGCCTGGGCGGCTTCGTGCTGCTCCAGCAGTTCGCGCTCCCATTCAGCCATGGGCTCTTCGGCGGAGGCGTTAGCCTTGCCAGCCTTGCGGTTTTCGCGCTCTAGCAGGCCCTCTGCGACGGCGTCAGCAATGACGCGGGTCAGCAGGTTGACGGAGCGGATAGCGTCGTCGTTGCCGGGGATGGGGAAGGCAACTTCGTCGGGGTCGCAGTTGGTGTCCAGGATAGCAACTACGGGGATGCCCAGCTTCTGTGCTTCGTCAACAGCCAGGTGCTCCTTCTTGGTGTCAACAACCCAGACCAGGGAGGGGGTCTTGGTCAGGTTGCGGATACCGCCCAGGGTCTTTTCCAGCTTCTCGTGCTCGCGACGCAGCAGCAGCAGTTCCTTCTTGGTGAACTGGGAACCGGCGACGTCGTCAAAGTCAATCTGCTCCAGCTCCTTCATGCGCTCGATGCGCTTGGAGACGGTGGAGAAGTTGGTCAGCATACCGCCCAGCCAACGGTGGTTGACGTAGGGCATGTTGACGCGGGTTGCCTGCTCAGCGATTGCTTCCTGAGCCTGCTTCTTGGTGCCAACGAAAAGGACGGTGCCACCGTGAGCAACGGTTGCCTTGACAGCTTCGTAGGCCTTGTCAATGAAGCCCAGGGACTGCTGCAGGTCGATGATGTAGATGCCGTTGCGCTCGGTGAAGATGAAGCGCTTCATCTTGGGGTTCCAGCGGCGGGTCTG
>DKXC01000036.1 GCA_002492045.1 Micrococcaceae bacterium UBA7136
CTAGCAGTTGGGTGCGGGAACGCAGCAACCAGGAAAGCCACCAGTCAGAAGCTAGCTCAGGCAAAATGATCCCAGCCTTTCAGGCTCAGAGGGCGACCGTCCAGGTAGAGGCCGCTACCGGATTCTACCCTGCCTATTCTAGTGAATCCTTCCAGCTGCTGGCCGGGCGGGCAGGTGGCCAGCAAGGCGTGGTTCTCTCCCCCGGTCAGCAGCCAGTCCAGGGCCACTTCTTCTGGGCTCAGGCCCGGACGCAGGGGAGCCAGAAGCTGGGCGGCTGTCTCCAGGGCAGGTAGCCAGGGGGCTAGCAGGGCCTCCTCTAAATGTAGGGACACCCCGGAGGCCTCAGCCAGGCGGGAGGCATCCCGAATCAGCCCATCAGAAATGTCCATGAGGGCACTAGCCCTACATGAGGCAGCCAGCCCGGCAGCCAGGGGGCTGGTCGGTTTTTGCTGGTCTCTCACGCAGGCCAGGGCCGCTTCCGGCAGGCTAGCAGCTGGCAGGCGGGCTTCATCCAGCAGGGCCAGGCCAGCCGCAGCCGTCCCCAGCCTACCTGCAACTAAGAGCTGGTCACCGGCTGAGGCCCCCGAACGGGTCACCGGCCGGTCACTTGCGCCCAGGACGGTGACGGTTAAAGAAAGCTCCCGACCTCGACCCAGGTCTCCACCGGCTACCGTACAGGTAAGAGCCCCCTGCTGGCGGATAGAATCGGTCAGCCCCCGGGCAAAATCTGCCGCCCAGTTAGCCTCTAGGTCGGCAGGCAGGGTCAGCGAAACCACCAGGCTCGTAGGCCGGGCCCCCATAGCGGCAATATCAGCCAGGTTCTGGGTAGCGGCCTTCCAGCCGATCTCATAGCCGCCGCTGGTCAGCCCGTTGGGCCAGGTGCGACGGAAGTCCTGGTTTTCGGTCTGGGTATCGGTCGAAACCACCGTCAGCTGGCCAGAAAGGTCAAGGACGGCTGCATCATCCCCCGGGCCTAGAAGCAACCGCCCGGCTTCTTCCCGACCGCTCTCACCTGCCAGGGCCGCTCTGGCTTCTTCAGCTGCCCGGTTATGCCCCTGGATGATAGGTAGGAAGGAAGCCAGCAGGTCGGCTTCGCTCCAGGTCTTCATGGCTTTCTCCTCTGCTCTGGCGACCGGTAGGGCCAGCCCAAGATATTCTTCACCGGCTCAGGGGCTGTGAGTCAGCTAGTGGCCAGACCCAGCCGATAGAATGGGCGGGTGAAGACTCCACGACCTACCCTCCTGGCCCTTGTTCCGCTGCTAGCTCTGACCGCCTGTGGCCCCGGGGCTGTCCCCCTGGACCCGGCAGCTGACGCCGCCAACCCCCTCTGCGCCTACGCTATGGTGGCTTTGCCCTCCTCCCTGGCTGGCCTAACCCAGCGAGAGACCACAGCCCAGGCCAGCAGCGCCTGGGGAGAGCCAGCGGCAGTCGTCCTCAAGTGCGGGGTGGAGCTAGACTCTGCCCCCGTCTCTGACCCCTGCACCTCGGTTAACGGGGTGGACTGGATCCTCAAACCCGCCGACCCTCAAGAAGCAGAGGCCAGAGAACAAAGCGCCCAGGGTACCTGGGTAGCCCAAACCTTCGGCCGGACGCCAGCAGTAGAAGTAACCTTTGACGCCCAGCAGGTGCCCTCCTCTACCCTGCTGGCTGAACTTTCCTCGGCAGTCGCCCAGATTCCCCAGCAGCAGCAGTGCACCAACCTGGCCGACTCCCTCCAGGACCTGCCCTCCAGTTCCTAGCGCAGGCCCAAAGGACGCTCCAAAGCCAGGCTAATCAGCTCATCAATCAGCTGGCTGTAGCCCAGGCCAGAGGCCTCCCACATGGTCTTATACATAGAAATCGGGGTGAAACCAGGCATGGTATTGACCTCGTTGATGACCAGGCGGCCGTCGGTAGTGTAGAAGAAGTCAGCCCGGCAAAGCCCCTCCCCATCAACAGCCAAGAAGGCCTGGGCAGCTAGCTGACGCAGACGGTCGCTGACTTCCTGGGGCAGGTCAGCAGGACACTGGGTTACAGCAGAGGTCTTAGAAACATACTTGGCCTCAAAATCGTAGAAGCTATGCTCCTGGTCGGTCACCACAATCTCACCCGGGTAGGAGGTGCGAGGGGCAGCCGAATGGTGTCCATCCAGCACAGCACACTCAATCTCCCGACCCTCAATACCGGCCTCAACCACCAGCTTGGGGTCATGGGCCTGAGCCTCAGCAATAGCAGCATCCAACTGGTCAGCTGAATCAACCTTGCTGATACCAAAAGAGGAACCAGCCCGGGCAGGCTTAACAAAGACCGGGAAACCCAGCTTCGCAATCCGGGCCTTAGCCTCAGCCGGATCATTAACCCACTGGCGGTGGGTGATGACCTCGTAGGGGCCAACCTCCAGACCGGCAGCTTCAAAGGCCAGCTTCATCAGGTGCTTATCCATGCTGACCGCCGAAGAAGCCACACCACAGCCCACATAGGGCAGGTTGGCCATCTCTAGCAGGCCCTGAAGGGTACCGTCCTCACCGAAGGGGCCGTGTAGCAGGGGGAAGACCACGTCAAGGGCCGGCCCCAGGGTCACCTGCTCGGGGTGCTCGGGGTCAATCAGACGTAGGCGGCGGTCCTCACCGCCCAGGGGCAGAAAGACCTGCTGGCCGGCAGCCGGGAAGGTAGCTAGCGGCTGGTCCTCCAGCAGCTGGGTCAGGGCCTCCTGACTGGTCAGGTACCAGCGGCCGTCCGAGGTAATACCAATGGTGATGACCTCGTACTTGTCATGGTCGATAGCCCCCAAGACGCCACGGGCGGTAATGAGGGAGATAGAGTGCTCAGATGAGCGGCCCCCGCAGAGTAGGGCAACGGTAGTCTTAGCAGATGCTTGAGTCATGGGTCCTCGGAATTATTCTTGTGTTTTCAACAGTGGGTTTAGAAGTTTAGGGCTCTTCAGATTTAAGGCGGCGTCCTAGCAGGGCCGGGGCCAGCTGGTCAACAGTCATCTGCCCCTCTAAGACCGCCACCACCGCCTCAGTAATAGGCATTTCAACCCCCAGCCTGCGGGCCAGCTGGGCCAGGACGGGAGCCGACTTCACCGCTTCAGCCGTCTGCGACATGGCCTTAGGTAGGTCCTGGGGAGAGACACCTTCAGCTAACAGACGCCCGGCAGTGTGGTTGCGAGACAGGGGCGAGGAGCAGGTAGCAATCAGATCCCCCATACCGGCCAGACCGCTCATAGTCTCGGCCCGGCCCCCCAGGGCCTTAGCCAGGCGGGTGGTCTCAGCCAGGCCCCGGGTCATGACCGAAGCCTT
>DKXC01000042.1 GCA_002492045.1 Micrococcaceae bacterium UBA7136
ACCGAACTGCTCCACCCCGCGGCGACTCATACAACTATACAGACCCCCAGCATCCTCTGCAAGCCCAGAAGACCCAAAGAGAGCGACAACACAGAAAAAGCCCCCGCCGGTGAACACCAGCAGGGGCCTTCCCTCGTCAAGCCAACTCAGCTCCGCAAAGCCTAAAAGCTAGCGAGAAGCCGAGGGACTAGGACTGGCAGAAGGGCTAGCCGAAGCAGAAGCCGAAGCGCCCTCCTGCCCCTCAGCCTCCAAAGCCTTGGTCAAAGCCTGATTGAGCTTAGCCTGAGCCTGACCATAAGCAGCCCAGTCACCAGCCTTCATAGCCCGGTCAGCCTCCTCCATAGCAGACTTAGCTTCCTGCAAAGCCTGAGTCAGGCTAGGCGAATCAGACTGCTGACTCTCCGAAGAAGCAGCAGAACCCTCCTCAGAAACACCGGCATCAGCAGCCGTCTGAGCGCCAGAAGAACCACTAAAGAGCTCATCCAGGGCCTCCTCCAAGGTAGGAGCAAAGCCCACCTTCTCACCGAAGCCCACCAGCACCCGTCGCAAGGACGGATAAGCCGCATCGCCCGAAGACTGAACATAAACCGGCTGGACGTAAAGAATACCGCCGCCCACCGGCAGAGTCAGCAGGTTACCGTTAATAACATCCGAAGCACCCTGACGCAGCAGGTTCAACTCAGTAGAGACCGCAGTATCAGAGTTAAAGACGTTCTGAGCCTGACCAGGGCCAGGAACCACAGAAGACCGCGGCAACTCCAGCAAAGTCAGCTTGCCATAATCCTCATGCCGCTGACCGTCCTGGCCGGTACCAGCATCCCCATTAGCAGCCAAGAAACCATACATGACGTTACGGGTATTGCTATCAGACTGCTGAGGAATAAAGCTCGTCGTCAAAGAGAACTTCGCCTCAGACTCCCCCGGCATCTGCAAGGACAGGTAATAGGGCGGCAGGGCCTGACCAGAATCATTAGTCGGGTCATTAGGAGTAGACCAGCGGTCATCCCCAGCGTAGAAACTGCCAGCCTCGGTCACATGGTAAGAATTGAGCATCTCACGCTGAACCTTGAAAAGATCCTGAGGGTAACGCACATGCTCCATGAGCCGGGCAGACATCTGGCTATAAGACTCCACCGTCTGCGGGTAAACCTTCTGCCAGCTCTTCAAGACCGGATCCTGCTCATCCCAGGCATACAGCTTAACCGAACCATCGTAGGCATTGACCGTAGCCTTAACCGAGTTACGAATATAATTCACCCGCTCAGCCGGCAGGGCAGCCGCATCACCCGAGGCAGTCTCAGAATCGCTAGTAGCAGCCTGCAACTGAGAAGACTGGGCGTAAGGGTAGGTGCTAGCTGTCGTGTAAGCATCCACAATCCAGAGCACCTGACCGTCCACAATCGCCGGGTAAGGGTTACCATCCACCGTCAAGTAAGGGGCAACCTTCTTGACCCGATCCACCGGGTTACGGTCATAGAGCACCTGAGACTCAGGACGCACAGCATCCGACAGCAGAATGTCAGAAGACTGGAACTTAATAGCGTAGGCCAGACGGTTAAAAGGAGCACCAATATTGGGGCCACCATTACCACTAAAGGTGTACTTAGCATCAGAACCACCCTGGTCATCAGACCCCTGAGGACGGTCTAGCTCCAGGGCCTCATCCTCGGCGCTGCCACCCACAATCGAGTAATCCGGGGAAGTCCGACCAAAGTAAATCCGAGGCTCATAGTCCTGACTAATAGCACCAGTAGCCTGAATACCAGACTGAATAAACTTCGGCTTACCATCAGCCTCAACCTGATTGCCATAAGCCGCAATCACACCATAACCGTGGGTATAGACCACATGCTGATTCACCCAAGAAGAATTAGCGTTCTGGGCCGGATTCAGCTCACGGGCCGCAATCACCGTATCAGTCTCTTTCCCGTTAATGGTGTAACGGTCAACCGACAGGTTCTGATCAAACTGATAGTAGGGGCGGAACTGCTGCAACTGGCCAAAAGCACTAGAGACCACATTAGGATCCAGCAGACGGATATTAGAAATCGTCTCGCTCTCACCCCGCAAGGCACCAGCCTGGGTAGAGGTCGTTGCATCATAGGTCTGAACCTCAACCCGATCTAGCCCATAAGCAGCCCGAGTCGCATCAATATTGCGCTGAATATAGGGAGCCTCAGTAGCCTGCTCATTAGGCACCACCTGGAAACGCTGAACAATCCAAGGGTAAAGAGAGCCAGCAACCAGGGCAGTAATCACCAGCAAGGCAACACCAATCTGCGGCAGCCGCCAATTACCCCGCACCAGGGCCACAATAAAGAGGGCAGCCACTAGCAGGCTAGCAGCAGCCAAAATAGCCTTGACCGGAATAATAGCGTTCACATCGCTATACATGGCACCAGCCCAGTTACCCGAGCCAGACTCCTGCACCGTAGCGTTATAGCGGGCCAACCAAAGAACAGCAGCCCGAACCAGCAAGAAAAGGAAGGCCAGCAGGGCCAGGTGCCGACGGAAATGCACACTAGTACGAAGACCAGAATCAGTAACTACCAGCCCCCCATAGAAATAGTGCATGACCAGGCCAGCTAACGCCGAAAAAATAATAATCGTGCTCAGCAGGCCAGTCAGTAGATTCAAAAAGGGCAGGGTAAAAATAAAGAAACCCAAATCCAGGCTAAACTCCGGGTCAGTCTGGCCAAAGCTCTCCCGGTTCAAGAAAAGCAGGACAGTCTCCCACTGGCTAGCTACACCGCTAGCAATAAAAGAACCCAAGAAAAGGGGAACAACAAAAAGCAGGGCCCGACGAGTAGACTCAATCCCCTTCTGGTAGCGGGCCATATTGCGGTTAAAAAGCTCCTGCATCTCAGCGTAAGGATCCGGAATGGGCGAACCATCCGGACCCTGACTAGGACGAGGACGATAAGAAGCGGCCTGGGGGCTAGGAGCCTGGCCGTGCTTCACAGCATAGAAGAGACTAGCCCAAACAGCGGCACCAGCGGCCAGGGCAGTGACCAGGAAAAGACCAATCTGGGTCAGATTCTGGGTAATAAAAACCCCCAGGTAGCCCAGCTGGTCATACCAGAGCACATCGGTGTAGACCTGACTGGCAAAAACAAAGCCTGCAACCAGCAGACCCACAATCAGCAGGGTCACCTGTAGAGGACGGTTTCTTCTTGGCTGAGGAGCACCTTGAGAGGTAGCTGAACTGCTTCCAGTTGTCACGGGTGTCTTCCTTCAGTTGATAATGGGAAAAGAGCCCTCCCCATCATCAGGTGGGGAGGGCCCAAGTAGCCCGGTTGGCGGGCTACAACCTATAGAAAACTATTCTGCCAAATAAGCTGGCTCATGACTATAGCCTCGCGAGTCTGCCTTGGCCTGGCCGGCGCTTAGGAACAGGTCGGGAAGACAGCAGGGTCCTCCCCCGCCCCAATCCGGGTCACAGCATCCGCAGCCTCAGCCAGGCTAGAGACACTGACCACCGCCAGGCCCTCAGGAACAGCACCAACCACGTCCGGGCAGTTAGCCGCAGGAGCCAAAAAGACCTGGGCGCCAGCCTCCCTAGCCCCCTTCATCTTCTGCTCAATACCGCCGATACTACCCACCGTCCCATCAGTCTCGATAGACCCGGTACCGGCAAAATGCTTACCGCCGGTCATAGAACCGTCCGTCAGCACATCAACGATGCCCAAAGAAAACATGAGACCGGCGCTGGGGCCGCCCACCTGATCCAGGCCATAGGTGACCTTCAGCGGAAAATCAAAAGTCCGAGAAATATAGAGTCCCAGCACATAGCGGCCAGCATGCTCATTGAAGGTGGGAGTCAGCTCCAGCTGCTGGGATTCCCCCGCCCGCTCAAAAGAAACCAGCACCGGCTGACCGGCAGAAGCATCCAAGGCCTGAGTCAAAGACTGGTAAGAACTAAGAGGCTGATCATTGACCGCCCGAATAATATCGCCCTGCTCAAAAACCCCCGCGCTGGGGCTACCCTCAGCCGTACCGGTAACAGTCAGGGTCTCACCATAACCCACCCCCAGGTAGGTTAGGGCAGCAGCCTGGGCAATCTCCTGAGAATTAGTCATATCAGCACTATTACGCTCAGAAACCTCCTGGCTACTAACAGCAGGAGAATAAACCAGGTCACTAGGCAAAACAGCATGGGAGGGCTCAAACCAGCTAGAAAGCACCTGCAAGGCGCCAATAGTCGAATTAGGGCCACCAGCCACCTGCACCGTAGTCATATCCAGGCGTCCATCGGTAGGGAAGGTATTAGCCCCCTCAATCGAAATCAGCTTACGGTCCTTATAATCGCCCGTAGTGTTAAAAGTGGGCCCCGGTGACTCAGTCACAAAATCAACCGGCAGCACCAGGGCCAGGGCCGAAAGACCCAGGGCCCCCACTGCGCTGACCGTAGGCAGGTTCCAGCAGCCCGCCCCCAGAGGACGAGGACGGGAAGAAGCAGCTGACGAAGAAGGGCGAAAAATGCGCATAGACCCTAGCCTACAAGGAAAAGCCAGCGGCCCGGTAGCTTCTGGGTGAAAGCTGGGAAGAAAAGAAAAGAAGCCTCAAAGGCCACTCGGCTTTAGGCTGAACCCGTAGGCAGAAGCAGACTCAACCACTAGGCTGGTAGCTTAAGAGGAAAACCACCAGCCCCCAAGCCCCCAGACCGGGGCAGGAAAGAGAGGCAGCCCATGACCAGCCCCAACCCCGGATCCGACCGCGACCCCCTGGAAGAATTTATTAAGCGGCTCCAAGAATCCGGCTTCGACCCCCAGGCCGCTGGCAACCAGGGCCTACCCAACATGGGCATCCCCCTCGACCCCGCCATGCTCTCAGGCATCATGGGCCAGATCAATGCCATGATGCAAGGAACCTCCAGCGAGGGCGGCATCAACTGGGACAGCGCCAAGCAACAGGCCCGGCAGATTCTCGTCGCCCAGGGCGACCCCTCCGTCAGCAGCCAGCAGGCCGCCGCCGTCAAGGACGCCGCCACCCTGGCCGACCTCTGGCTAGATGCCGTCACCGAATTTGAGCGGCCCAACTTCAGCACCGAAGCCTGGAGCAAATCCGAATGGATCGAAAACTCCTTTGACACCTGGAAAGAAGTCACCGGCCCCGTCGCCCAATCCCTCGCCCAGGCCATGAACGACACCATGACCTCCCAGCTGCCTCAAGAACTCTCCGGCATGCTAGGCGGCGGCAACATCTTCGCCGGAATGGGCGGCATGCTCTTCAGTATGCAAATGGCCCAGGCCCTCAGCTCCCTAGCCACAGAGGTCGTCTCCTCCACCGACCTAGGCATCCCCCTAGCCTCAGGGCGCTCCGCCCTGCTGCCCGGCGGAATCGCCGCCTTCAGTGAGGGCCTAGAAATCCCGCCCCAAGAAGTCATGCTCTACCTAGCCATCCGGGAAGCAGCCCTAGTACGCCTACACAAGCACAACCCCTGGCTACGGGAAGACATCCTGGCCCTGATCCAACGCTTCTCCCGCGGCATCCACGTCGATATTGAGCGGATGCAGGCCCAGGCCGCCGACCTCGACTTTGACCCGGCCAACCCCGAAGCCATCATGGAAGCCCTCGGCGGAGACGTCTTCACCCCCCAGCACACCGACGACCAGAAACTAGCCCTGGACCGGCTCGAAACCCTCCTAGCCCTCATCGAAGGCTGGGTTAGCCTGGTCACCGAAGAAGCCAGCAGCAACCTGCCCATGGCCCCCCAGCTGGCCGAAAGCATGGCCCGCCGCCGAGCCTCCGGTGGCCCCGCAGAACACACCTTCGCCCAGCTACTGGGCCTAGAACTACGGCCCCGCAAGATGCGCGAAGCCCTAGCCTTCTGGCGCCACTACGACCAGGCCCACGGTGCCGAAGCCCGCGACGCCCTCTGGAAAGGCCCCGAAACCCTACCCAGCGGTGAAGACCTGGACGACCCCGAGGGCTTTGCCTCCCGCCGGGCCCTGATTACCGCCAGCGACGACGAGTTCGACGCGGCCCTAGAGAAGCTGCTAGCCGGAGGTTATGAGGAGAAGCCGGAATAGAGCCCCAGCAAAGTTTCCCCCTTGACCGGCGGGCTAGACCACGCCCGCCTTTCTCAAGGGGGACAACTTTCTGGGGTCTTAGTACCGGACAGGGCAAGATGGCAGGGGGCAGACAAGCGTAGCCGGCGTATTTAGTTAGCCGGCGGCTTGTCTGCCCCTGCCTTTTCAACCTTAAGTCCCTTTAGGGGCGATATCCTCCAAGAAGCGGGACCGCTTACGGTTGCCCCGGCTACCCGGCGTCCGCGACTTAGACCAAGACAGGGTCAAAAAAGACCTAGCCCGGGTGATCCCAACGTAAAGCAGACGCCGCTCCTCATCGATCTCGTCCCCCGTCTGGGCCATAGAAATAGGCATAAGCCCCTCATTAAGGCCGCAGAGAAAAACCGCCTCCCACTCTAGGCCCTTAGCCGCATGGATCGAAGCCAAGGTAACCCCGTTCAGGGAGGGAGCATCATCCTGCTGGGAACGCTCAATCAAGGTAGCCACCAGATCATAAAGGGTCAAAGGCGGCGGCAACTCCGCAGCCCCCTGAGCCTGGGCCCGCTCCCGGGCCTCCTGACGCTCAGCCAGCAGCCGATCCGTCAGATTCACCAGGGTCTCCAAAGACTCCCAACGCTGCCGCACCTGCCCCGAAGACTGAGGGGCAGTCTGCGACCAGCCCAGGTTCTTGAGATTATCCCGCACCAGCTGGGCCACCGAATCCCCCGGCCCCGCCGCCCGGGCAGCCCCCTTAAGACTAGCAATAGCGTTACGAACCTCAGCCCGCTTAAAGAACTCCTCACTGCCCCGCAACTGAAAACTAATCCGTTTGGCCCGCAAGGCCTCCTCCAAGGCAGCCGACTGAGAATTAGTCCGAAAAAGCACAGCAATATCGGCCGGGGCAATACCGTCCTTCTGGATCAGATCCTGAATATCCTCGGCAATGCCCTGGGCCTCAGCCTGATCATCCTGGTAACCAAACCAGTTAATAGCCGGGCCAGGCTTCTTCTGCGAGCGCAACTCCAGGGGCGGGGCCCAAGAGCGGGGGCTAGAATCTGGGGCCGGACGCCTAGCCGCCAGCAGACGATTAGCCAAATCAACCACCTGGGGGGTAGAACGGTAGTCTCGAACCAGTTTGACCACCTGAGCACCCTCAAACTTCTGCCGGAACTCCAGCAGGTGACGGCTAGAAGCCCCGGTGAAAGAGTAAATAGTCTGGGAGGCGTCCCCCACCACGCAAATATCCTGCCGACGGCCCAGCCAGGCCTCCAAGAGCCGCTGCTGCAGGGGGGAGACGTCCTGATATTCGTCCACCACAAAATGCCGGTACTGGCTGTGAATCTGGGCGGCCACCTGAGGGTTCTCTTCAATCAGGGCTATGGTCAGCTGCAGAATATCCTCAAAATCGATGGAGTCCTGCTCAATCTGTAGATCCTGGTAAGTGCTGTAGACCCGGGCCATGTCCCGGGCGTCCAGGCCCGGTGGCAGCTGCTTCTGGTCTAGCTGTAGCACCAGATCTTCTGGGGTCAGCAGGGAAACCTTAGCCCACTCAATCAAAGAAGCCATGTCCCGCACCACCGTCCGGTCGGTGCTCAGGCTCAGGCGGCGGGCAGCCTCAACCACTAGGGGGGCCTTATGCTGAATAATCTGGGGGAAGGGGCCGCCCACAGCCAGGGGCCAAAAATAGCGTAACTGGCGCAGGGCCGCCGAGTGGAAAGTACGGGCAACTACCCCGCTAGCGCCCAGCTGACGCAGGCGCACCTTAAGTTCTTCTGCGGCCCGGGTGGTGAAGGTCAGGGCCAGGACGTTCTGGGGCACATAGCGGCCCACCGCGATCCCGTAGGCAATCCGGTGGGTAATGGCCCGGGTCTTACCGGTACCGGCACCAGCTAGCACGCACATGGGCCCTTCCAGATGGCTAGCTACCTGTCTTTGTTCCTCATCCAGGCCCTCCAAAATGGCCTGGGGGTCCTGCCGTACCAGGGGGACAGGCTGAGCCCTCAAACGATCAGAAACCATCTCTCCCCCATCATCTCCCGGTCTCACAGAGGGGCCCAGCCGGTGGCTGACCCCAGCCCTCTAAACTTACACCAAGCCAGCTAGCTCCTGTACTCTTAAAGACGTGACTTCAACACCCCTGCAACTAGCTGCCCTGGTCTCTGCTGGCGTGCCCGGCCTCTACCCGGTTGCCGCCCTGCCCTCCACCGACGACGCCAACGACTTCGACTCAGCAGTCATCATCGATTCAGCCGATAAGCGCTGGCGGGTGCGCTCACCCAAGAACCCGGCGGCCAGCGTCCGGCTAGAAGCAGAGCACGTTATCTTGCAGTCCTTCACCCCCGGCCTGCGGGCTCGTCTGCCCTTTTTGGTGCCCACCGTGGTCGGTACTGTGCCCCTGCAGGGCAAGCAGGTTTTTATTTATTCGCATATTCCTGGCGACCCGGTCTCTATTGAGACCCTAGCGGCCCTTGCAGCTGCCGGCCCCGAGGGGCAGGAATCCCTGGCTCAGAAGCTGGCCCAAAATATTGCCACCATTCACGTTTTTCCCACCGAAATGGTTGAGGACGCCTACCTGCCCACCTACTCTAGCCAGGAAGTCCGGCAGCGGCGGGTAGCTGAACTGGAAGTAGCCCGCAAGAGCGGTAAGGTTCCGCCTGCCCTGCTGGTTCGCTGGGATAAGCAGCTGGCCGACCAGGAGCTCTGGACCTTTAGGCCCCGAGTCATTCATGGCGACCTCAATGAGGACAACCTGGTGCTGGACGGGCGGAATGTTGTTGAGGTTACCGGCTGGTCTGAGGTCTGTGTGGGTGACCCAGCCCAGGACTTTGCCTGGCTCTTTGCCTCCCCCGATGCAGACTTTAGGAAGCAGATTTTTGCTGGCTACCGGGCCCAGATGCCCCAGGAACCCGACCAGCACCTAGAGACCCGGGCCAAGCTCTACGCCGAGTTTGCCCTGATTCAGTGGCTGGTGCGGGGCCTGGAGCTAGAAGACCTAGAAATGGTCACCGAGGCCCTAGACCTGCTGCAGAACCTGGAGGAAGACCTGCGGGCCCTTGGTGAGCTCTTCTAAAGATTCAGTTTTTGGTTAGGGGCGAGGCAGGCTCCTGCTCGCGGCCCCCCCCCCCCTCTTGGGCGGGGCTCGTCCCCCCC
>DKXC01000141.1 GCA_002492045.1 Micrococcaceae bacterium UBA7136
GGTCTTCCCGGGCTTCTGGTGGGGGCTGGTCCACTGGCTTCTCTGGGGGATCCTATGGTTCTAGCGCCGGTTCGCGTCCGGCTAGCTCGCGTCCGTCCGAGCCTTCTACCGCCCAGGTCAATGGCTCAGCCTCTTACGGTTATGCGGCTGCGGCGGCTGGACGGGTCTCTCGGGTTCAGCCTAAGAAGGAGATTCCGGCCCTGAGCGTGGGGGATAGGGTGACCCATGCCAGCTTTGGCGAGGGACGGGTACTGGCCCTGGAGGGGGCTGGCGATAAGACTGTGGCTAAGGTTCGCTTTGCCTCTGAGGAGAAGCGGCTGCTGCTGCGCTATGCGCCTTTGACCAAAGTTGAATAATTTAGGCTCGCCAGCTGGGGCTAAGTGCGATAGAGTTTTCTTTTAGCTGGAGTTTGTGCTCTACCTCTCCTGGGGCGGGGTGCGGCTTCACCCTAATCCCAGCTGGCGCACAGCAGGTGTGCCGGCCCGACTTCGACGAAGAAGGATACTCCTGTGGACCTGTTTGAATACCAGGCACGTGACCTCTTTGAAAAGCACGGTGTGCCCGTGCTGCAGGGAATCGTGGCAACCACTCCTGAAGAAGCTAAGGCAGCAGCCGAGAAGATCGGCGGCGTCACTGTTGTAAAGGCCCAGGTTAAGGTGGGCGGCCGCGGTAAGGCTGGTGGCGTTAAGGTTGCCAAGACCCCTGAAGAGGCTTACCAGTACGCCCAGCAGATTCTGGGTATGGACATTAAGGGCCACACCGTCCACCGGGTCATGATTGCCCAGGGCGCTGATATTGCCGAAGAATACTACTTCTCTCTGCTGCTAGACCGGGCTAACCGCTCCTACCTGGCCATGTGCTCTGTTGAGGGTGGTATGGACATTGAGACTCTGGCGGCTGAGCGTCCTGAGGCCCTGGCCAAGGTTGAGGTGAACCCCCAGGAGGGTATCACCCCCGCTAAGGCTGCTGAGATTGTTGAGGCTGCTGGTTTTGCTGCTGACCTGCGCGAGGACGTGGCTGCGGTGCTGGTCAAGCTGGGTGAGGTTTACCGCCAGGAGGACGCCACCCTGGTTGAGGTCAACCCTCTGGTTCGCACCGGTGACGGTCAGATTCTGGCCCTGGACGGCAAGGTCTCCCTGGACGATAACGCCGACTTCCGTCAGCCTGAGCATGAGGCCCTGGTTGATAAGTCTGCCGAGAACCCCCTGGAGGCTAAGGCTAAGGCCCACGACCTCAACTACGTCAAGCTGGATGGCCAGGTGGGCATTGTGGGTAATGGTGCCGGTCTGGTTATGTCTACCCTGGACGTGGTGGCTTACGCTGGTGAGCGTCACGGCAATGTGAAGCCGGCTAACTTCCTGGATATTGGTGGTGGTGCCTCGGCTGAGGTCATGGCTGCTGGCCTGGATATCATCCTCAATGATGAGCAGGTTAAGTCTGTTTTCGTCAACGTCTTTGGTGGTATTACCTCCTGTGACGCGGTTGCTACCGGCATTGTGAAGGCCCTGGAGATTCTGGGCGATAAGGCTACTAAGCCTCTGGTGGTTCGTCTGGACGGCAACAATGTTGAGGAGGGCCGCCGGATTCTGTCTGAGGCTAACCATCCTCTGGTTCACCAGGCGGCCACCATGGATTCTGGTGCCGATAAGGCCGCCGAGCTGGCCCACACCGCATAAATCAGCGCTGATTACTGTATAGAAGGTTTTTATTATGTCTATCTTTTTGAACAAGGACTCTAAGGTCATCGTTCAGGGCATCACCGGCGGCGAGGGTAGCAAGCATACCGCCCGCATGCTGGCTGCTGGCACCCAGATTGTGGGCGGCGTTAACGCCCGTAAGGTTGGCACCACTGTGACTCACCAGGATGCTGAGGGCCGTGAGGTTGAGCTGAAGGTTTTCGGTACTGTGGCTGAGGCTGTGGCCGAGACCGGCGCTGATGTGTCGATTGTTTTTGTTCCGCCGGCTTTCACTAAGGCTGCGGTGATTGAGGCGATTGATGCTGAGGTTCCCCTGGTTGTTGTGATTACTGAGGGTGTGCCCGTAGGCGATACTGCTGAGTTCTGGGCTTACGCTAAGAGCAAGGTGGATGCTGAGGGCAAGCAGATTACCCGCATTATTGGCCCTAACTGCCCGGGCATTATTACTCCGGGTGAGTCTCTGGTGGGTATTACTCCGGCCAATATTACTGGTAAGGGCAAGATTGGCCTGGTTTCTAAGTCTGGCACCCTGACCTACCAGATGATGTTTGAGCTGCGCGATATTGGTTTCACTACCGCTATTGGTATTGGTGGTGACCCCATTATTGGTACCACCCATATTGATGCCCTGGAGGCTTTTGAGGCTGACCCGGAGACTGAGGCTATTGTCATGATTGGTGAGATTGGTGGCGACGCTGAGGAGCGGGCTGCTGAGTTCATTAAGGCTCATGTGACTAAGCCTGTGGTTGGCTATGTGGCTGGTTTTACTGCCCCTGAGGGTAAGACTATGGGCCATGCTGGCGCTATTGTTTCTGGTTCTTCTGGTACCGCCCAGGCTAAGAAGGAGGCCCTGGAGGCTGCTGGTGTCAAGGTGGGTAAGACTCCTTCTGAGGCTGCCCAGCTGATGCGGGAGATCTTCTCTCAGAAGTAGCCTGCCCGGCCTGCTTTAGGGCCTGACCTGTTCGCGTGAGGACGCCCTCTGGATGCCCCAGGGGGCGTCTGTGCTAGAAACTTTAAAAAAGTTTACTGGGGCCCGAAAGATGTAAGTGCTAGTCAGGCTGGGAATGGGTGGGAAAGCTTGGGTTTGGGGTACTTAAAATCACTGATTTTGTGCCCGTTTTGCTTGCGGAAGCTGAGTGCTGACTGGTAGTGTCAGAGCTGAACTCACAGGCAGTAGGAAGTGGGCGTGTTCGCACTGGCTTGCGGTCTGGGTTCGGTTTTTTGTCCCCCAAACTCATGAATAAGAGGTTTCCACTATGGAAATGAATCGCCGTACTCTGGCGAAGGGTGCAGCCTGGGCAGCTCCCGTTGTTGTCGCATCTGCTGCTGTTCCCGCCTACGCTGCAAGCCAGGAGCCCTGCTCCACCGGTGGTAGCTTTGTTGCTCCTGCTCCTACCGATGCTAACGGTGCAACCACCACTTGGACTGTGCCTGCTGGCGTTACTTCTATCTGCTTCGACGTTCTAGGTGGCGCTGGCGGTGGCTACTCTGCTGCTAATGCTGGTGGTGCTGGTGCTCGTGTCACCGGTGTTCTGCCTGTATCCCCCGGCGACCAGCTGACCCTGGTTGTTGGTTCCGGTGGTCTCTCTGAGAAGGCCAGCTGGGCTCGCGCTTTCGGTACTCTTCCCACTACCGGTGGTAAGGGCTACGGCGACGGTGGTGACGCTGCTGCTGCTGTAACCAGCGACGCTAACGTAACCACCGGTAGCCACCAGTTCGTTCAGCGCTTTGGTGGTTCCGGTGGTGCCGGTTCCGCAATTCTGCTCAACGGCCAGCCTGTTGTCATCGCCGGTGGCGGTGGCGGTAACGCTAACTACCCCACCTTCGCTGGTGCTTGGCCTGGTGGGTCTCAGTGGAAGGGTAAGCCTGCTGGTTCCACCAATGCTAATAACAACCACCCTGCTGCGTCAAACAACACTACTCTGCAGGCTGCTGGTTCTGCTGGTGGCGACTCTGCTGATGCTACCGGTGTTACCACTCGTAACAACAACAGCAACGCTGTTCTGCCTGGTGCTGTTTACAGCTTCGGTAGCGGTGCTAAGGCCGGTGTAGGTGGCGCTGGTGGCGCTACCGGTCCTAACGACGTCTTCACCAATGACACTGCCTACGTACACCAGATTCGCTACGTAGCTGGTGGCGCTGGTGAGTCCGTAGCTGCCCCCGGCCCTGCTAAGGGTGGTTCAGGTGCTGCTCTGGATCACACCTACAAGTACATTGATGCCAAGTCCGTTCGCGCTGTTTCCATCGGCGCCGGTGGTGGCGGTGGCTACGGTGGCGGTGGCGCTGGTAGCTCCACTGGCTTCGACGGCACCTGGGAAGGCTCTACCGGTGAGCAGAACTACTACGGCCTCCTGATGTCTGCCGGTAACGCCGGTGCAGCTGGCGGTAGCTACGTAGCTCCTTCCGTTGCTGGTGGCGCTATTGCTCAGGGCAACAACACCAACACCACTGGTGGCATCCGTAACCACGGTGCAATCTCCTTCACCTTCTAAGAAAGCAACTTTCTTAGTTAGCTAAGGACTCAGAGCGGGGCTCCCCCCAGAAGATTATTCTTCTGAGCGGGAGCCCCGCCTTTTTGCGTCCCTGGCAGTCTGCTCAAGACCGGGGCGCCAATCTTTTCACTAGGCGGTCAAGCTTGCCGCCCTTCTGCAAAAATCAGCGCCCCGGTCTCACTTATACCCTTCAATATCAGTTATATGTGATAAAATTCTGCTATGACCAGATGGAGCATCGAGGCTAAGTATATTGCCGACTGGCTAACACACCTTCCCGAGGGCCAATATCAAGAAGTCATCATTGCCCTTGAATACCTGGCAGAGCAAGGGCCTAAAGGAAGTCGGCCTTTTGTAGACAGAATCCATCACAGTCGATACCACAATCTCAAGGAATTGCGCCCTCGTAAAGCCGCGAAGAACATCAGGATTCTCTTCATCTTTGATCCCGTGCAGCAGGCTATCTTGTTAGTAGCCGGGGACAAGGCAGGCAACTGGGAGAAATGGTACAAACAGAACATACCTCTTGCTGAGGGTATCTACCAGAAACACCTCGAAGAACTAGCCAGTAAGGAGAAGCGATCATGACTTTAGATGAACTACTTGAAATTCGCCCTGTAGACCCTGAGATTATCCGGCAAGGCGTGGAAGAGATGAAAGCGGAAGCCCGTCTCTACCAGCTACGGGAGCTCCGGAAAGACGTTGGACTAACCCAGGCTCAGGTCGCTAAACGCCTAGGAGTTAGTCAGCACAGGGTGTCCCAAATCGAAAACGGAGACTTGCCGAACGTAAAGATTGATACTCTCAAAAAGTATCTAGAAGCACTTGGGACTTCTATCAATATCAGCGTCGAGAGCCCGAACGGGCAAAGCTTCAAACTTCTGACCAGCGCATAACCCAAAACTAACGGGCCGAGGCGCTGTTCTTTTCACCGGGCTGTTAAGATTGACCGTCATCTGCAAAGAACAGCGCCCAGGCCAGCGTCCCTAGCCCCCGGGCAAGCAGGCGCGCCCAGGGCCGGGAGGGTAGTAGCCAGGCTAGGCGGTTGTCGTATTAAAGAGCAGGCCCAAGAGGTAGGTCACAATAGCTGCCCCATAGCCAATAGCCAGCTGACGCAGGCCCCGCTTGAAGGGAGAAGCCCCAGACAGCAGGCCCACCACGCCGCCGGTCAGCAGCAGGGCAAAACCAACCAGCAGCATAGAAACCAGCATGGCAGCGCCCCCAGACATACCAAAAATGTAGGGCAGAATCGGAATCAAAGCACCAGAAGCAAAAAAAGCAAAGCTAGAAGCTGCCGCCCCCACATCAGAGCCCAAAGCCTCATGCTCCGGCTCCTGCTCCTCAGCGTCCTCCCGATGAGACAGAGAGGGATCACAGTCGCAAGTGAAATAACCAAAACGTTCCATAGCCCGGTGCCGGGCAGCCTCCTCGCTCATGCCCCGGGCTCGGTAAATCAGCTCCAGCTCATTCTGATTAATATCCAGCTGATGGGCCACATCCAAGGTCACCTGAGTAGGCCGCGACGCATCCAGCAGCTCCCGTTGAGATCGCACCGACACAAACTCACCCGCCGCCATAGACAGGGCACCAGCTAGAAGGCCAGCCACACCCGACAACAGAACCATAGACGAAGACACGCCACTAGCACCCACACCCATAATCAGGGCGGCATTAGAGACCAGGCCATCGTTGGCCCCAAAAACAGCCGCCCGGAAGTTACCCGACAGCTTCTCACGTCCAGACGTAGACAGGGCCCGGATAATCTCCTCGTGGATGGCCTCATCAGCAGCCATAGCCTCAGTAGCATCTGGATCCTGGGCGTAAGAAGAACGCCCCTCAGCCCGCTGGGCCAGGGCCAGCACAAAAACTGAACCAAAGTTCTGGGCCAGCAGGTGGAGCAGGCGGGCCGAGAGGGCAGGCTTAGGCTCCGGGTAGGCATGCTCACCGAGAAGATCACGCCAGTGTTGCTGGTGGCGCTCCTCAGCCTGGGCAACCTGTCGCAGAATCTCAGCCTCTTCACCCTGGGCGCGGTCGGCCAGGGCGGCGTAGATGCGGGCTTCTGAGATTTCTTCAGCCAGGTAGCGGCGCCAACGGCGAATCTGGACCTTGCTGGGCTGGGTGGGGGATTGAATCTGGGCGGACATAAGAACCTACCTTGGGTCTGGGAGCCAAAGCAGGGCGCGTGCGCTGATACTTCGGCTCAAGAAAATGAAAGGTTTTCCTTGGCCGAAGGTCTCGCTCGCCGCCTCTCAAGAATGAAAAGAAACGGTGGTTTACCGGGAAGCAGGCGGGCCTGCAAGCCAGTATGTCGATAAACCGCTTTGGGTTAGCCCGGTAGAAGTTTGGGCTAAGCCAGTGGGAACTACTCCCCTTCGTCGTCCCTCAGGTTAGCAGAGAAAAAGAGGGGGCCGCAAAAATTTTTAGAAAAAGTTTGGGAGGGCCTATTAGGGAAGGTTTCTTTTGACCTATTGGCTGCTGGGAAGAGGGGAAGTCTGTTAGCCCTGGTCAGGGCTGGTCAGGTTAGGCTTACATAAGTTGAGATATAGGTGTATCTGCTAGTCAGGGCAGGGTTTGCTTATTCTGATTTATTCAAAATAAGCCTTGAAAAGGGGTGTCAAGAGGCGTAGGGTGGAGGTAAATCAAAGCTCAGGGCCCAGAGCTGGCCCCCAAAAGATAGGAAGAAAACATGAGCAAGTACGCAGCCTTCACCGTCCCCGGCCTGACCGAAGAATCAGGCCACCACGTCGCCGACGTCCTGCAGCTACGCCTGCACGCCCTCAACGACCTGCACCTGGTACTCAAGCACGCCCACTGGAACGTCGTAGGCCCCAACTTCATCGCCGTCCACGAAATGCTAGACCCCCAGGTAGACCTGGTTCGCGGCTTCGTCGACGCCATCGCCGAGCGCATGGCCACCATGGGCGTCACCCCCAACGGCCTCTCCGGCGACCTGGTCAAGAACCGCACCTGGGAGGACTACAAGGTAGACCGGGCCGACGCCACCACCCACATCCGGGCCCTCAACGAGGTCTACAACACCGTCATTGAAGACCACCGTGTAGCCATCTCTAAGGTAGGCGACATTGACCCCATCACCGAAGACCTGCTGATCGGCCAGACCGCCGAACTAGAGCAGTTCCAGTGGTTCCTGCGGGCCCACCTTGAGGACGGCTCCGGCCAGCTGAACTAGCCTCTCATCAGGCTTCTATGGCCAAGCACCCAAGCGGGGTAGGTTACTTCGGTAGCCTGCTCCGCTTTTTTGTTAGCTGAACTCCAGCTCACCGGTGAGGAGTAGAATGACCCTATGGATTCCCTTCAATACGACCAAGAAAGACTAAGAGAGCTCTGTCAGCGGCACGGTATTGCGCGGCTTGAAATCTTTGGGTCAGTTGCCAAAGGGCAGGCTAGGGAAGGGAGCGATATTGATATCCTCTACACCATGCAAACAGGGCGACGTCTAGGCTGGGACATGGATGAACTGACCCTGGGCCTGGAGGAAATCTTTGGACGAGGAGTCGACCTAGTTGCAAGAAAATTTCTACACCCCCTCCTGCGTGAAGAAGTGCTAGAAGTAGCCGAGGAAGTCTATGCAGCGTAGTGAATTGCTCTTCCTCAGTGAAATGGTAGGCGCAATCCAAAAGATTCTGTCTATCTGCTCTAGCCAAGACGTCCAAGAGGTTCACCAATGGAACCATCTTTTGATTGATTCTTTGCTCTGGAACTACACTGTGCTAGGAGAAGCCGCAGCTAAACTTCCAGCTTCTGTAACTGAAGAATATCCTGAGGCTGGATGGCGGCATGCTGTCTCTCTACGAAATAGAATCGTTCATGGCTACTGGTCTGTTGACCTGGACATACTGATTGACGCAGCGGAAAATGACCTGCCGAAGATGCTTGAGGTCATTAATCGTGTCATTGCGGCGATTAGCTTTTCTGAAGATCCAAGAGGAGCAGGCGGAGCTTAGGGAGGCTTTGCTAGCCCTCGATTAGGGCCCTCAGGTGAGCTAGGGTCAGGTCCTCGTGGGCATAGCGGGCATGGCCCAATTCGGCCGGCACCGGGCTAATACCGGGCAGAACCAGAACCTTCATACCGGCTGCCTGGGCGCTCTGAGCCCCCGAGGGAGAATCCTCCAAGGCCACACAAAAAGCCGGATCAACCCCCAGCTTCTGGGCTGCCAGCAGATAGGGCTCAGGATCAGGCTTAGCCCGTGAAACCTGCTCATCCGTCACCAGGGCCTTAAAAAGCCCCTCGGGGGCCTGGGCTGCCGTCCGGCTAGCAACCTCCCAGGTTCCATTAGTTACGATAGCTGTCGGAAGGCCAGCTGCAGCCACTTCCTCAAGCAGGGGCAGGACGCCGGGCAAAAAGGTCACCGGCTGGGCTGCCATCAGCTGGCCCATAGCCTTCTTGAGCAGCTCGTAAACCTGGGCCTTAGGCAAATCTACCCCCAAAGCCTGCATGCGCTCCAGGGTTTCTCGGGCCGGGCGTCCCAGGGTGGCTAGGGTGTCGGCCTCGGTCCAGGCGCCACCAAAATCGGCCGTCACCTGGGTCTTGGCCTGGGCCCAGAGGGGCTCAGTATCTACCAGGGTGCCGTCATGGTCAAAGAAAATGGCTTGAAGTTTGCTCATACCCTTAAGCCTACTCGCTGGGGGGCAACCTAGAATGAAAAGGTGACTTCAGTAGATAAGAGTAACGGCCAACAGCCAATATCGAATCCTCCGCAAACTTTCAAAACCTCTGAAGCCTCTGGAGGTTTTGCAAGTAAGAGGAGGTTTCGCGACGGGAAAGACCAGAACCTCCTGGCCAGGGAGGGTTCCTGGGCTGGTAGGGCGGTTTTCTATCTTTCCCTGCCAGCCGCCCTGGCCTGTGCAGCCTGGGTTTCGGCCGGACGGGCCCTCTTTGGGGCAGCTGGCGACCTGACCTTTATTTTCACTATCTCCTTCGGTCTGCCCCTCTTTCTGATCCTAGCCCTGGCCCATTTTTTCTCGGCTAAAGAATTGAAATTACAAGAAAGGGGCTTCAGGGCGGGCCTGCCACCGGTCACCGCCCTGGTGCTGGTCTCGGGCTGGGCTATCGCAGCCCTCTTTGGTTTTCTAATTCCTGACCGGCTGGATGGCGTCACTGTCTCGGCTGCCGCCCAGGTGCTGGGGCCCGACGTCATCGGCCTTTCTGCTGCCTTTGCCAATACCTCTGGGATTCTGACCTTCTCTTTTGCTATCGCTAGCCTGCTGATCTCTATTGCTGATTACCGGCGTACCAAGGCCCTGCTACAGGGTCTGGATGACGCTACCCGGGAGGAGCTGGAGCGGCAGGACTCCATCTACGACTTCCTGGACTAGCCCTGGGTTGGAGGCGCAGCATTAGCCAAAATGCTGGATAAGACTTCGCTGTTTTGCTGGATAAAATCCGGCCAAAATGCTGGATAGATTTCCGCCGTTTTGCTGGATAGAATAGAGCCGAAATGCTGGATATCCTGGTCAGAGTGGGGTAAAGAAGTGCCGAGAAAATACCTTCAAAGGGTTGTTGATCGTCGTCTAGAAGAAGCCTTAGAGCGTAGTGGTGCCCTGCTAATTGAGGGGCCTAAGGGGTGTGGAAAGAGCGAAACGGCTCGTCAATCTGCTGGATCCTTTGTGCAGGTCGATATCGATCCCCAGCTGAGGGTTCAGCTTGAAGTAGCTCCTCAGGTGGCTCTAGCAGGTAAGACCCCTAGAGTCTTCGACGAGTGGCAGGTTGAACCCGTCCTCTGGAATCTAGTGAGGCATGAAGTTGATAGAAGAGGGGAGCCTGGGCAGTTTATTCTGACCGGGTCAACAGCCCCCGGCGAAAGTCAGTCTCGTCATTCAGGGGCTGGTAGGTTTGCCCGCCTGAAAATGCAGACCTTTACCTTCTTTGAGTCTGGGCACTCGGATGGGAGCTTGTCTCTGACTTCGATCCTTAGGGAAGAATCTCTTCCTGCCTACCTCACTAGTCAACTTTCGATTCAAGAGGTGCTAGAACGCATCTGTCGGGGTGGCTGGCCAGCCAACCTTAAGCTGTCGCTGAGGGCTGCCATGCGCAATAACAGGGACTACCTAGAGACTGTTGCCCATGTAGATTTGGGTGCCTCAGATGGGGTGAGGCGGGATCCTGTGAGAGTCTTGCGGGTGCTTGCTTCATTGGCGCGGGGGAGTGGGACGGAGATGGCGGTTAGTCAGATTGGTGAGGATGCTGGGGTTAATCGAGAAACCGTTGTCGAGTATCTGGCTAGCCTAGAGCGGATTTTTATTTCTTCTGATCAGCCTGCCTGGTCTTCTCATCTGAGGTCGCGAGCTTCTTTGCGAAAAGCCCCTAAGCGCCATCTGGCTGACCCTGCCCTGGCTGTGGCTGCCCTGCAACAGGGGCCTGAGGCTTTGATGAAGGACTTAGCTTTTTCTGGTCAACTTTTTGAGTCGCAGGTGGTTCATGATTTGCAGGTTCTTGTCGGTAGTCCTGTCTATCATGGGCGCGACAAGGACGGCCTGGAGGCTGACGCTATCTTTGAGTTTGAGGGGCGAACCTGTTTGGTTGAGGTGAAGCTGGGAAGCTCGCCGGAGACGATTGAAGCTGCTGCTCGTTCTCTCAAGATCTTTGCTGGACGTTTTGACTTTGTGGAGGAGCCCTGTTTGCTGGTAGTTACTGCGGGGCCGGCTAGCTATCGGCGTCCTGATGGGGTCTGGGTGGCTTCGATAGGAAATTTCGCGCCTTAGCGGGCTTGTGAAAAATCTTCCCCAGGGGTCTGGCTAAAGTAACTTGAGTGTAGTAGACTCAAGGTAAAGCTGAGTCGAGCAGACTCAAGTAGAAGATTAAGATCAGACCCAAGGAGAAAAATGAACCCACAATTCACTAGCAAAAGCCAAGAAGCCCTCTCGGCTGCCAGTCGCAACGCCCAAGCCGCCAAAAACCCCAGCCTAGAACCGCCCCACCTGCTCAAGGCCCTCATGGACCAGCGCGGCGGCCTAGCTGTAGCCGTCCTCAAGGCCGCCGGTTTAGATGTTGAGGCCATCAGCCAGGCGGCCTCCGCCCAGATTGCTAAGCTGCCTAAGGCCCAGGGGGCTTCTGTCAGTCAGGCCCAGCCTGGCGCAGACTTCCTCAAGGTCATCCAGACCGCCCAGGCCAAGGCGGCAGACTTCGGCGACAGCTTCATCTCCACCGAAATCCTGCTCCTAGCCCTAGCAGCCGGGCAGGACGCCACCGCCCGAGCCTTACAACAGGCAGGTGCCAGCCAACAAATCATTCAAGAAACCATCCCGTCCCTGAGAGGAGACCGTAGCGTGACCAGCCCCGACCCCGAGGGAACCTTCGGTGCCCTCCAGCAGTACGGCACCGACCTGACCGCCATCGCCCGCGAAGGCAAGCTGGACCCCGTCATTGGGCGAGACAGCGAAATCCGCCGGGTCATCCAGGTGCTCTCCCGTCGCACCAAGAACAACCCCGTCCTGATCGGTGCCCCCGGCGTCGGCAAGACCGCCGTCGTTGAGGGCCTGGCTCAGCGCATGGTCTCTGGGGACGTCCCCGAATCTCTGCGCGGCAAAACCCTCATCTCCCTAGACCTGGGAGCTATGGTGGCCGGTGCCAAGTACCGGGGCGAATTTGAAGAGCGACTCAAGGCTGTGCTCGAAGACATCAAGAAGTCTGAAGGCCAGATCGTCACCTTCATCGACGAAATCCACACCGTTGTTGGCGCCGGCGCCTCCGAAGGCTCCATGGACGCAGGCAACATGCTCAAGCCCATGCTAGCCCGCGGCGAGCTGCGCCTGATTGGTGCCACCACCCTGGACGAATACCGGGAAAACATCGAAAAGGACGCCGCCCTAGAGCGCCGCTTCCAGCAGGTCTACGTGGGTGAACCCTCGGTAGAAGACACCATCGGTATTCTGCGCGGCCTCAAGGAGCGCTACGAAGCCCACCACAAGGTAGCTATCGCCGATTCCGCCCTGGTTGCTGCCGCCACTCTCTCTAACCGCTACATCCCCTCCCGGCAGCTGCCCGACAAGGCCATCGACCTGATCGACGAGGCTGCCAGCCGCCTGCGCATGGAAATCGACTCGGCCCCCGAAGAGATTGACGCCCTGCGCCGGGCCGTTGACCGCCTGACCATGGAAGAACTGGCCCTGGCCAAGGAAAGCGACCCGGCCTCCGTCGAGCGGCTAGAAGCCCTGCGGGCAGACATGGCCGACAAGAAGGAAGAACTGGACGCCCTCTCAGCCCGCTGGGAGGCCGAAAAGGCCGGCCTCAACCGGGTGGGTGACCTCAAAACCCAGATTGACGAGCTGCGCTCCCAGGCCGATGTGGCCCAGCGCGAAGGCAAGCTAGAAGAAGCCTCCCGCCTGCTCTACGGTGAGATTCCTGCCCTAGAAGCCGAACTGGCTGCCGCCCAGGCTGCCGACCAGAACCGCCAGGGGCAAGAATCCATGGTCTCTGAAGAGGTCACCGCCGACGATATCGCCGAAGTTATCTCCTCCTGGACCGGCATCCCCGCCGGACGCATGCTACAGGGCGAGTCAGAGAAACTGCTGGCCATGGAAGGTGAACTGGGTAAGCGCCTAATCGGCCAGTCCCAGGCTGTGACCGCTGTGGCTGATGCTGTTCGCCGCTCCCGGGCCGGTATCGCAGACCCCAACCGCCCCATTGGCTCCTTCCTCTTTCTGGGCCCCACCGGTGTCGGTAAGACCGAGCTGGCCAAGGCCCTGGCAGAGTTCCAGTTTGATGACGAGCGGGCCCTGGTGCGGATCGACATGAGCGAATACGCCGAAAAGCATGCCGTTGCCCGCCTGGTTGGTGCCCCTCCCGGCTACGTTGGTTACGAGGAGGGCGGCCAGTTGACTGAGGCCGTCCGCCGCCGCCCCTACTCGGTGGTTCTGCTGGACGAGGTAGAGAAGGCCCACCCCGAGGTCTTTGACATCCTCTTACAGGTGCTGGACGATGGCCGCCTGACTGACGGCCAGGGCCGGACCGTGGACTTCCGCAACGTCATCCTGATTCTGACCTCTAACCTGGGCTCCCAGTTCCTGGTAGATCAGGAGCTGGCCGAGGATCAGAGGGAAGAGCTAGTCATGAAGACCGTCCAGGGGGCCTTCAAGCCTGAGTTCCTCAACCGCCTGGACGAGGTCATCATGTTCCAGCCCCTGAGCGCCGGTGAGCTCTCTGCCATTGTGGGCCTACAGATTCAGGCCCTGGCCCGGCGCCTGGCTGACCGCCGCCTGACCCTGGATGTCACTGAGGCTGCTACCGCCTGGCTGGGTCTGGCCGGTTACGACCCGGCCTACGGGGCCCGTCCCCTGCGCCGCCTGGTGCAGCGAGAGATTGGCGACCGCCTGGCTAAGGGGATTCTGGCTGGTGACATTAAGGACGGCGACACCGTAGTGGTGGATGTCAACCCCGACCTTGAGGTTGAAGGCCTGGTTCTGAGCCTTGCTTAGGCCCTAGCCTGACCCTTCAGAAACTGAACCCCCGCTCATTCGTCCAGGACCCGGTCACTTTGACCGGGCCCTGGGACGGCTGGGCGGGGGCTTCTTTTGACCCCTCGACAGTAGGTATGTGAAAAATGCATACTTAATGTATGACTACAACCATTAGGGTTTCACCCCAGGTCCGAGACCGCCTCAAAAAACATGCCAAAACCTACGGGCATACCCTCAATGAGCACCTGGAAGCCCTGCTGGACGAAGAAGAGAAGACCATGCGCTTTGAGCGTCTAGCCCAAGAAATGAAACTCAACCCGCCGGATGACTCCTACCGGGCTGAAACCGAATACTGGCAGAGCGACGCATGGAACTAAGCAAGATTCATGAAGGAGAAATTTGGTGGGCCAAACCTGACGCCACCGTCGGGCGCGAACAAGCCGGGCGCAGACCGGTGCTCATCATCAGTAACTCTCTGTACAACAGCCTGGTCGATAGTCTAGTCCTGGTTGTTCCCCTGACCTCTCAGAACCGAGGCTGGAGCAACCATGTCCTGATAAGAGCCTCCTTGGGCCTTGAGAAAGATTCCTGGGCCATGACCGAGCAGGTTAGAACAATTTCTCGATGCCGTCTCACCACCCGCCTAGGACGAGTCGAAGACCAGACCCTGGCAGAAGTCCGCCGCTGGGTCAAAGAATACCTATAAAAGACGGAAAAGACAGGGGAGAGGACGCATGGACGCAGCAGAAGAAGCCCAGATTAAGGCCACCCACGCCGCGGCTTTACGCTCCATCGACAGGGTAGTCACCGAAACCGCCGCCCCCACCCCTGAGGAAGAAGCCATCGAAGGCATCCGTGGCCTGCTAGCGCAAGGGCAGGTGCTGGTGCTAACTGGGGCAGGTATCTCCACCGGCTCCGGTATTCCCGACTACCGGGGCCCGGCCGGCTCCCTGCGCGACCACCGTCCCATGACCTACCAGGAGTTCCGCTACGACCCGGCCGCCCGCCAGCGCTACTGGGCCCGCTCCTTCGTTGGCTGGCGGCAGATGAACCGGGCCAAACCCAACACCGCCCACTACCTACTGACCCAGCTAGAAGAGCAGGGCAAACTAGCCGGCATCATCACCCAGAACGTGGACGGCCTCCACACCGCCGCCGGCAGCAAAGAAGTCCTGGCCCTGCACGGCGACCTCTCCCGCATCGACTGCCTGGCCTGCGGGGCCCAAGAAACCCGCCCTAGCCTGGACGCCCGCCTAGAAGAAGCCAACCCCGGCTACCTGCAAGCCATCGGCAGCGGCCCCCTTGAGGTCAACCCCGACGGCGACGTTGCCCTGGACGAGAGGCTGATCCGTAACTTCCGCATGGTGGGCTGCCTGGTCTGCGGCTCCAGCCAGCTCAAACCCGCTGTTGTCTACTTTGGTGAGCCGGTACCTGCCGACCGCAAGGCCCGGCTCAACCAGTTGCTCACAGAAGCCAAGTCCCTGCTGGTGCTGGGTTCCTCCCTGGCTGTCATGAGTAGCTACCGGATCGCCCTACAAACCCACCGGGCAGGTAAACCCATTGCCATCATCAACCAGGGGCCGGGCCGGGCCGACAAGTACGCCAGCTACCTCTGGCGGCAGGACGTCGCCCAGGGGCTCTACAAGCTCATAAGTGAAGACTAAAAAGAACACAGCTTAAACACAGGGTTCCCCCGGATGCTTGTAAACAAGCAAAGACAAGCACCCAAGATAAAGGTGAACCCCATGACCAGCATCCTGCCCTTCGCGGCCCTGGCTAATGCCTCAGCCGCTAGCGCCGGCACGGGCGGGCCCCCGGCTGGTGGACGAGCCTAAACCTAGCTCCCTGAGGGCCCCTAGCGCTGGCGGGGGCCCTCAAGTGTGAGTATTTTCTTCCTGCTCAGGGGAAGAAATAGAGGAAAAGCCAAGAAAAAGCATGTACCCTTATATACAGGAAAGACTGTAAGTTTTTCTGGTACCCACCTGCGTGGCTACCAGATACGAGCAAAAGAGGGGGTCTCGCCATGGGGCGCGGCCGTCAGAAGGCTAAAGCAACTCGGCAGGCACGGGAGATGAAGTACTTCAGCCCCGATACCGACTACTCTGCACTGGAACGAGAACTCAACGGCCAGCCCAAGAGCCAGGCCCGCAAGTCCTCCTACCCCTATGACGACGAGGACGACTACTCGGAGTACGCAGCAAAGTATGCCGACGATGACCAAGAAGGCTAGACTGGCCAGCAGCTAGCCTGACCCAAAGAGGTCGCTACCTAGAGCAGGTGGCGGCCTCTTTTTCTGCCCCTAAGATAGCCTGAGTCTTATTCATTAGGTCGGGCTAGGC
>DKXC01000139.1:0-924 GCA_002492045.1 Micrococcaceae bacterium UBA7136
TGGCTGCCCTGGCGTCAGCCCCGCTTCCCCCAGGATCTGGCGGATAGGGGCTATAGCGGCCGCTAGAGCTTCTGGGTGACCAGCTGGGAGACACCCTGGCTCATGCTAATGCCGTAGAGGGCATCCGCCAGCTGCATGGTGGGCCGCTGGTGGCTGATCATAATCAGTTGGGTTTCTGCTTTGAGCTCTGCGATTAGATCGAGCAGGCGGGCCAGGTTACGGTCATCCAGGGCGGCTTCCACCTCATCTAGGACGGCAAAGGGGGCCGGGCAGGCTAGCAGGATAGCCAGCAAGAAGGCCAAGGAGGCCAGGGAGCGCTCGCCGCCAGAGAGCAGGGAGAGCCGGCTAACTCGTTTACCGGCGGGCTTAACCTCAAGGTCAATACCGCTGTAGGGGTCTTGGGGGTCTGCTAGGAGTAGGCGTCCTGTGCCCTGGGGGAAGAGGCGGCCAAAGAGCCGACCAAAGTGCTGGTCAATCTGCTGGAAGGCAGCCTCGAAGGAGGTCTCGATCTGCTGGCCCACCTGGTCCATGACCTGGCGGACCTGGGCCCGGGAGGCCTTGATGTCGGCTAGCTGTTCTTGGAGACGGCTGTGGCGTTCTTGCAGGGCCCGGTATTCTTCCAGGGCCAGGGGGTTGACTGCCCCTACTTCCTTGACCTTCTGCTGGGCCTGGGCCTGGGCTGCTAGTAGGCTCTGGCGGTTGGCTTGGGCGGGGACCGGACGTGCTAGTAGCTGGTCGACGGTCATCTCGACCAGTGCCTGGGCCTTCTCTTCTAGCCCCTGGTAGTGGGCCTGGGCCCTAGCCAGGGCAGCCTGAACCTGGAGCTGGCGGGCAGTCAGGGCCCGGTTTTTTCTTTCTTCTTCCTCTTTTGTGCGGGTGCGGTCAGCCTGGCTTTTCTTAGCCTGGGCTTCTTGAGCCCGGCTT
>DKXC01000139.1:1185-2099 GCA_002492045.1 Micrococcaceae bacterium UBA7136
CTTGCCTCTAGCTCTTGGCTAAGCTGGTTGACGTCTTGTTTCAGGATCTGGGTCAGGTAACTGATTTTGGCCAGGGTCAGCTGGGCTTCCTCTGCCCGGTGAGCTCGTAGCTGCCGTTTGCTGTCTTCTTCGTCTTGGGCCTTTTCTAGCCGGGTCAGGGCCTGGCGGCTGGTTTCTAGGGTCTGAGTTTGGGTTTGAAGGGCTTCTTGGGCTTCTTGCCTGCGGGCCTGCTGCTGGTCTTTGTCCTGACGGATTTGGGCCAGTTCTTCCTTGGTCTGCTGGGTCAGTTGGGCTAGCTGAGCCAGGGTGCGGCGGATCTGCCCTTGCAGGCTTCCTAGCTTCTGGGCTGTCTTCTGCTCGGTTTGCTGGGCCTGCCGGGCTGCTTCTTGGGCCTGATCGGCCGCCTTGCGGGCTTGGGTCTCTGCCTGCTGGGCGGCTTCAGCCTTGAGCTGGGTCCGCTCCCACTGGGCCTTGAGCAGTAGTCGGCTATCGCTCTTCTTCTCTAGCTGGCTACGGGAGAAGGCGGTCAGGATGGGCCCTTGGGCCTGGACCAGGGTCAGGTGGGGGTAATCGCGCCAGAGGGCTTCTTGCTGCTCTTTTCTGAGTGGCTGGGTGAGGAAGAGCAGGGGGCCCAGTAGGCCGGTCAGGGCCTGGAGGATAGGTTCAGGCCCTTCTAGAACCTGGTCCAGGGTCAGGCTAGCTGGGTAGAGGGCTTGGAGGTCCTTGACTTCTTGCTCCAGGGCTTGAAGGGTTGAGCGGTCTTGGGGTAGGTAGAGGTAGGAGAGGTGGGCCTCTAGGGCCTGGCCCTGGTCTGTGGCCAGGAGCTGCTGGTAGGGGGCCAGAAGCTGGCTGAGGGCTTCTTCCCAGTCGGGGCTGACGGTCAGCCAGTCTGTGAGTGGCTGGCTGCCTGCCGG
>DKXC01000139.1:2395-4184 GCA_002492045.1 Micrococcaceae bacterium UBA7136
GGCTGGCTGCCTGCCGGTAGGTCCTGTGGGGCTCCCTCTTGGCTGTAGGCGGTTTCTAGGGCCTGGGCCTGGGCAGTGAGGGCCCGGTGGATCAGCTGGGCTGCTGTAAGGGCCTGGGCTCTTGCTTGAGCTTGCTCCTGGGCCTGGAGACGGGAGGCCTGGGCCCGTTCTAGGGCCTGCTGGGCTTCTTTGTGCCGCCGCCCTAAATCTTCAAGTTCATTCTTAAGGTCAAGGAAAGAGGGGAGGTCTGCCCCCTGCTGGGAGACAGCCAGGGCCAGGGGGTGAAGGCCAGCAAAGTCTTCTGCCCCCAGCAGTTCCTCTCCCAGGGTCTTCCAGCTGGTCAGGGCCTGCCGGTAGGCCTGGTCAAGAGCCTTTTCCCGGCCCCCTAAATCTTCAATCTCTGACTCAAGTTTAAGGAGTTTTTCCTGGGCCTGCTCCAGCTGCTCCACTTCCTGGGCCAGCTTCTGCCTGGCTTGCGCAAGAGCCAAAGAAGCGGCCCCCTGCCTCTCTTCTCCCCCAGCCAGAACCTGCTGTTGAGCCAAAAGAGCCAAGGAATCTAGACGATAAAGTAAAGCCTGAGCTTGAGACTTAGAAGCCTCCTGCTGGCCAATGACCTCCAACAAATCAGCCAGCTGACGCCGGTCAGCAGCCTCGCCAGCTGCCAGTTCTTCCAGCAGCCGACCACTAGCCTCCAGGGCCTGCTGGGAGGACTCAACCCGCTGCTCCAAATCGTCCAGCTGAGCCCGGGCAGACGACAGATCAAAGGCCAGCAGATCAGCCTGAGCAGAAGACAGTTCAGCCTCCAAATCAGCAGCACGCTGGGCTGCCTCAGCCTGATCCCGACGTCCCTCCAGCTGATCACTAAGTTCAGCTGCCAGGTCCTCCACCCTATCCAGGTTGCCCTGCAGGGCCTGGAGCCGGGCAGAAGCCTTAGCCTGCCGCTGACGGTGCTTGGTCAGACCAGCAGCCTCCTCAATCAGCTGCCTGCGGTCAGCAGCCGTCCCATAGAGCACCCGATCAACCTGGCCCTGACCCACCAAACCGTGCAGGCCCTGCCCCAGGCCCAAATCCCCCAGCAGCTCCTGTAGCTCACCCAGCTTCAGGGGCTGCCCGTTGAGGCTATAGTCAGAACCACCGCCGGCAAACATGGTGCGGGCCAGGCGCAGCTCACCCAGCGGCCAGGGACCCTTCCCCTCGCTATTATCTAGAACCAGCTCAACCCTGGCCCGGCCCAGGGCAGGACGCTGGGGCGAACCAGAAAAAATCAGGTCCTTCATGGCCCCACCCCGCAGGGTCTTAGCCCCCTGGGCACCCAGTACCCAGGTCAGGGCGTCCAGCAGGTTAGATTTACCCGACCCGTTAGGCCCCACCACCACGTTCAGGCCCGGCTCAAAATCAAAGACCGTCGCCGAGGCAAAAGACTTAAAACCCCGCAGGGTCAGAGACTTAAGATACATGAGCTAAAAACACCAATCGTCGCAGGGGCCAGGCGGGGCAGGAGCCAAAAAGACCTAGCCCACTCTACCCTAGCTCCCCCGACCCCGCCGGGGTAGGCGCTGGCAGAAGGGGCAACGGTAGGAAGAACGGTTCATGAAAGGCTCCCGCACCACCAGGCTAGAGCGGCCAGCTGCCTGGCAGCGAGAGCAGGGTTCTCCTTCCCTCCCATAGGCCTGAAGAGAACGCTCAAAATAGCCCGACTCCCCCTCAACATTGACGTAGAGGGCATCAAAACTAGTACCGCCCTCGGCCAGGGCCTGGGTCATCACCTGCCGGCTGGCCTGAAGTAGGG
>DKXC01000139.1:4471-8559 GCA_002492045.1 Micrococcaceae bacterium UBA7136
GAAGTAGGGCCCGCCCCTGGGCAGCCGACACCAGCTTGGCCGGACGTCCGTAGTGCAACCTAGCCCGCCAAAGGGCCTCATCGGCATAAATATTGCCCACCCCGCTGATGATCCGCTGGTTAAGGATGAACTCCTTAATAGGCCGGGAGGAGGCCAGCATAGCCCGGCGGAAGGCCCGCTCATCAAAGAAAGGATCCAGGGGGTCTCGAGCAATATGGGCCACGGCCTCAGGAATCAAGGGCAGACCCAGGCGGGAAACAGCTGAAGCTGCTTGCAGGGCCCCCTCTGCTGAAAAAGTGGGCACCAAAGGACTCAGAAAGAGACCACCGAAGAGACGCTGGTCCACAAAACGCAGCTGCTTCTGCCCGGCAGGCCCCTCCAATTCAAGACAGACCCGCTGATGCTTCTCCTGGGGCAGGGCTGGGTCTTTGACCAGAACCTGTCCGCTCATGCCCAGGTGCAGAACCAGAGCCTGGTCCTCCAGAGGTAGGGCTTCTAGCTGCTGCTCAGAGACCAAGCCCCCTTCAGGCCTCCTCAGCTCTTCCCCGCTACTAGACAAAAGTAACCAGAGGAACTTACCCCGCCTAGCAAGGTCCACGATGGTCAGCCCAGTCAAGTAATCCACCAGAGCTGTAGGCCCTCCCAGCTGCCGCCGCAAGGAGCGGCCATCCCGCACCAGCACCTGCCCAATCCGGGCACCAAGCACATGGTCAGCCAGGCCCCGGCGGACCACCTCAACCTCAGGTAGCTCAGGCATGCTTCTCTCCTTAAAATAGGTAGTCTGACTATTTTAAGGAGAACACATGTCACCCACCAGCAAGGGGGCCTCCTTTGCCCACGAGCAAGAAGGCTTCCAGCAGGGACTCAAACCCCGCCAAATCCAGATGATCGCCATGGGCGGATCCATCGGCACCGGCCTCTTCCTAGGAGCAGGCGGCCGACTGCAGGACGCTGGCCCCTCCCTCATGATCCTCTACGCCATCGCCGGCTTCTTCGGCTACCTAATCCTGCGCCAGCTGGGTGAACTAGTCAGCTACCGTCCTTCCTCCGGCTCCTTCGTCTCCTACACCCGGGAGTTCTTCGGCGAAAAATGGGCCTACTTTGTGGGCTGGATGTACTGGTTCTCCTGGGCCGCCACCGCCATTGTGGACGCCACCGCCATCGCCATCTACGTCCGCTGGTTCAGCCAATACATCCCCTCCATCAACGACATCCCCCAGTGGGTCATTGCCCTCATCGTCCTGCTGCTGGTGGTCTTTACCAACCTAATTTCGGTCAAGCTCTTCGGTGAGCTAGAGTTCTGGTTTGCCCTCATCAAGGTGGGCTCCCTGGTACTCTTCATGGTCATCGGCATCTTCTTTGTTATCTTCGGCAGCCCCTCAGGCCAGCCGGTAGGTTTCAGTCTCCTGTCCGAGTCCGGCTTCTTCCCCAACGGAATCATGGCTGCCCTGGTGGTCTTCCAGGGAGTCATCTTCGCCTACTCCGGTATTGAGCTGGTAGGCACCGCCTCCGGCGAAATTAAGGACCCCCGCCAGGCCATCCCCCGGGCCATTAACACCGTTGTCTGGCGCATCGCCTTCTTCTACGTCGGCTCCATCCTGCTGCTAACCCTCCTGCTGCCCTACACCGCCTACAGCGCCGACGAATCCCCCTTCGTCACCTTCTTTGCCTCCATCGGGGTCGATTACGCGGCCCCCATCATGCAGCTAGTCGTCATTACCGCCGCCTTCTCTTCTCTCAACGCCGGTCTCTACTCCACCGGCCGGATCACCCACTCTATGGCTATGAACGGCTCAGCTCCCCGCTTTACCGGGATCATGTCCTCCTCCGGTGTGCCGGTGGGCGGCATCCTGCTCACCGGGGCCGTTGCCCTGCTGGGTGTTGCCATCAACTATCTCTGGCCCTCCCAGGCTTTTGAGATCGTCCTCAACATCTCAGCCATCTGTATTGTGATTGGCTGGATGGCCATCACCCTGCCCCATCTGCGTTTTGTGGCCCTAGCCAAGGAAGGCAAACGGCAGCGCCCCGCCTACCAGGCCCCTGCTGCCCCCTGGAGCAACTGGCTGACCCTTATCTTCCTGGTCGGCGCCCTGGTGCTGATCGCCTATGACTACCCCCTGGGCACCTACTCCATGGCCTCCATGCTGCTGGTCATCCCCCTTCTGGTTGTTGGCTGGTTCCTGACCCGCTCCCGGGTTGAGGAAATTGCCCGCAGCCGGGAAGACACCGATACCGGCTCCATCCGCATTAGCGGCAGTAGCGACGAAATCTCCCTGCCCTAAAGCAAGATAGAAGAAGGCCACCTGCTCAAGAGATCTAAGTCTCCTGGCAGGTGGCCTTTTCTGTCTTTCTTGCCTGAGGCTAGCTCTGATGGATAGCCTGGTAGGCTGCCTCAGCGGCCAGCCGCTCGGCCTCCTTCTTACTGGTGCCTTTGCCCTTACCGACCGGTTGACCAGCCAGCAGAAGGACCGCCTGGTAGCGGCGGGCATGGTCCGGGCCGGTACCGGTTACCTGGTAGACGGGCTCGCCCGTCCCTGCCGCAGCAGCATACTCCTGGATCTCGGTCTTCCAGTCCCGGCCAGTGTTAAGGGTCTTAGAATCGTCCAGTAGGGGGCCCACATGATCCAGGACCAGCTGCTGGGCCTTCTCAGGCCCGTGAGCCAGGTAGACCGCCCCAAAGACCGCCTCCATGGTGTCAGCCAAGATGGAGTCCTTATTGGAGCCACCGGTCTTACGCTCCCCCTTACCCAGCAGGATGCAGGGGCCAAGTTTCAGGCCCCGGGCAATAGCAGCTAGGGTACGGGTTGAAACCACCACATGGTGACGCTTAACCAGCTCGCCCTCCGGCAAATCAGGGAAGCGGCGGTAAAGCTCAGAGGCCACAGCCAAAGACAGGACTGAGTCTCCCAGAAACTCTAGGCGCTCGTTGTGGGGCAGGTTACCGTTCTCGAAGGAGTAGGAACGGTGGGTCATAGCAAGCCGAAACGTCTCGGCATCGAGGTCGATACCGAGACGTTTCAGAAACTCTTTTTCCTTAGAGCTAGACATAGGTGCCTGACTTAGGCGTCAGCAACCTTACGGCCCTTGTACTCGTAGAAGAGCTCGTTACCGGCAGAGTCGGTTACTACCTTAGCCTGGTGGGGCAGGGAGTAGGTGACTCGGCCGTTCTCAACGGTCTTGACCAGCTGAGGAACGGAAGCCTTCCACTGGGAGCGGCGGGCACGGGTGTTAGCACGGGACATTTTCCGCTTGGGAACAGCCACAGCTATCTCTTTTCTCTTGTTGCTTGTATAAGTTTATTGCTTGTCTGCATCGAGCAAGGCAGAAAGTGCCGACCACCTGGGGTCGATGACCTCGTGGTGGTGCTCAGGGTCTTCCTCTAGGCGGAACCCACACTGGGAGCACAGACCTAGGCAGGAATCACTGCAAACTGGTTGGAACGGCAGTTGAAGAATCACTGCGTCCCGCAGAGCCGGTTCGAGATCAATGTCATCGTTCTCTACGGCATACTGCTCATCTGCTTCGTCCTCGGGGCCGCCAGCAGGGGCCGACTCGAAAACGAAAAGCTCTTGGACATCGGCTGTTAGATCAAATTCAACCGGGTCTAGGCATAGACTGCACTCACCAGAAACGGTGAGATCGGCAGTGCCACTTACCAAGATACCATCTGAAACGGATTCCAGCCTAACATTGAGGTCAATGTCGCTGCCTTCTTCCGCCCCAATGAGAGCATTGCCAAAGTCTTTTGGCGCCGGTACAACCTCAATCAGGGTCTCCATACTGCCCGGCCGGTGGCTCAATTCCCGAACCGAGACCTTGAGGGGCGATGAATTTTTCCGTGAAATGACGAACTCCCTAACGATTGTGGTTAAACCAAGTTCTAATCATAGGGGGCAGGCAGGGCCCGGCGCAAGCCCCTAGGTAGCCTCCTGGCCCAGGGCCCGCAGAACCGGCAGGGGCACAAAGGGGGCTAAATCCCCACCAAAGCGGGCAACATCCTTGACCAGGGTCGAAGAAAGCTGACTATAGAGGGGGTCTGAAGCTAGAAAACAGGTCTCTACCCCAGACAGGTGCCGATTCATAGAAGC
>DKXC01000139.1:8870-9470 GCA_002492045.1 Micrococcaceae bacterium UBA7136
GACAGGTGCCGATTCATAGAAGCCATAGGAGCCTCATAATCCAAATCACTACTATTGCGCAGGCCCTTAAGCATGAGCACCGAGCCGGACTCCCGCACAAAATCAGCCAGCAGCTGCCCCTCAGGCAGGGCCACTACCTTGACCCCGGCAAAGGGAGCAAAGGTCTCCTCAGCCAGGGCAAGGCGTTCTTCCAGGCTGAAACGGTAGGTCTTAGCTGAATTATGGGAGACAGCAACCAGCACCGAACCATAGATTTTAGCGGCGCGGGTAATAATATCGACGTGACCGTTATGGATGGGATCAAAGGAACCGGGGCAAACAACCAACTGCATACCCCCAGGCTACACCAGGGCCCCGCCCAGAGGTCTCTTATCAGCCTCTAAGCGGCTGGTTCCAGGTAGTAGAGCTGGGTCTCCCCGTACTTCTTAGCGGCAAAAAGCTCTAGACCGGCCGGCCAGGCAGGCTCAGGCGTCCGGGAGGAGCGCTCAAGCACCAGCACCGCCCCTTCGGCCAGGCAGGGAAGCAGCAGGTCCAAAAGCTCCTCCAAGTCAGGATTAGTCAGAGGGTAGGGCGGATCCATGAAGACCAAATCCCACTGCT
>DKXC01000139.1:9784-9925 GCA_002492045.1 Micrococcaceae bacterium UBA7136
AATCCCACTGCTGAGAGGCAGACCCCAAAAAGGCTGAGACTGAGGACCGCAGCAGGCGCCCAGAGCCAGTCACCGACCGGCAGACAGCGGCCAGATTACGCTCAATCACCGCCTGGGCCTTGGGGTAGTTATCCACCAAAT
>DKXC01000049.1:0-381 GCA_002492045.1 Micrococcaceae bacterium UBA7136
GTACTCGGCGGTGTCAGAGATGGACCAGCGCTGCTTGGCGATGCCGCCCTCAATCATGAGATCAACAATGAGCTTGAGCTCGTGCAGAACCTCAAAGTAGGCGATTTCGGGCTGGTAGCCGGCCTCGGTCAGGGTCTCGAAACCGTACTGGATCAGCTGGGAAGCGCCACCGCAGAGCACAGCCTGCTCACCGAAGAGGTCAGACTCGGCTTCTTCCTTGAAGGTGGTTTCAATAACGCCTGCCCGGGTGGCACCCAGACCCTTGGCGTAGGCCAGGGCCAGTTCCAGGGCCTTGCCGGAGGCGTCCTTTTCAACAGCTACCAGGGCGGGAACACCGCGGCCTGCCTCGTATTCGCGGCGGACGGTGTGGCCGGGGCCCTT
>DKXC01000049.1:640-2926 GCA_002492045.1 Micrococcaceae bacterium UBA7136
ACGGTGTGGCCGGGGCCCTTGGGGGCGACCATGGCAACGTCGACGCCTTCGGGGGCTTCAATGTAGCCGAAGACGATGTTAAAGCCGTGGGCGAAGAAGAGGGCGTCGCCGTCCTTCAGGTTGGGCAGGATCTCCTTCTGGTAGACCTCAGCCTGAACCTGGTCGGGGGTCAGAATCATGATGACGTCAGCTTCAGCTACAGCCTCAGCAACGGTCATGACCTGTAGGCCCTCTGCCTCCGCCTTGGCCCGGGACTTGGAGCCTTCAGCCAGGCCAACGCGGACGTCGATGCCGGAGTCGCGCAGGTTGAGGGCGTGGGCGTGGCCCTGGGAACCATAGCCGATGACGGCGACGGTACGGTCGGCGATGGTGGCCAGGTTGGCGTCCTCGTTGTAGTAGATCTTTGCCATGATAGGGGTTTCTCCTTGAATCTTTGACCGAGAGTTTTCTCTCAGCCGCTTGTGATTGGGGTGGAAAATCTGCGGGTGTCCTGCTGGGCCTAGGCCCTTTCGGTGATATCCGAAATCTCTAGGACGTTAATGAGCTTGCCCAGCTGCTTAGTGACCTGGTCTAGGGCCCGGCTGTCTTCAACTAGGACTACTAGGGTCACTAGGGTTTCACCAGGAACCTGGGTAGGTTCAACCACCATGGAGTGGATGTTGAACATGCGGCGGGCCAGCAGGCCGGTGACTCGGGTCAGGGCGCCGGGCTGGTCTTCGAGCAGAACGGATAGGGTGTGACGCTTCATAGTCTTTACTCCTCTCCCCAGCTGGGTGATAGGTCTTTGGCAATCTGAATCTTATCCTGGGGGACGCCGGGGGCTACCATGGGCCAGACCAGGGCGTCGGGGCTGACGTTGAAGTCAATGACAACGGGCCGGTCATTGATTTCTAGGGCCTGGGCGATGACTGATTCTACGTCCTCGTCCTTTTCGCAGCGGAAGGCGGCACAGCCGTAGGCTTCAGCCAGCTTGAGGAAGTCGGGGATGCGGGCGGTGCCCATGCCGGTTCCTAGGGAGGTGTTGGAGTAGCGGCCGTCGTAGAAGAGGTTCTGCCACTGGCGGACCATACCCAAAGAAGAGTTGTTAATGAGGGCAACCTTGATGGGGATATTGTTCTGGACGCAGGTGGCTAGCTCCTGGTTAGTCATTTGGAAGCAGCCGTCCCCGTCGATAGCCCAGACCAGGGCATCGGGGTTAGCTACCTTGACGCCCATGGCTGCGGGAACGGCAAAGCCCATGGTGCCTAGGCCGGAGGAGGTGACGAAGTGGCGGGGCTTTTCGTTGCCAATGTACTGGGCGCTCCACATCTGGTGCTGGCCAACGCCGGTGACGTAGTAGGCGTCGGGGCCGCTCATCTGGCTCAGTTTCTCAATGACGTATTCGGGTGAGCCCAGGCCGTCGGAGGTGGGGCCGTAGCCTAGGGGGTAGGTTTCTTGGAGCTGCCTTAGCTGCTGCCACCAGGGGCCCAGGTTGGGTAGCTGGTCGGCGTACTTGGTTTCAAGCAGTTCACGTAGCTGAGGCAGAACCTGGGCCAGGTCACCGGCGATAGCAACATCGGCCGGGCGGATCTTGGACAGTTCGGCCGGATCAATATCAATGTGGATAATCTTAGCCTCGGGGGCGAAGGTTTCCAGCAGGCCGGTGACTCGGTCGTCAAAGCGGGCGCCCAGGGCTACCAGCAGGTCGGCCTTCTGCATGGCGGTTACGGCGGGGACGGTGCCGTGCATGCCGGGCATGCCCAGGTTTTGGGGGTCAGAGTCGGGGAAGGCACCGCGGGCGTTGAGGGTGGTGACAACGGGGGCACCGGTCAGCTTAGCCAGGGCGGCAAAATCAGCAGAAGCACCGGAGCGTACCAGGCCGCCACCTACGTAGAGGACGGGCTTGGTGGAGCTCAGCAGCAGCTGGGCGGCTGCTTCTAGATCCTGGTCAGCAGCAGTGCTGGCCGGCTGGTAGCCACGAGGCTTAAAGTCGGCGGGGGGCCAGGAGAAGTCTAGTTCCCCTACCTGGGCGTCCTTGGTGATATCAACCAGGACGGGGCCGGGGCGGCCGCTTCCGGCCAGGTAGTAGGCCCGGGCGATGGCGGCGGGGATGTCTTTAGCGTCGCGCACCATGTAGGAGTGCTTGGTGACGGGCATGGTCATGCCAACAACGTCAGCTTCCTGGAAGGCGTCGGTGCCCAATACCCCGGAGGCGACCTGGCCGGTGATGCAGACCAGGGGGACGGAGTCCATGTTGGCGTCGGCGATGGCGGTTAGTAGGTTGGTGGCGCCGGGGCCGGAGGTGGC
>DKXC01000049.1:3234-4287 GCA_002492045.1 Micrococcaceae bacterium UBA7136
GGCGCCGGGGCCGGAGGTGGCGATTGCAACGCCAACCTTGCCGGTGGAGACGGCATAGCCTTCGGCGGCGTGGCCTGCCCCCTGTTCGTGGCGAACCAGGATGTGGCGTAGCTTCTGGGAGTCCAGTAGGGGATCATAGGTAGGTAGGATGGCTCCGCCAGGCAGGCCAAAGACATCGGTGACGCCCAGTTCTTCCAGGGAGCGGACGATGGCCTGGGAACCGGTCATGCGCTCTGCGGGCTGCTGGCTGGTCTGGTTCTCCATTCCTGCCGGGTTCATGGGATTTTCCCCCTCATCGTTTTTGCCTATAAAAAAACCCTCCGCCTGACGTGAGGACGAAGGGTACACACTCTGTGACGACAGCAGTAATCGTGTGATGCCCTCCTAGGAGAGAATCACCACTAGAATGCTGGTGAACTGCTGTGTTTGTGTCATAGTTCTCAACTATAGGCAGGGCTGTGGGCAAAAACAAGCCCATCTCGCTATATGAAAAAATGTCGGTTCATAAAGTCACAAAAGGTAATTTTTGACTTCTCTTCCCAACTAGGCCCTTAGACTGAGGAGCCATGAGCCAAGACCAGAGTCAGAAGATCCTTGCGGCCCTCCACCAGGTATTTGACCAGCAGATTATGAATTTCGGCGCCTACCGCCTTCTGCTGGCCTCAGGCTGGGCCCACTACCCTACTTCTGCCTTGGCCGCTCACCAGGAGGCAGACCAGGCCCACTTTCTTGTGGGTTACCGGCAGCAGCCCCTGGAACTGGTCATCGTTCCCCTGAGTCTCTCTCCCCTGGCCCCGGCTGGTACTCCCAGCTCAGTCGATAACACCAATGCCATCGGGCTGATTGCCACAGGGCAGCACACCTTTGAGCTGGAGCTGACCAACGGCAGTCGTTTCAGGCTGGAGGTTACGCCCCGGCAGGAGCTAGCCCTTGAAGGCCTGAGCGGTCTCCTCGATCAGGCCCGAGAGCTGGAAGCTTTCCAGGACTGGCTAGCTCAGAACTGGGCCAGCATATAGAAAGAAGGTTCCAGCCCTGCTATCAGGACTGGAACCT
>DKXC01000084.1 GCA_002492045.1 Micrococcaceae bacterium UBA7136
CCTCTGTCTAGCCGCAGTCGGGTGTGTCTCATTTTTCTCCCAGACTGAACTTCTTCTCATCCCTCCTGACAACTTCGCTAGAATGAAAGCCACTATGGACGAAACCTCTAGTTTTAGCCCCCCAAACTGCGCGGGGCCCAGCACAAGCATCAACCACCCGCCCCAGTTTGGGGGGAGAGCCTAAAAGATGGAATGGCTCCTACTCATCATCGGCCTGGCCCTGATTCTAGGGACAGGCTTCTTCGTCGCCGTTGAATTCTCCCTGGTTGCCCTAGACCAAGCCAAGGTCCAACAAGAAATTGACCGGGGTGACGCCGCCGGCAATAAGGTCCTTACCTGCCTCAAATCCCTCTCCACCCAGCTCTCCAGTTGCCAGCTGGGCATCACCATCACCACCCTCCTAACCGGCTACACCCTAGACTCAGCCATCAACTCCCTGGCCGGTGAGACCATCGCCTCCTGGGGTCTGCCCACCGGCATCAGCTCGGCCCTGACCCTGATCTTCTCCATGGGAATCGCCACCCTGCTCTCCATGATTGTCGGCGAGCTAGTGCCCAAAAACCTGGCCATCGCCGAACCCTACCGGGTAGCCCGCACCCTGGCCCCTGCCCAGCTAATTTTTACCCGCATCATGGGCCCCATCGTCCGCACCGCCAACGGCAGCGCCAACTGGGTCCTGGGTCGCTTCGGTATGGAAGCCAAGGAAGAGCTCTCTGCCGCCCGCTCGCCCGAAGAACTTTCCTCCATGGTCCGCCGCTCAGCGGATTTGGGCACCCTGGACTCAGACACAGCCCGCTTTGTCGACAAAACCCTCTCCTTTGCCGACAAAGCCGCAGCTGACGTCATGACCCCCCGCCGCAAGGTCACCATGCTGCCCGACACCGCCCCCGTCGCCCAGGTCATCGACCTGGCCCGCTCAACCGGCCATTCCCGCTTCCCCCTCTACCGGGAAGACCAAGACAATATCGTCGGCGTCATCCACATCAAAAAAGCCATCGCCCTACCAGCCGACAAACGAGAGGTCCTGGAAGCAGGCACCCTCATGGAAGAAGTCCTACAGGTGCCTGAAACCGTAGCCCTAGACTCCCTACTCATTCAGCTACGCCAAGGGGCCCTGCAGCTGGCCGTGGTCCTGGACGAATACGGCGGCACCGCCGGTATCACCACCCTGGAAGACCTGGTCGAAGAAATCGTCGGCGAAGTCTCCGACGAACACGACCCCCGCACCCAAGACGAAACCCCCCGCAAGGTTCGCTCCGGTGACTACATCTTCTCAGGGCTCATGCGGCCCGACGAAGTAGCCGACCAAATCAGCGGCCTTGAAGTCGAAGAAGACCCCGCCTACGAAACCATGGGCGGCTTCATGATGGACCGGCTAGGACGCATCCCCGAAGTAGGCGATACCGTCCCGGTAGAGGGCGGCGTCCTGCGGGTCGAAAAAATGGAACAGCGCCGGGTTGATTCCCTCCGCTTCATCCCCAGCCCCACAGAAGAGACCGAGACCGGAAAGGAAAGCGCATGAACGACTGGTTAGCTATTGCCTTGCTCTTTGTTCTCCTGGCCGTCAATGCCTTCTTTGTGGCTGGTGAATTTGCCATTATGTCCACCCGGCGCTCGCAGATTGAGCCCCTGGCCCAGGAGGGTAATAAGCGGGCCCAGTCGGTTCTTTATGCCCTTGAGAATGTCTCCCTCATGCTGGCCACCTGCCAGCTGGGCATTACCATTGCCTCCCTGCTGATTCTGAATGTCTCTGAGCCGGCCCTCCACCACCTGGTTTCTGGCCCCCTGGAGCGGCTGGGTATTCCCTACGAGCTGGCCAGCGCTGCCGGTTTTGCCTTTGCTCTGATTCTGGTCACCTACCTGCACGTTATCTTTGGCGAGATGGTGCCTAAGAATATGGCTGTCTCCCTGGCAGCCCAGGGGGTAGCCCTCTGGATTGCCCCGCCCCTGGTGGCTGTCTCCCGGATTTTCCGTCACCCGGTGGGCTTGCTCAACTGGTTGGCCGACCATATTCTCCGCCTGCTCAAGGTGGAGCCCAAGGATGAGGTGGCTTCCAGCTTCACCCTGGATGAGCTGCAAAACATCGTGGCCCAGTCTCAGGCTGAGGGGATGGTTGAGGACGATTCCGGTGTGCTCTCTGGTGCCCTCTCCTTTAGTTCTAAGACCGTACGAGACATTATGGTGCCCAGCGATAAGCTGGTGACCCTGACCTTCCCCTGCACCCCGGCTGACCTAGAGAAGGCTGTGGCTCAGACCGGTTACTCCCGTTTTGTGATGCGGGATCCTGCCGATGGCACCTACCTGGGCTACCTGCATATTAAGGACGCCCTGGTCTACCAGGCTGAGGATGTCAGCTCCCCCCTGCCCTGGAATAAGCTGCGGCAGATGTCGGTGGTTAAGCCTGAGACTGAGATTGATGACGCCCTGGCGGTCATGCAGCGCAAGCGGGTTCATGTTTCCCAGGTGCTGGATGCCGGGGGTAAGAGCCTGGGTGTCCTTTTCTTGGAGGATGTGTTGGAGGAGCTGGTGGGTGAAATTAAGGACACTACCCAGGAGCAGGTTCGCCGCCGGGAGGCTTCCCGTCAGGGGGATGAGGGCTAGGCTAGCAGGCTGGGCTATTTGCGAACCGTTCGCAAGTGGGCTAGGGTGGGAAAGAATCGCGTCCTCAAGAAGCAAAGACAAGAAGGCCATGAAAAAAAGCACCCTAGCCTTGACCAGCCTGACCCTAGCCAGCCTGCTGCTGACCGGCTGCGGCGCTGGCTCTCACTCCAGCTCAGCAGAAGGCCAGCTTAAGGTGGTCACCACCACCGACGTCTACGCAGATTTGGTCACAGCCGTCGCCGGAGACCGGGTAGAGGTGCAACCCATCATCTCCTCTACCGCCGTTGACCCCCACTCCTACGAAGCTAGCAGCCAGGACCGCCTCACCGTCAAGGACGCCAAGCTGGTGCTGGTCAACGGGGGCGGCTACGACCACTTCCTGGAAGAAATGGCCGGAAGCGACAACCAAGACCAGACCGTCCTCAAGGCGGTAGAGGTTTCTGGCCTCTTCAGTCAGGAAGATCTGGACCATATGGCAGAAGAGCACAGTGGTGACCACTCCGACCACAACCACGTCCACAGCTACAATGAGCACGTCTGGTACGACATTGACAGCATGCAGAAACTGGTTGACCAGCTAGCCCAAAAGCTAAGCGAGCTAGACCCTCAAGGGGCCAGCGACTACAGCAAGCGGGCCGCCGACTACCGGCAGAAACTCCAGGGGCTCAAGGACCGTCTGACCGCACTAGCCGACCAGGAAGGCAAGTACCTGGCCACTGAATCCGTCTCCGCCTACCTGCTGGAGGACGCCGGCCTGGCCGATATCACCCCCAGCGACCTGCTGGCAGCCGTTGATTCAGAGAGCGACATCGCCCCCCTGACCATGCAGGAAACCAAGGACGTCATCTCCAGCGGCCAGGCCCGACTCTTGGCCTTCAACGAACAGACCCAGACCAAGCAGACCGAAGAAATTCGTTCCTTTGCCCAGGAAGCCTCCCTGCCAGCAGTCTCCTTCACCGAGACCCTGCCTGAGGGTAAGGACTACCTGACCTGGATGGGCGATAACATCAGCGCAATCGAAGAAACCCGAGCCTAGGAGCCATGCAAACCTCCCCCTCACACCCAGCCCAACCCCTAGAGATTAGGGGAGGTAAGCTCTCCTTTGGCCCCCGAACCCTCTGGGAAGACCTTAACCTGGCCCTGGAGGCCGGAGAATACCTG
>DKXC01000095.1:0-5434 GCA_002492045.1 Micrococcaceae bacterium UBA7136
TCTGACCATAGTGCCCCAGACCCGGTGCCTGGGGTGCTTTTGTCTCATAAGACAAGGAAGACTTAGGGTGCTGTAAGTCATCTTTGGGGGCCTAAAAGTTACCTTGAAGTAAGTGGCTGGGCCGGGCATAAAGTTATTGCTATCAATAAGAAAGCAATACAAGGAGAATTATGACTACCCCCAGCCCCGTACAGGTTGTTGAAAGCTACTTCCAGGCCCTGGCAGAAGGCCGAATCCCCGATGTTATGGCAGCCTTCGATGCCAACATTATCTGGCATCAGCCCGGCGCCAACCGCTTTAGCGGTATTAAGCAGGGTCCCGAAGCTGTCGGCGCCATGATTGGTGGAATGATGGAAGTCAGCCAGGGCAGCTTCAAGCTGGAGGTTACTGGCCCCCTCATGGTCAACGGTGACACGGTGGCCGTCCCCGTCCACTTCTCTGGACAGCGTGAGGGCGCCACCCTTGACCAGGATGGCATCGACCTCATGACCGTCCGCGGCGGCAAGGTCGTTGAGGTCAAGCTCTTCTCGAGTGATCCCGCCCAGGAGGACGCCTTCTGGGGTCAGGCTGAATAGGGCATCGGCCAGACAAAGTAAATACAGAGTTAAAGCACCCTGGGTTGGTTCCGGGGTGCTAGCTCTTTAAAGGCGGGAAAGTGGCTGGGGTGTCCCTATTTTGGCCCCAAGCGACACGGTTTGAGGCGGAAAGTTACAGAAAAATAAAGACTTTCAAGTAAGACTTGAGACTTTCAGTAAAATAGGTTCTGACTAGGTGAAATGCTGAAACTCGGGGGCTGGTCTAGCTGCCTTGTCCCCACTTTTGCAGGGGGTGAGGGTGGAAAAAAGTCACGATTCGGTATACATCGTTACCAAATCGTTATAGGCTGTTACAGTCCAATCAGCTTCCAAGGGAAGCAAGGGGGAGCGCTCGCCAGCAAGAGCAAACCTCCGAGCGGCACTCTGCCCCACACACAGAGCGCCTGCCTCACGAAGAAACGAAAGGTACACACAAGAATGCGTCGTTCACTCTCAGTTGGTGCAGTAGGAGTCATGATCTCCGGTGCTGTCTTTGCAGCAGCAAACGCAGCCGAGAAGGAAGCCCCTCAGACCACCGTAGACAACGGTGCACTGGTCTCCGCCCCCGCCCTCAAGTCCTTTGCCTCCGAAGGCAAGGGTCAGATTGCCCTCTGGGGCGTCCCCGCCTACATTGTTGCTCCCGAAAAGCCGGTTGAAGCAACCCCCGCAGTAGAGGTAGTAGAAGAAGCTGCCCCTGCCGAAGAAGCGCCCGCTCCCCTCGTTGAAGAGGCAGTCGTAGAAGCACCCGCCGAAGAGGCACCCGCTCTTGAAGAAGCACCCGCCGAAGAGGCACCCGCTCTTGAAGAAGCAGCACCTGCTCCCGTCGAGGAAACCCAGGTAAGCGTCCAGGCCTCCACTGTTGAGGTTGTCGAGGCTGCTCCTGCTCCCGCAGCTCCTGCTGTTCAGGAAGCACCCGCCCCTGCACCCCAGGTACAGGCAGCCGCCCCTGCACCCGCAGCTCCTGCTGTTCAGGAAGCACCTGCCCCTGCACCCCAGGTACAGGCAGCTGCTCCTGCCCCCGCCGCTGCTGAGCCCGCTCTCTTCAGCGCCACCAACCAGACCAAGCGTGACGCTGTCGTAGCAGCTGCCCGTGCCGCTGCCGCCGTCAACGCCCAGACCGACTGCACCATGCTGGCCACCAACTCCCTGCGTGCCGCTGGCATCAACTTCCACGGTTGGCCCATGGACTACATGCGTCTGGGCACCGTTACCTCCAACCCCCAGCCCGGTGACCTGGTTCTCTACCAGTCCAACGGCTTCGGTCAGCAGCACATCGCCGTTTACATCGGCAACGGCCAGGCTGTCCACGGTGGCTGGAACGGTATCGGCACCACCATCTTCTCCGTCAACCTGCCCACCGCCTCCGCACCCATCTTTGTATCCCCCGCAGGCTACAACAGCTAAAGAGGCCCCGGCTCTAACCCAGCCAAGCAGGTAAAAGCAGATACCCACCCCGCGACTAGCGAGGGTGGGTTTTTTGCATGCCCAGACCAACCCAAAAAACGCCCTCAGCGAACCAGGGTCGATGTCGTAACAATTGCGTAACAATAATTCTTTGGCACAGCCCCCAGCGGTATAGGCTCTATAGGGTAAGTCCGCCCCCAAGAAAGGAACCACCCATGACAGGCTTTACCACCCAGGCCATCCATGCCGTCCACTTCAACGAAGAACAGGCCGTCGTCCCACCCATCTACACTGCCTCAACCTTCGGCCAGCCCACCGACGGCACCGAAGGCCCCTACGAATACCAGCGCGGCGGCAACCCCACCCGCTCCAAGGCCGAAACCACCCTAGCCGCCATTGAAGGTGCCCAGCAGGCCTTCCTCTACGCCTCCGGTATGGGCGCCACCGCAGCAGCCATGGGCATCCTAGAACAGGGCCAGACCCTCATCATGGGCATGCCGGTCTACGGTGGCAACTACCGTTTCGCCACCATCGAACTGCCCAAACGCGGCGTCCAAACCCAGCTTGTTCAAGACCTCTCCACCCTGACCGACGCCGACTTTGAAGGCAAAAAGGTGGGCATGGTCTTCCTGGAAACCCCCTCTAACCCCACCCTGCGGGTCACCGACATCAAAAAGGTAGCCGACCTGGCCCACCGCCACGGTGCCCTGGTAGTCGTAGACAACACCCTCATGACCCCCTACCTGCAAAAGCCCCTAGAACTGGGCGCCGACATCGTTGTTCAGTCAGCCACCAAGTACCTGGCCGGCCACGGCGACCTACTGGCAGGCGTCGCCAGCACCAATGACCCGCAACTAGCCGACCAGCTCTTCAAGGCCCAGCTGATCTCTGGTGGCGTCCTCTCACCCATCGACTCCTACCGCCTGCTGCAGAACGTCAAGACCCTGGCCCTGCGCATGGACCGCCAACAGTCCAACGCTCAGGCCCTGATCCAGGCCCTGGCCGACCACCCGGCCGTTGACACCATCTACTACCCCGGCTCCTACAGCGCCCAAGAAGCTGAAATCCAGGCCCAGCAGGCCCGCGGTAAGGGCTCTCTCTTCTCCTTCACCCTCAAGGAGGGCTACCAGATGAAGCCCTTCCTGGACGCCCTCAAGGTCTTCACCTTCGCTGTCTCCCTGGGTGGTATTGAGTCACTGGTCTGCCTACCCACCAGCATGACCCAGGGCGCCTATTCCCAGGACGACAAGGAAGCCTCCGGCCTGGGCGACCGCCTGGTGCGGGTAGCTGTTGGCATTGAAGACCTAGAAGACCTCAAGGCTGACCTACTCACCGCCCTGGACGCCGCCTAAAGAAGCCAGCGTCCGTCCGAAACCCCCAAAGAATCCACCCCTGCCACAGGAAAGAGAGAACCATGCAGAAAATTAACCGTCGTACCGCCCTGGCCGCCACCGGCGCCTCAGCCCTTGCCCTCGCCCTAGCTGCCTGCGGTGGCTCCTCCTCCACGGGCAGCAGCACCAGCGCTGCCGCCGACAAGCTCCAGGCCATCAAGGACTCCGGCAAGATCCGGGTAGGCTTCGAGGGCACCTTCGCCCCCTGGAACTACCACAATGAAGCCGGTGAACTGGTAGGCATGGAAAAGGAAATCGCCGACCTGATCGCCGCCGACCTGGGCGTAAAAGCCGAATACATCGAAACCCAGTGGGACTCCCTGATTGCCGGTGTAGACGCTGACCGTTACGACATCGTCATCAACAATGTTTCTGCCACCGAAGAACGCCGGGCCAAGTACGACTTCTCCAAGCCCTACGTTGCCTCTGAGGGTAAGGTAGCCGTCCTGGAAAGCTCCTCCCTGCAAAAGGTAGAAGACCTGAAGGGCGCCACCGCAGCCTCCTCCGAGACCTCTAACTTCCGCACCCTGCTAGAAGAAGCTGGCGCCCAGATGACCATCGTCACCGGCTTCGACGAGGCTATTGAGCAGGTTCTGACCGGCCGGGTGGACGCCTGCGGCAACGACGCAGTCACCTTCGCCTACTACCAGCAGCAGCACCCCGATGCCCCCATCCGCCTGCTAGACGGTATTCTGGGTGAGCCTTCGACTGCTTCCATCCTCATGCCTAAGGGTGCTAGCAGCCTGCAGGAGGCCATCAACGACTCCATCGTCAAGCACCTAGAAAATGGCGATTTCAAGGCCATCTACGAGAAGTACGTGGGTGTAGACCTCAGCCCCCAGCAGACTGCTTAAGCTGCCCCTAAGACCGCCAAGCCCCCGGACGCTGACTGAACCACCACACCCCAGCGTCCGGGGGTAAGGCACCCTAAGAAACCTGAAAACCATGGAACGCTACCTCGAACTCTGGGCCCAGTCCCTGCCCTCCCTGCTGACGGCCACCCTCCAGGTGACCATCCCCCTGACTCTGATCTCCTTTCTGCTGGCCCTCATCATTGGCCTGCTGGCCTCTGCCGCCCGCAACCTGGGGCCCTACAACCCCCTCAACTGGTTAGCTACCGGCTTTGTCTGGTTCTTCCGTGGTACGCCCCTGCTGGTTCAGCTCTTCCTCATCTTCTACGGCCTACCCCGCCTGGGCCTGACCCTAGACACCTGGCCGGCAGCTATTATCGCCCTTAGCCTCAACACGGGGGCCTACGTGGCTGAGACCTTCCGGTCAGCCTACGCTTCTATTCCCCGCGGCCAGTTTGAGGCGGCCCGCACCCTCAACTTCACCAAGCTACAAACCCTGCGGCACGTGGTCATACCCCAGGCCACCCGGATCGCCCTACCGCCCTTGGGCAACGACCTGATTGACCTGGTCAAGGGCACCTCCCTGGTCTCGGTGATCTCTATGGTGGACCTCTTCCAGGCTGGCCGCCAGGTGGCCGCCCGCACCTTTGAGCCCCTGGCCATGTACCTGGAGGTAGCCGCCATCTACCTGGTCATTTTCACCCTGCTTTCCCTGGCCCAGCGCTACCTAGAGAAGCGCACCAGCCGCTACGTAAGGACCGCCAATGCTTAGCCTGACCAACCTGACCAAGAGCTTTGGTGACAACACCATCCTCAAGGACGTCTCCCTACAGTTTGAGAGCGGAGAAACCACGGTGATCTTGGGGCCTTCAGGCTCGGGCAAGTCCACCCTGCTGCGCTGCCTCAACCTGCTTGAAACCCCCGAGGTCGGTACCCTGTCTATCGAGGGCGACTCGGTGACCTTTGGCAGCCCCCTGAGCGAGAGCCAGGTGCGGTCTATCCGCCAGCACTCGGCTATGGTCTTTCAGGGTTTTAACCTTTTTCCCCACTACACGGCAGCCCAGAATGTGGCCCTGGCCCCCGTCCTCAACGGCAAGATGGGTAAGGACGAGGCCAAGCGCCTGGCCGCTGAACTGCTTGAGAAGGTGGGGCTGGGTGCTAAGGCGGACGCCTACCCGGATAATCTCTCGGGTGGCCAGCAGCAGCGGGTGGC
>DKXC01000095.1:5734-38446 GCA_002492045.1 Micrococcaceae bacterium UBA7136
GTGGCTATCGCCCGGGCCCTGGCCGTATCACCCGACTACCTGCTCTTCGATGAGCCTACCAGCGCCCTGGATCCTGAGCTGGAGGCCGAAGTGATTCGGGTGCTGATTGATTTGGCGCAGGAGAAGCGGTCCCTGGTGGTGGTCACCCACAATATGGCCTTTGCCCGCCGGGTAGCCGACCGGATTGTCTTCTTGGAAGGCGGCTCGGTGCTCTACGACGGCGCACCAGAGGCTTTCTTTGACTCGACCAACGAGCGGATCCGGCGTTTCTTGCAGATCTTCGAGATGACCGACTACCGGATTTAGGGCTTCTTTTCTGGCTTCCCTCCGGTGGGAGCTTAAGACTCCCCCTTGTTTCTCTCTTGACCCTTGGATTTTCTCAAGGCCTTGAGAGAAAAGAAGGGGGATTCTCGGGTAAGGAAGGCACCTTACTCTTCGAGCTCGTTAGCAACAAACTCCTGCATATAGGGCAGGACAAAAGAAAGTCTTCCGTGGCCTGTTGCTGCGATAACCTCTGCTTTCAGGAGCCGACGTCGGTAAACGCTAATCTCCTGAACAGTTTTACCAAGTCGCTCAGCTATATCGGCGATTTTGCTTTCTGTTTTATCTTGGGCCATGGCCCTCAAAAAATTCAGATCCCCTTGCGAAAGCGTAGACAAGGCAGGTTCATGAACCAGATAGGTCATCTTAGAACGTGCAGTCTCTGCTGCTTCTTGCATTATTTCTGAATTTATCTGCCCTGACTCTCTAGCAAGTCTCCAAGCATGGTAGCCCAGGAGCTGAACCAGGTAAGGGTAGCCTCGAGAGCTAGACACAGCAAGTTCTAGAGCCTCTGGCAGAATAGATTTTCCTGCTTCTTCAAAGGTTTCAGCAAGAGAAGCCCGACTGGTCTGCGGTGAAAGCAAACCTAGAGAGTAACGTTCTGCTCGCCGTAAAAAGGTCAAAATATTGTCGTTGAGGAGGTCATGGATAGCATGGGGCAGACCAGCCGCAACAAACATAATTTGACGACCCTCGCGGAAGAGGTGCTGGATGGCGGTTGCTATTTCGCGTAAGTCTTCGATGTGGTCTCGGTGGACTTCATCCAGAGTGATAAGAAGGCCAGCCCCATTTTCCTCTAGAACATCGAGGAAATTACTCAGAAGGATTCGTAGAGTAGGGGGAATAGGCTTTTCTTCTTGGATACTGCGGCTGATACTGCCTACCCCAGAGACCGTTACAGAGGTGATATGGCTTTTCGGCTTGTTTTGCTGCCAGGCTTCTAGGGCCAGCGGGAGATAAGTTTCCTTGAGCCGTTGTGCCACCCCAGGGGTCGCTGTTTCAGAAATCGTTTCCCAGCCGTGGTCACGAGCAATATTTTCGATTTCGTTGAGTAGCACGGTTTTTCCCATACCGCGCGCACCGGTGAAGAGCATGGCCCGGCCTGGACTGCCAGGACCTTCCTGCAGGGCTTCTTTGAAGCTTGCTAGCTCCTTTGAACGGCCGAATAGCTTGGGAGGAGTAGCTCCGAAAGAGGGAGAGAATGGGTTGCTCATACTCTGATTTTATACTTTTTTATACTTTTTATACTTTTTTATACTTCTTCCCTGAGACTGAACCCTAGAGACCTCCCTCCCGGTGGGCGCGGGCTGTCTCCTCATCAATAACCCGCATCTCCTGGGTCAGGGGGTCACCAGGCACCCAGGGCTGCTGGGCCTGGTCTGCCCGGCGGCGTCCCCAGGCCAGGCGAGGACGCGGAACCTTGAGCTGAACAGGCTCCGGCAGCTGCCACTTACGCCAGCGAGCCAACAGGCCCATCACCAGGCAAGACACAATAGACAGGGCCATACCCAGCACCTGCTGATTCCAGAGCGTCACACAGAGAGCCACCTCCGCAGCCCCCACAAAGGCCACCGTCGCATAGAGGGGACTACCACCCAGGATGGCCGGAACCCGGTTGACCATGATGTCACGCAGGGCCCCACCACCCACCGCCGTCACCACACCCAAGGCAATAGCCGGTAGCCAGTGCAAGCCCAAGGACAGGGCCTTAATGGTGCCGGTTGCCGTCCAGCAGCCCATGCCCAAAAAGTCAGCCACCAGCAGGGTTCGGTCAGCCCAGCGGGAACCAAAATCCATGAGATAGGCCAGGGCCGCCGAGAAGAGGGCAGCCACCCAGTAGTAGCTGTCAGTCAGGGCCACCGGCAGACCATTATTGAGCAGAACATCCCGGATAATGCCGCCCCCCATAGCCGTGACCACCGAAAAAATAATGAAACCAACAATATCTAGGCGGTGGGCCCGGGCAACAGCACCACCCAGCAGGCCATTAGTGACAATAGCGGCCACATCAATCAGCCGAAACCAGGTTTGCGGGTCAAAATCCAGAGGCAACATGGGACTATCTCACCTGTGAGGTCTGCTTGCTGTCTGACATGACCTCTATTCTAGGCTGTCCTGTCTCTTAGGCTGGACCGGCAGCCCAGGCTAGCGTCCAGCCAGCACCCGGGCAATAGCCCCCAGGGCCTCCTCATTCTGCAAGGAAGAACAATCCCCCAACTCCTGCCCCTGATAGAGCTGACCCAGCAGGCGGCGAGTGATCTTCCCCGACCGGGTCTTAGGAATATCAGCCACCGCCACCACGTCCTTAGGCTTAGCAATCGGCCCGATCTCCCGGCGAACATGCTCCGTCAGCACAGCCCTCAACTCGTCGGCACTCAAGGCCCGGCCAGCCTCAGACAGGGTCACATAGGCAACCGCCTGATGCCCCGTCAAATCATCCTCCACCGGGCAGACCCCGGCCTCAACCACAGCCTCATGCGTCACCAGGGCAGACTCAATCTCAATGGTTGATAGGCGGTGACCCGAAATATTAATGACGTCATCAATCCGGCCCAGAATATAGACGCTGCCCTCCTCGTCCAGCTTGGCCCCGTCCCCAGCCAAGAACCAACCGCGCTCGCCATAGTGCCGCCAGTAAGAATCCAGGTAACGGGCGGGGTTACCCCAGACCGTCCGGGCCATGGAGGGCCCAATCTTATCGACCACAATAAAGCCCTGGACGCCCGGGGCAACCGGTTGGCCGGCCTCGTCCACCACCCGCACAGAAACCCCCGGGATAGGACGGTTAGCGCAACCAGGCTTAGGGGTGGTGTGGGGCGTACCCTCGGGGAAGGTTCCCGCCGGGGCGAACTGGGCGTCATGGGGCCGGGGCGAACAGACCGCAGAACCGGTCTCAGACTGCCACCAGGTGTCAATGAAGGAAGCAGAACCGCCGCCCACATGGGTTCGTAGCCAGCGCCAGGCCTCAGGGTTAATAGACTCACCCACAGACCCCAGTAGCCGCACCGAAGACAGGTCAAACTTGCCCGGCTCAGGCCCCTGAGGGAAGGCCCCCATGAGGGAACGAATCAGGGTGGGAGCCGTGTAATAGTTGGTCACCCCGTAGCGTTCAATAATCTCAAAATGCCGTTCAAAACTGGGCGTATTGGGGGTACCCTCATAAATAACCTGGCTGACCCCGTTGAGCAGGGGCCCATAAATCTCATAGGTGTGGGCCGTCACCCAGGCCAAATCTGCTGTACACCAGTGGACGGTTCCCTCCACCTTGGCCAGGTCGTTGACACTAGCCAGCTCGTCCACCCGCCGGGCGCCGGTCTCGTCCTCAAACTCGGGCAGCAGGTCAAAGAGGAGGGCATGGGTGTAGGCCGTCTGGGTCAGGTAGCCGGCCGAGGTATGAACCAGGCCCTTAGGCTTACCGGTGGTGCCCGAGGTGTAAATAATGAAGAGGGGAGTCTCAGCTTCAAAAAGCTGGTAGTCGTGGCTTTCAGGCAGGCCCTCAATCAGGTCCTGGTACCAGATGTCTCGACCCTGAGTCCAGGGAACAGCCGCCCGCTCCTGGGCGCTAGTAGAGGTCCGATCAACCACAATGACGTGCTCAATCTGGTTCTCCCCCGAGCAGGCCTCATCAGCGATCGCCTTGACCGGCACGACCTTGCCCCGGCGGTTCTGCCCGTCGGTGGTCACCAGCACCTTAGCCCCGGTGTCTTCCACCCGGAAGCGCAGGGCCTCAGCCGAAAAACCACCAAAAACCAGGGAATGGATAGCCCCGATTCGGGCGCAGGCCAGGGTAAAAATAATGGTCTCAGGAATGACTGGCAGGTAAATAACTACCCGGTCGCCCTTGGTTACTCCCAGCTTTTCTAGGCCGTGGGCAGCCTGGGCCACCCGCCTGAGCAGCTGGGCGTAGGTGATGGTCTGCCGGTCGCCGGGTTCACCCTCAAAATAGAGGGCCACCTTATCGCCGCGTCCGGCCTCCACATGGCGGTCTAGGCAGTTGTAGGCCACGTTGAGGGTGCCGTCCTCAAACCATTTAATTTCGGGGACGGTGAAGTTCTCGATGCCCTGCTCGTCCGTCCCCAGGCTCTGGGGCTTGGAGAAGCTGTGGGCCTTCCGGTCGCTGAAGGGACGGCCCCAGGTCAGGCGGTCTCGGGCCTGCCGGGCCCAGAAGTCGATGCGGGCCTGATCCGAAATCAGGGCCGGGTTGGGGGTGGGGGTAGCCGGGTTGGTGTAGGTGAAGGTCACGGGGTGCTCCCATCGTTCGCTGGCTGTAGCACCGGCGCCGAGGCGTGGTTGCTGCGATAGTCGTCGAGCCAGGTCTCTCGTATCGCTCCTGATGGACAAATCTTTACCCAGGTTAGGGGCTGAATCCGGTTTTCTGCTAAAGCGTGACCCTTTTTAACGTTTATGACGCTTCATGACGGCCCAGCCGGCGACACAGAGCGCAACAAACTTCATAAAGTGACTTTTTCGCCCCCAAGCTAGGTCTGCTAGCCGTCCCCTGCCTAGACTGTTAGCAAGATCAAGAGTCCCAGCGTCAAGCTCTGGCTAGCTGGGCGGCAACCCTCTCCCGTAGCAGGGTGCCCCAGATGAGGATCTGGCAGTAAATGCAAGTACGGCGCAACCAGGCGCCACCTCCGCGAGTGACGGCGCTTCCCGCAGGACGCCGACCGCACGGGCGTGGAGGGCCACACTAGAAAGGGCCCTAAAATGGCAGAGAAGAAGCGGATCGTTGTTAACGCCTTCGACATGACCACCACCAGCCACCAGAGCTTCGGCCTCTGGCGGCACCCCCGCAACCGGGCAGACCAATACAACACCATCAAATACTGGACCGACCTGGCCAAGGTCTGCGAAAAGGGCCTCTTTGACGCGGTCTTTATCGCCGACGTAGTGGGCGTCTACGACGTCTACAAGGACTCGGTTGCCCCCGTCCTCAAGGACGGTGCCCAGGTGCCGGTGGGTGACCCCTTCCTGCAGATTTCAGCTATGGCTGCCGTGACTGAGCACCTGGGCTTTGGTGTGACCGCAGCCGTCACCTACAACCAGCCCTACACCCTGGCCCGCTCCTACTCCACCCTGGACCACCTGACCGGGGGCCGGGTGGGCTTCAACGTGGTGACCTCCTACCTGCAGTCGGCGGCTGAAAACCAGGGCCTGCCCGCCCAGATTGACCACGATGAGCGCTATGAGATCGCAGAAGAGTTCCTGGACGTCTGCTACAAGCTCTGGGAGGGTTCCTGGGAGGACGGCTCGGTACCCCGCGACCGTGAAAAGGGTATCTTCGCTGACCCCTCCAAGGTTCACCCCATCCTGCACAAGGGCAAGTACTTCCAGGTGCCCGGCATTGCCCTGACTGAGCCATCACCCCAGCGCACCCCCGTCATTTTCCAGGCTGGGGCCTCATCCCGCGGGCAGGCTTTTTCGGGTCAGCATGCTGAGGCTATCTTCATTACGGCCCTGCGCCCCAAGCTGACCCGGGTTCTGACCGACCGTATCCGCAACGAGGCTGAGAAGGCCGGACGCAAGCGGGATGACGTCAAGATCCTGGCCATGCTCTCGGTGGTGGTTGACGAGACCGACGAGAAGGCCCAGGCCAAGTACGCCGACTACCTCAAGTACCAGAACCTGGAGGCCTCCCAGGGCATCATCGGCGGCTGGAGCGGCCTGGACCTAGACCAGTTCGAGGAAGACGAAGCCCTCAAGTATGTTGAAACTGCTGCTATTCAGTCCTTCCTGACCCCCTTCACCCTGCAGGACCAGGAGAAGGAATGGACCCGCCACGATATTGCCGAGCACTGCGCTACCGGTGGCATGGGGGCGGTGCTGGTTGGCTCACCCCAGACGGTGGCTGACGAGCTAGAAAAGTGGATTGACGAGGGCGGCCTGGACGGTATCAACCTGGCCTACCATGTTTCTCCTGGCTCCTTTGAGGACTTTGTGGAGTTCGTGGTTCCTGAGCTACAGAAGCGGGGCCGCTACCGCACCGCCTATGAGGGTTCTACCCTGCGTGAGAGTCTCTTTGGTGAGGGACGCAAGTACGTGGACGAACGTCACCCGGCGGCCAAGTACCGGGGGGCCTATGCGGGTAAGCCTTCTGCTGCTGACACCCCGGCTAGGGACTTCCTCAAGCTGGCCCTGGAGCAGGCTGGGGTGGAAGCCTCCTAGGGGCTAGGGCCTTTCGCTGAGACCTCCTCAAACTTGCAAAACCTCTGGAGCCTCTGGAGGTTTTGCAAGTTTGGGGAGGTTTTACTCTAGAGCGAGCTAGCGGACGCCAGCCTGCACGAGCAGAGACTGCAGGTTCTCAGGGAAACGGGTCAGGTCATCCCACATGACTCGCAGCACCCGGTAGCCTAACCGCTCTAAATCTCGCTGGCGCAGTTTCTCCCGGCGTACCACCTGGGCAGGATCCCCAAAGCGACCGTCATACTTAATGCTGCCGTCCACTTCTAGGATGACCTTGAACTCTTCCCACAAGAAATCAACCCGATAGACCCTGTGGCCAACTCTGACCTGGCCCTGTTCCTGAGGCGGGCTAAACCCCCAAGAAGCAATCCGGTAGCGGGCAATAGTCTCCGCCGGCGACTCCGCTAGACCACTCATCAGCTCAGCCACCTGCCTGGCTCTCTGGCGGCCTTGGCCAGAGTAGTCTTGTAGGGCTATTTCTACCTGCTGGGCGCTGAAAGACCTCTGGTGAAGGAAGAAATCCATGATGCAGAGAGCTTCAAGAAGCGGCAGAGAAGAAGCACAGTCCAGGGCCGTTTGCAGAGGTGAAGTCAGCCTAGCACCCCGGTAAAAAAGAGCCTGCTGACAGACCTGCTCACGTCCGGAAGATACCCTAACGCCGGTACGGGAGCGAGCCTTCTTTCAGGGGTGGCTGACCCAGATTTTCTCAGGTTGTTGTAGCAGGGGCGCTCCCCACCAGAGGGCCGCTGAGCTATGGCTCAGGACGCAGTTGGGGAAGTTAAGTAGAAAACCGGCGTGTAGAGCTAGAAAGCGGGTGTTGTGGTTCCAGCCTTGCCAGATGTGGGCGTCTACGTAGGTGTTGCGGGCTATCCGTCTGAGCCGGCCACGGGAGCAGAGTCGGCTGATAGTTGAGGGGCTGAGCCCTTGTTCTGTGAATAACTGGGCAGAGGTCTTGACCTGGGCAAAGAGTTCTTCCATGGGGTCAGTCTGGCCCTAGCACCGGCTGTTGGTAAAGACTACTGGGGGCTGTGGATAAGGCTAAGCCCGTCAGGACGCCTGTCTTTGGGCTTTTTGACCGGCAGGCGTCCAGGTTTCTTGGTCTGGTGCTGCTGAGACCTCCTCAAACTTGCAAAACCTCTGGAGCCTCTGGAGGTTTTGCAAGTTTGGGGAGGTTTTACTGGGGGAGGGGCTTAGAGCAGGGCACTCCAGAGACGGCAGAGGTTCTCCATGACCTTCTGCCGGTTAGGCCGGTTGACCCACTCGTCGTAGCGCAGCTCCTTGCAGCGAGAAATGTAATCCTGGGCGATCGCGTCCAAAGACCGCACCATATCCTCGTCCACAATAAAGTTAGACACCTCAAAGTTGAGGGCAAAGGAGCGGGGATCCATATTTGAAGAGCCGATAAAGGTCAGCTCGTCGTCCACCACCATGAACTTTGAGTGCAGGACGGTCGGCCCGGGGTACTGCTGGATGCGCACGCCAGCCTTGAGCAGCTGCTCATAGTAAGACCGCTGACCCATAATGGGCAGGAACTGGTCACCCTTCTCGCAGACAATCAGGGTTACCTTAATACCGGATAGGGCCATGTTGGTCAGGGCCTGCAGGAGGGTTTCTTCCGGCACGAAGTAGGGGGAGCAGATCAGGATACGCCGCTCAGCATTGTAGAGCAGGTGGTTGATGAGTCGCAGATTATTTTCGGTCTCAAAACCGGGGCCGGAGGGCACCACCTGGGCCAGGGGACGCTGGTTGAGGCTGGCCTTGTCCAGGTTGACCAGCACCTGGGAGTCAATCTCGTCAATGAGCAGTTCCTTGGTTTCGGCGTACCAGTCTGACACGAAAACCGCGTTGAGCTGCTGAACCACGGGGCCGGTGCAGAAGAAGGAGAGGTCCTTCCAGGCTAGGCCCTTCTCGATGTTGCCCTTGAGGTTGTAGCTGCGGTCAATGGCGTTCTGGGAGCCTGAGAAGGCCAGCTGTCCGTCAATGACCACAATCTTGCGGTGGTTGCGTAGGTCGGGTCGCTGCCACTGGCCCTTGAGGGGCTTGAGGGGCAGCATGAGCCGCCAGGGTACCCCGGCTTCGTTCAGTCGCTGCTGGAGCTCCTTCCAGCGGGGGTACTTACGGGAACCAATATGGTCAATCAGAACATGGACGGCCACCCCGCGCTGGTGGGCTCGGATGAGGGCATCCCAGAGGGGTTCGGTGGTGGCATCTAGGGCGGTGATGTAGAACTCGAAGTGGACGTAGTCCTTGGCCTGGTCGATGCGCTGGGCTAGTTCCTGTAGGGCTTCGTTGTTATCGGGTCGCAGGTCGAAGCTGTTGCCGCCAACCAGGGGCAGGGCACCCAGCTGGTAGTTGAGGTGGGCTGCAACCCGGGCTGGCTCGGAGAGCTGGGGGCTGCCCAGGACGGCCTCGTCGCCTTCGATAGCGTCCTTGATGATTTGGTTCATGGCCCGCTGGCGGCTGCGGCGGTGGCGGGGCACCAGGTTGGAGCCGAAGATGAGGAAGGCTAGCAGGCCGATAAAGGGGATGAAGAAGATGGCCAGAAGCCAGCCCAGGGCCACCACGGGTTTGCGGTTGTAGGGTAGCCAGAAGATGACGGTCAGGCGGATGATGAGGTCTGCGACGATGAAGAGGAGGGAGACCCAGTTGGGGGCATCTAAGAGGCTGAGGAAGGGCAGGCCAAGATTCATGTCCACTAGTTTACTGACAGACGTCGGAGCTTGTGAGGGGCCTGTGTTCTGGGACTCTTAGGGTAGAGTGGCAGGAGACCACCTATCGGCAAGCCCAAGGACGGGCAGAGCAGGAGACAGCCATGAAGGTTCTTCTACCCACCAGTATTGGCCTGGAAACCAACCGACTGGGCCTGGCCCCAGAAGACCAGATCGTAGCCTACAACCCCCGAGAAGCCATCGACCCCCAGCATGAGGACGCTGACGTCCTGGTGGCCTGGGGTAATGCCAACTGGCAGCTACGGGACGCCGCCACCCGCCTACAAAACCTGGGATTAGTTCAGGCCCTGCTAGCTGGCCCCGACCAGGCCCGGGCCGCCGGTTTTGCGCCCGAGGTAGTCATTACCTCTGGTGTTGGTCTGCATTCTTTGACCGTGGCTGAGCACGCCCTGGCTCTTTCCCTTAACCTGGTGCGTTTTCTACCCACCCTGGCTGGCCATCAGGCCCAGAAGCATTGGGCCTCTGAACTGGGAGGCCTGCAGGAGCTACACCCCCAGGGGCAGCTGACCACTCTGCTGGATGCCCGCGTCACCATCTGGGGTTTTGGTTCTATCGGCCAGGCAACCGCCCGGCTCTTTGCGGCCTTTGGCGCCCAGGTGACCGGTATTGCCCGCAGTGCGGGGGAGCGGGCTGGTTTCTCGGTGCTGGCCGAGAGCGACCTGGACAAGGTGCTACCTGAGACTGACCTGCTGGTCATGATCCTGCCCCAGTCAGAGCAGACCTATCAGGCCCTGGGCGCCCACCAGCTGGAGCTGCTACCTTCTCACGCCTACCTGGTTAATGTGGGCCGGGGTTCTACCGTGGACGAGGCTGCTCTGGCTGATGCCCTGCGTCAGGGGTCTATTGCTGGTGCTGCCCTGGATGTTACTGCCACTGAGCCCCTACCGGCTGACGATCCGCTCTGGGAAGCCCCTAACCTGGTTATCACCCCGCATGCTGCTGGTGGACGCCCAGTCAACCCTGAAGCCCTGATCGCCCAGAATCTGCAGGCCCTGCGCGACGAGCGGGCAGGACGCCCCGCCAACTGGCGCAACCGCATGAACTAGGGGAGCCTGCCAGAAAAAGGGGCATAAGAAGGGGCAGGGTCCGGCCTTAAGATTTCTCCTAGACCGGGCCACCTGCCCCTTCTTTAGCTTGAACTAGCTGACGACGTGGCCGGTCTCCTCAAGGAGCTTGGCCCGTAGCTGGCGACGCTCAGCCTGAGCAGCCGGGTCAGGCAGAGGAACAGCAGCCAGCAGACGCTGAGTGTACACCTCACGGGGGTGACGCAGAATCTGCTCACGGGGGCCCTGTTCCACAATCTCGCCTCGACGCATAACCGCAATCCGGTCGGCCAGGGCGTCAATAACAGCCAGGTCGTGGGTGACAAAGAGGCAGGCAAAACCCATTTCTTCCTGCAGCTCCTGGAAAAGCTCCAGGACGCGGGCCTGAACCGAAACATCCAGGGCGCTAGTCGGTTCGTCCGCAATCAGCAGTTTAGGCTTGAGAGACAGGGCTCGGGCAATACCCACCCGCTGCTTCTGACCACCAGAAAGCTCATGGGGGTAGCGGTTACGGTAGGAGCGAGGCAGCTCCACCCGGTCCAGTAGCTCCTCAATTCGCCTCTGTAGCTCATCGCCCTTGGCAACCCCGGCCAGCATCATGGGCTCACCAATCGACTCACCGATAGGCAGACGCGGGTTAAGAGAAGAAGAAGGATCCTGGAAGACCATACCCACGTCCTTGCGAACCTGAGCAAGGTCCTTACGGCTAGGCTTACGCATATCTACACCACAGACCGTCATCTGCCCCTCAGCTACTTGCAGGAAGCCCACCGTAGCGCGGCCAATAGTGGACTTACCAGAGCCAGACTCACCCACTAGACCCAGAACCTCACCGGCTCGGATCTCTAGATTGGCCCCGCTAACAGCCCTAAAGGGGCCAATCCGCCCCTGCTTGGGGTACTCCAGGGCGACGTCCTTGAGCGAAAGGATAACCTCCCCCTGGCGCTTGGGGGCCACCTGCTCTAGCAGGGCGGTTGCCGGACGCATGTTCTCAGCTGCCTCATCAATAGCGGCATTCACATCAATCTCATCGCCACCCAGGCGCAGCACCGCACCTAGCAGGGCCTTGGTGTAGTCATGCTGAGGGTTAGCAAAGATATCTTGAATATCCCCGGTCTCTACAATCTGGCCCCGGCGCATAACAGCAACCCGGTCGGCCAGGTCTGCTACTACACCCATATCGTGGGTAATCAGGATGATGGCTGAGTTCAGCTTCTTCTGCAGGTTGCGCATGAGCTCCAGAATCTCTGCCTGGACGGTAACGTCCAGGGCTGTTGTGGGCTCATCAGCAATGAGTAGCTTGGGGTTAGTCGACAGGGACTGGGCGATCATGGCTCGCTGCCGCTGACCGCCAGACATCTGGTGGGGGTAGGAGTTGAAGGCCTTGACCGGGTCTGGCATCTCTACCATCTCTAGCATCTTGATGGCTTCTTCCTTGGCCTGGTCAGGGGAAATATCCTTGTGCAGGCGTAGGGTCTCCACGATCTGGTCGCCTACGGTCATGACCGGGTTCATGGCGGTCATCGGTTCCTGGAAGATAACAGCAACCTCTTCACCACGTACACTGAGCAGGTCTGAGTTAGAGAGGCCTACCAGCTCTCGACCGTTGAGCTTGACCGACCCTGAGACACGGGCGTTCTTGGGCAAGAGGCCAATCATACCCATTGAAGACACTGACTTACCTGAGCCAGATTCACCCACAATGGCTAGTACCTCACCGGGGTAAACCTCGTAGTTGAGGTTCATTGCGGCTGGAACCCACTGGCGTTCAACACCGAAGTCGACGCTCAGGTCACGGACCTGTAGGACCGGCTCTTGGCCGGGCTTCTGAGTACTAGAAGTCTGCATTGGTTTATCCCAACTTTTGGTTCTTGATAAGAAGTCTATTTGATTGAGCAAGCTGACCTGAGAGAAGCTAGAGGCTATGAGGTCCCAGTATTTGCAGAACCCCCCGCTTACCTTCCGCACCCGAACCGCTACCCTCTATACGGGGTTTGCGCTTCTTCTTGCGGTCAGTACGCTCCTATCCCTGGTACTGATGGGTGGAATCAGCCTCCTGCTGGCCTACGCCTGGGGCCCTCTTTTCCTGGCCTACGGAATCTACTACCTTTTAGGCCAGCCCAGCCTGAGAGTGGGGGAGGAAGACATCCTCATTAGGAATCCGGGGTGTTGGCACCGAATCACCTATGCTGCTCTCATTGATGTATCCACCAAATACCACCTGACTTTGGTGACTCCTCAGCGGCGCTACCAGGTTTTTGCCCTGCCAGCTAGCGGCATGCTGGCTTCCCTAAATGCCAGCCGTCAGGATCTCCATAACCTTCCGGCCATCAGCTATAAGCCTGGTGGAGGGCTGGCTACCTCAGATCTTCCTAACTCGGCTGCTGGGGCTAGTGCCCTGGTGATCCGGGGCTACTGGCAGGAGCTGGTAGAAGCTGGGGCCTTGGAAGACAAGGAGGGCCAGGTTCAGTCCTACTGGGATATTCCTGGCCTGCTCATCCTACTAGCTCTCTTGCTAGCAGCTCTTGCTGGCTTCTACTGGGGGTCTGGCTTTGAGGGAGTTTAGCTTCTCTATAGATTTATGAGGGGCAGACGGTGGTCTTGAATCTGGCAGGCCACCGTCTGCCTTTCTTTTAAGGGCGGCTAGCTTGAGCTCTTGCTGGCTGGCTGGCTCTTAGCCTGCTCCTGCCAGGGGCTTACCTGGACGGACGCCTGCTGGCTGCCGTCAATCCCTAGGCCGTTCTCGGCTGAGTGGGCGGTACGCTCCTTAGCCTTCTTGGGGTTGAACTTCTTCTGCCTGGGGTCAAAGGCATCACGCAGGCCGTCGCCCACGAAGTTAATGGCCAGGGAGATCGCCAGGATGAAGAGGCCCGGGAACCAGAAGAGCCAGGGACGGGTGGCGAAGGCTGACTGGTTGGCTGAAATCAGAGAGCCTAGAGACCAGTCGGGAGCCTTAATGCCGAAGCCCAGGTAAGAGAGGCCGGTCTCGGTCAAGATAGCGGAGCTCATCATCAGGGAGATACTGACGGTGACCACACCGATAGCGTTGGGCAGGATGTGCTTGAAGATGATCCGCATATCTGAGGCACCGGCGAGGCGGGCGGCATCAACGAACTCCCGTTCACGCAGGGTCAGGAACTCTGCTCGCACCAGACGAGCTAGGGAAGACCAGAAAAGCAGACCCACCACAACACCGAACATGACGGTGTTCCAGACGCCGGTGAAGTAGCTACCGGCCAGCTTACCGAGCACAGCGGTCAGAAGCATGAGGGGAATGATGATGATCATGTCGGTGAAGCGCATAATGACGGCCTCTACCCAGCCACGGTAGTAGCCGGCCAGACCACCGAAGAGGACACCCAGGAAACCTGCGATACCGGTAATCAGGACGACTACCAGGAAGGTGTTCTGGATGCCTCGCATGGTCATGGCGAAGAGGTCGCGTCCGGTGGCGTCCTGGCCAAACCAGTGCTGGGCGTTGGGGGCAGCCCCATTGATGATGGGGTGCATATCGTTGTAGTTGTAGCGCCACCAGCCTGGAATGGGCCCAACACCAATGGAGGTGATGGACAGCAGGAAGATGAGGAGCAGGATGATGAGGGAGACCACTGCGCCGGTATTTTGGCGGAAGCGCTTACGCACAATCTGTCCCTGGGTCTTGCCCACAGATTCTTGGGCCCGGATGTCCAGGTTAGTTTCTACCGCCCGCATGGCGGTGGTTTCGGTGGTGGGTTCCTTAGCCAGTTTTTGGCTGGACTTCTGTTCTTGACTGCTCATTAGGCTTTCACCCTTACTCGCGGATCTAGGGCTGAGTAGAGAAGGTCAGCCACCAGGTTGAAGATGAGCGCCATGAGGCCGGTGACCAGGAAGACGCCCATGACGGGGTTGGGGTCGGTGTGGGCCAAAGAATCCAAGAAGAGAGTACCCATACCCTTGAAGGCGAAGATACGCTCGGTAATGGCCGCGCCACCAATAATGCCGCCAATATCCATAGCAATAATGGTTGCCAGGGGAATCAGAGCGTTACGGAAGGCGTGCTTCATGACCACGGCCCGTTCGGAGACACCCTTAGCTCGGGCGGTACGAATGTAGTCCTGGTTCATGATCTCTAGCATGGAGGCCCGGGAGAAACGGGAGTAGGAGGCTAGAGAGATCAGGGTCAGGGCGATAGTGGGAAGCAGGATGTGGGTCATGGTGTCGATACCCAAGACCCAGAAGTCGCCCTGGAGGTTAGGGGTAGAGGCATTGGCGGTGGGGATAGGACGTCCCTTAATGCGGCTGTTGCTGATGTACTCGGGCCAGGCCTGCATAAAGCGGTCGGCAATAATCAGCAGGGCCATAGCCAGGCCGGTCAGCAGGCCAACCCGGGCACCCTGGCCCCGGTCGTAGCCACCAGCCAGAAGACCCAGAACCCAGCCCAGGGCCATGAAGGCCGCCAGGATAATAACAACCATGAGGAGGGTCGCCTGAGCCAGTAGCCCCTGGAGGGGGAAGTAGGCGATAAGCCCCACCAGCACCATACCCAGGCCGGTGCCCAGGGCCCGGCGATTACGTAGACCTGCTACCAGGTAGGTGAAGAGTACCGCAGCGCCCAGGCCCAGGGGCAGCATGAAGGGGATGCCCAGGAAGGGTGTCAGGAACCACTGGGTGGCTGAAACAAAGACAATCATGCCTGCGGTCAGCAGGAAACCGACCAAGCCCATGAGGTAGCGGGTGCGCTGCTTACCGAAGGAGGCCGAGTACCAGAAAATACCCGCAATAAGAGAAATCAGCAGGGTAGTGGGGATGGTGACTACCGGGTTACGGAGGAAGTCGTTGAAGCCAATGGCCAGGAACTCTTTCAGTAGAACCGCAATCCAGAAGGAAGGCAGAGAGAAGAAGAGGAAGCTGGCAAAGGTGACAGTGTAGTCCAGGGCAGAGTACTGGCGCAGGGCTGAAACGATACCCAGGCTGACACCAATCAAGATAGAGAGGATGGTGGAGGCCAAGACCAGGGTCAGGGTCTGGTAGATAGCGTTAGCCAGCAGCTGGGTTACCGGGGTGCCAGCCAGGTTCTGACCGAAGTCGCACTGACCGGCGAAGCAGCCCAGGATGCCGCCTAGCCACATAAAGTAGCGGACGGGGGCCGGGACATCAAGGTTGAGAGCCTCAACGCGCTGGGCGATGAGCTGTTCCTTATTGGGAGAGTTAGAGACAAGTAGTTCTTCGAGAGGGTTACCTGCGATAGCTACGAGGTTGTAGACCAGGAAGGATGCCCCCAGAAGAATAAAGACAGCTGTGATGAGCCGCCTTACTGAGTACATGAGCATGGTGGGTTCCTCAAGGGTTGATTAGGAGGGGCAGGTTCTGCTGGTGACCTGCCTGTAAGCCAAATGGCGCGGAAGCTAGTAGGAGCTTCCGCGCCACCGGTATGTTGGCAGGATGCCTGCCTTGAGATGAGGGAGAGCAGAAAGAGGCTTACTTGCCGTAGCTCCACTCTTCAATGTTCCAGGTCAGGGGGTACTGGCCGGGCTTGGGCTTAACACCCTGCAGGTTCTCGTTGTAGGAGGTGACAGCAACCGACTGGAAGAGGGGCAGACCGTAGGCGTCCTTGAAGAGCTCACCATCTGCCTGCATCTTCAGCTCTTCAATCCGGGCGGTGTCGGTGGTCCGCATGATGTTTTCTGCGGCCTCATCGACGGTGCTGTTGGAGTAGCTGGTGAAGTTAGAGGAAGAACCAGACTTGAAGATCTGGCCCAGGGTGCCGTTACCAACGCCAGAGGAAACCCAACCGAAGATGGAGGCCTCGTAGTCGCCACCGGCCAGCATGCTGCTCCACTGTTCGCTACCGGAGTCAACAACTACGAAACCGGCCTTTTCGGCGGATTCCTTAATCATCTGGAAGGTGTTGACGCGGTTGGAGTTCTTGGAGTTGTACAGGATCCGGATGGTGGGGGTCTGGCCGTTCAGCAGCTCCTTAGCCTTGGCGATATTGGCGTCCATATCGTTTGAGGGGTAGTCACTGGAGTTGTTGGACTGAACAGTCTTAGCGTAGTTTTCAGCGTCAGAGACCAGGTAGAGCTGGGAGTTCAGAACCTTAGCATCAGAGTTCATGGGCTTGATCAGCTTGTCGACGATGTCCTGGCGGGGAACGGTCAGCAAGAAGGCCTTGCGGACGTTCGCATCAGCGAAGGGGGAGCCTTCCTGCATGTTGAGGTCCAGGTGGTCGTAGGCCTGATCAGCCTGGGGAGTGGTGACTACACCGCTGAGGCCCTCCAGCTGAGAGACAGTGTCAATGGAGGCCTGGGGGGCTACAGCGTCTACTTCGCCGTTCTGCAGGGCCTGTACCTGACCTGCGGCATCAGGCAGAACCTTGAGCACAACTTCCTGGATGGCGGGCTTGGTGCTGCCCTGGTAGTTGGGGTTAGCGGTCAGGGTAACAGACTGGTTCTCGATGACGTCGCTGACCAGGTAGGGGCCGTTACCTACCAGCAGCTTCTCGTCGGAGGGCTTGGTGGTGGTGTCGTAGGCGGTGTTCCAGGCTTCAGCGATCTTGGTCAGCTTATCGTTGTTTTCGCCGGGGGTGGCGCTTTCGAGGGTCTCAACCAGTTCTGCCTCGGTCATCCCTGCCAGTTCTGCAACCACGTGGGCGGGCTTGGAGAGGTCGTAGACGGTCTCCCAGTCAGCGAAGGCGGTGGGGTAGGTGAAGGAGATGGAGCGATCGTCCTTGGTGGTGGGCTTACCTGCGGCAGCAAGACCGGAGGAGTCACCAGCGTAGTCGAAGTACTGGACGCCGTTTTCGTCCTGGCTGTTGAAGTGGCCAGAGATAGCGGCCCAGGCCAGAAGCAGGTCGCCCTTGTCGATATCGTTGCCGTCAGACCACTTCTGGCCTTCGTTGACGGTGTAATCGACCTTGATGCCTTCACCTTCGGGAGACATCTGGTAGGTGCCGAACCAGTCGTTGTGGCGGACCTCGAACTTGTCAGTCACGGTGTAGAAGCCCGTGTTGGTCATGGAGCTGATGATGCCGTTGGTGTCTGAGTTACCGGTGGAGGTGCCGGTGTTCAGAGAGGAGAAAACATTGGTGATCGCAATGGATACGGAGCTGTCGTTAGTGGTCGCGTTGTTGCTGGAACCGCTGGTGGCGCAGGCTGAAAGGGTCAGTGCGCAGACAGCTGAGAGGCCGAGTGCGGAATAGGCGCGCTTCTTGGTCATGGATGTCTCCTTGGTGGGAAGGCCAGTGTGTGTTCCACTGGGCGTGTCACCGCTAGCGGCCCCATGACCCCACAAGGAGGTCAAGTGCCTTGTGTCACACGCAGTGTTAGGAACAATAGTAAGGCATATTCCTATCTTTGCGCCAGCTTATCCCAAAAAATTTTCCCAACCTTCCCCTCGCCTAGGCCCCCAGCTCCTAACCATGCGGACCTGCTCAATACCGGCCTCCTGCTAGAAGCAGGCAAATAAAAACCACCCCGGGCGTCCACAGGTGAAAAACTCACCAGCGGACGGCCGGGGCGGTCTCTTAGTAGCAGCGGACGCTAGGGCCCAGGGGCGCTACTTGGTGGTGACCTTAAGCAGGCTGGAAGCGCCGGGGGTCATCTGACCCTGCTGGCCCTCAACCTCAGCGAAGGTCTTAGTGTTGGTGACCAGAACCGGGGTGACGGTGGAGTAACCGGCAGCCTCAATCTTGGCGGTGTCAAAGGTCAGCAGCAGGTCGCCGGGGTTAACCCGCTGACCCTTCTCAACCTTGACGTCGAAGCCCTCACCGTTCATGTTGACGGTGTCGATACCAACGTGAATCAGCAGCTCAACACCGTTATCCAGCTTGAGGCCAATAGCGTGACCAGACGGCATGGTGACAGTGACCTTACCGGCAGCGGGAGCTACCACGCTGTTACCGGAGGGCTTGATGGCGGCACCCTTACCCAGCTTGGCGGCGGCGAAGATGGGGTCGGGAGTCTCAGACAGGTCGATAGCTTCACCCTCGATGGGGGAAGCAATCTCAAGAACCTCACCAGCGGTCTCAGCAGCAGCATCAGTCTGCTGGGCAGAGGCAGACCAGGGGGTCTTAGCCTCGGCAGCAGCAGCGGCAGCGGCGGGGGCAGCAGCTACAGCAGCCTCAACCTTCTCTTCAACCTTGGCCTCAGCGGCAGCCTTCTTATCGTCCTTAGACTCGTAACCGAAGACCAGAACACCAACCATGGCGCCAAAGAAGGCAATAGCCAGACCAATGATGTAGAGGTACCAGGGCTGCATAGCCGGGATAGAAATCAGAGAGGTGAAGGCGAAGGCGTAGGACTGAACACCCAGGGCAGAAATGGTGGCACCACCAATGATGGCGGGAACCAGAATCAGGGGGAAGACCCGCTTGTAGCGCAGAACAACACCGTAGAGGGAAGGCTCAGAGATACCACCCAGCAGACCGGAAGCAGCCGCACCGGTAGCGGTCTGACGCAGTTCCTTGTTGTTCTTAGCGGCAATAGCAACACCGGTAACAACACCGAAAACAGCGAAGTTGTAGGCACCCATGGGGGACTGGATGAAGTCAACACCATTGGTCTGCAGGTTGTTAATCATGACGGCGTTCAGGGGCCAGTGCAGACCCAGGGGAACCATGAAGAGGTAGAGACCAGCAATCAGGCCACCTACCAGCCAGGGGGCAACCTCGTTGACGCCACCAATGAAGTCAGAGATAGCCAGGGCGAACTTGATACCGATGGGGCCAATCAGGAAGGCAGTCAAGGGAACCAGAATCATGACAGACAGCATGGGTACGAAGACCATGTGCAGCATGGTGGGGATGACCTTCTTAAGGAAGCGCTCCAGGGGTGCCAGCAGGGCGGCCGCGAAGAGGGGCGGGAAGATCTGACCGGTGTAGTTCATGACGTAGAGGGGCAGCTCCAGGCCGAAGAAAGGAACCTGAACGACGCCGTCCACGGCAATGTCATTGAAGCCCTGGAAGGTGCCGGTCATGAGAGCAGCGGGGATAGCCGCACCCACCCACATGTTGGCGCCCAGGCGCTGGGCAGCGGTTGCACCCAGCATGATGGGCATGAACTGCAGGACCGACAGAGAAGCGGCCAGCATGATGAACCAGAAGGGGAAGGCAGCCCGCCACTCGTTCAGCATGGCGGCGGCAGCATCAGCATCAGCCAGGCGGGGGCCGTTGACGATGTCGATGTTAACAACCTGGCCGGTCAGGTCGGTGTACTGACCGAAGTAGCCCAGCTGCTGCAGGAAGACAATCAGGGTCAGGATCATGGAGGTGCCCAGCAGCGCCCAGAGGATGGGGCGGAAAGCATCAGAGAGCACATCAAAGACTCGGGTCAGGGGGCTGGCCTTCTTTTCGTCCTTGCTGGACTCTCCACCCTTATCGTCGCCCAGGTTCTGCATGCCGGGCAGCTTGGTCATCTCGTTGTAGACAGCCTCAACCTTGTCGCCCAGAACAACCTGGGTCTGACCGGACTGCTCAATGACAGAGAGGACGCCGGGGACCTTCTCAATGGCGTCCTTGTCGATGGCGCTGTTGGATTTGGGGGTCACGCGCAGGCGGGTTGCGCAGTGTGTGAAGTGGGAGATGTTCTCGGAGCCGCCCAGGCCCTTGAGAATCTCTGAACCCATCTGTGAGTTATTCACCTAAGGTAACTTTCTAGCTGGATGCCAGGACAGTTACTCTTAAAACCAAAAAGACCCGAGCTGCTATCCGACTCACCTAACCCTAGTGGGTAGACCTCTGCCCTGGTTGGCAACCCTTAGACCGGTGCCGGGGCTGATAGCAACTCAGGTCTTGCCTGCTCAAACAGTAACAATCCTGACGATGTTCTTATCTTGTCTGGGCCTTGCAGGCCCAATCGTCCTTAAGGTTACTCCCTGACCAGCAGACAGGGCAAGCCCTAAGAAGCCTCAGGAACTGCAAGGGCAGAGAGAGGGATAACATGGATCCCTGACTCCAGCGTGAAGCCGAACTCTCCACCAGTAATAACAGCTAGGAACCGAGGCTGCCCCCGCCGTTCCGTATTGACGGTATGAGCTAGCTTGAGCAGGGTCTTCTCAGCCTGGGCTAAGGTCTTGTCTGAGGACCCAAGTTTGATTTCTAAGGCAGCCCAAGAACCATCAGGAAATTCCAGGATAAGGTCAGATTCTAGGCCGTTGCTATCTCGGTAGTGGAAGGTTTGGGCGTCAAGCACACTTGCGTAGGTTCGGATATCTCGAACAGCCATATTTTCAAAGAGTTGACCAAAATATTCGGGGTCTTGAGCTAAAACAGTTGCTGAAATACCCAAGCTGGCACAGGCGAGGGCAGGCTCGGTAAGCATGAGCTTAGCCTGGTTGCGTAGCCTAGCCTTAGACCTGACAGCTACGCTCCAGGCAGGTAGTTCTTCCAGGATAAATATTCTGCTGAGAGCATCTAGATAGGTGCGAACCGACTTAGCTGAAATTTCAGTCCCATCAGCATTAACATCTTTAGCTAGGGTGCTGGCTGTAACCTCACTGCCGATATTGCGTGAGAGAGACTGGAAGAGCCGGGTAAAACGTACTGTATCTGGGCGACTTCCCAGTAATTCAGGGACGTGAAGGGTGCTCAGATCTTCTACATAGGACCTGTTGAAGCGCATAGCAAAAGAGAGCTTCTGATCTAGCAGGGAGGGCCAGCCTCCGGTGACTGCGGCTTCTGCCAACTCCTGGTAGGTGAGTTTTGCTCTGACGCCAGAGAGCTTACTTTTGCTGGTCAGCTGCCCCAGGTCAACAAGATTGCTTGATTTTTCAGATTCGGCCAGGGTCATAGGGCGCATTCTGAGGCGGCCTATACGGCCTACTCCTGTATGGCGACGGGCTTCATCTGCTGGTGTTGCAGAACCAGACAGAATGAACTGACCTGCTTTCTGCCTGGCGTCAATCTCATGGCGCAAAGAGTTCCACACCTGGGGTTGAAGCTGCCATTCGTCGATAAGCCGCGGGGTTTCCCCTGCCAGGGTGTAGGAAGGATCTAGCTCTATCAGCTTGCTCATACGGGGGTCATCCAGGCGGATGCTGCTGGCTGAATGTTCTAGGCCTGTTGATGTTTTCCCACAGGCTCGGGCCCCTTCAATAACGACGCCGCCGAAGCCTGAGAGAAGCTCAGGAAGAACCTTATCAACTGCTCTAGCTAGATACCTCATGGGTTCTTATCCTAGCAAAGAAACTCCTTGCCAGATGCTTCCAAGTACACTTTTGCAGGATTTTTGAGGGAACTCTTGCAGGGTTTTAAAGTTCACTTTTGCAGGGTTTTTGAGGGTTCTTCTGCAGATTTTCTTCCTCTAGCCTCCTAAGAAGCCTGGGCCTCCTGGACGGCAGCCAGGGCAGCCGGATGCTTGGCCGCAATCCAGGCCCGGTGCAGACGCAGATTCACCTCGATCAGCAGGTAACCAAGCAAGGCCACCAGCAGAACAGCCTGCAGGTAGGCCCCCTGCGGTAGCACAAACTGGTGGTACCAGAGGGAGACCGGCAGGGTCAAGACCAGGGCCAGGCCCGCATACATAGAGGCAACAATAGCCAGGTTCCTACCCCGCAGCGGACGCAGCACCGTCGTCATGTTATAGACACCCATCAGCACCAGGGCCAGGAAGGTAGCCGTCTGCAAGGTGGCTGTCTGCTGGCCCAGGGCCCGGCCGTAACCATTCACAAAAACCAGCACCGAGGTAATAATCAGGGCCGTCGGCAGGGCATAGTGGAGGGCCCGACCCAAGAACCCCGAAACATAGCGGCGCTTATTGGGCAGCATGGTGATAAAGAAGGCCGGGGCACCCACAATCAGCAGGTCAGCCGTTGAATACTGGCGGGGCAGGAAGGGGAAGTTCCAGCAGAGAATACCCAGGGTGACGCCCAGCATGATAGCGAAGGCCGTCTTGGTCAAGAAGAGGTTAGTCACCCGCTCAATATTGGCAATAATCTTGCGTCCCTCAGCCAGGACGCCAGGCAGCCGGTCAAAGCGGCCGTCCAAGAGCACCAGGCGAGAGACCGCCTTAGTGGCCGGGGCAGCATTACCCATGGCAATACCCAGATCAGCGTGCTTGAGGGCCAGAGCATCGTTAATGCCGTCACCGGTCATGGCCACCACATGCCCGGCCTCCCGCAGGCCCAGCACCATGTTCTTCTTCTGCTCGGGTGAGACCCGGCCAAAGACGGCGTGGCTACGGGCAGCCTCAACCAGCTGGGGGCCAGACTCGGGCAGGGTAGAGGCGTCCACGGCCCCAGCTGAGACATCCATACCGGCTGCTGCTGCGGCAGCTGCCACCGTCCGGGGGTTATCGCCCGAGAAAACCTTAAGGTCAATGCCCTGGCTACGGAAATAAGCCAGGGTTTCAGGGGCCTCAGACCGCACCTGCTCCCGGAAAATAATCAGCAACTGGGGTGCCAGGCCTGCTGGAACTCGGGTGGCTACCTTACCGTCGCTGCTCCGTTCCAGGGCCGGGGCGTGGGCCAGAACTAGCACTCGCAGGCCGCTATCGGCCAGGTCTCCAGCCTGGGTACGGGCGGGAGAATCTGCTGCTAGCAGGGCCTCGGGGGCACCCAGTAGCCAGGCGCCGCTTCCAGCCAGTTCCACACCGCTAAAACGCAGGGCAGAGGAGAAAGGCAGGACGCCAGTTGCCTGGGGGGCCTGCTCACCAGCCGGGGCGGCAGAGGCTAGGGCCTGGGCGAAGGGTTCCTTGAGGGCGGCGGCAGTGGGGTTAGCGTTCTGATCAGCACCCAACCAGCCCAGGGCCGCATCCCAGCCGGACTCAAGCTGCTGGGGACGGGTGGAAGTTTCGGCCTGCTCACCCCAGAGCAGCTGGCCCTCCAAAGTCTGGACAGAATCCAGGCGGACACCGCCCTCAGTCAGGGTGCCGGTCTTATCGAAACAGACCGTATCAACCCGGGCCAGCACCTCAACTGCAGGCTGCTCCTGAATCAGAACCTCCTGGCCGGCTAGCTTAACTGAGGCTACCGCAAAAGAAATGGTGGTCATGAGGGCCAGGCCCTGAGGCACCATGGAAGCAACAGAAGAAACAGAGGTAATGAGGGCGCCCCGCCAGGCATCCGTTGCCAGGGCAGTCTCCCAGCCACCGGCAGCCTGCATCTGGCCGTTGAGCACAATGGCAATAATGGGCAGCAGGGCCAGGGTAATCCACTTGACTACCTTCTCCATACCGGCCCGCAACTCAGAGTGAATCTGGCTGAACTGGCGGGCCTCAGAGGTAATCTTGGCCGCCCGCGAAGAAGCACCCACCGCTGAAAGGCGGGCCCGGCCAGAGCCGCCCACCACCGAGGAAGCAGAGAGAAGCTTATCGCCCGGCTGCTTGGCAATGGGGTCATTTTCACCGGTCAGCAGGGACTCATCAACGTCCAGGCCCTCACTGCTGAGCACCACTGCGTCAGCTGGTACCTGGTCGCCGCGGCCCAGCAGAACCAGGTCGTCCAGAACCAGCTGGTCGATAGGTACCTGGCTGATCTGGCCGTCCCGGATGACACGGATGGGGTCTCGGCGTAGTAGGGCAATCTTGTCTAGCTGACGCTTGGCCGAGTATTCCTGGGTGAAGCCAATGACCACGTTGGCAATGGCAGCCAAGAGAAAGAGGGTGTCCAGCAAGGAACCCACCAGAATAACGGCCAGGCCGCAGAGACCCAGCACCAGGTTGAAGATGGTGAAGAGATGGGTGCGAATAATGGTGGCCGTGGAGCGGGAAGTGCTCTTGTCCTGCTGGTTGGTCAGCCCGGCCTGCTGCCTCTGGGCGACCTCCTGACTGGTCAAGCCCTGGGCTAGCAGCTGGTCGTCGGAGGGGCTGCTGGGCCTGGCTGTGGGGGCAGAGGAGGTCTGAGACATAGGCTTCCTTGGGCGTCAGAGGACGGGGATATCCCTCTAGTTTAGTGGACGGTGCCGAGCGTATCCCCTTTTTGTACTCTGGGGCTAAAAGAGCGCCCTCTTACTGGGGCGGTAATCTTTGCATCTGCCGGTCATTTTTGACCGTCCCCTGCAAAGAACACCGCCTCGAGATTTCAGCCCTAGCGGACTCCAGCCTCCCAGAGGCGCTGACGCAGGGTCAGAGGATGCTCCACCAACTCCTTCCACCGCACCCGGATAATACGCCAACCGGCTGCCTCAAGCTCCCGCTGACGCCGATGCTCAGCCCGAATCACCTCCTGCGGGTTCCCGTAAGCCCCCGAATACTTGACCTCACCGTCCACCTCCAAGAGGACGCCTTGCTCTGGCCAGGCAAAATCTGCCCGGTAGAGCTTGCCGTAAGGCGTCCAAATCTCAAACTGCTCCCGAGGCAGGGGGAGGTTCCAGTCATGAATCAGGTTGCGGGCTATGGTCTCAGCTGGTGAATCTGACTGGTCGCTGAGACGCTGAGCAAGCCGCTGGGCCCTTGGCCTTTGAAGGGCCTCCAAGGACGCCCTGGCCTCAGCCAAGCTCAGGAAACCCTTACGCAGAAGAAAATCTCCTGCCACCAGGGCCTCCAGTAGCGGGACGCTCAGGGCCAGATCTAGCAGGGTTTGCTGTGGGCTAGTGACGCGGGCCCCCAGCAGGTAAGAAGAAGCTGCCACGACCTCTGGGCGTCCCCTGTGCAGACGGAGACCCGGAGCCTGGTTACCAGAGAAAGAAGCGTAGGTCAGGTGGACTTTGGTTGGTAGCTTCAAAAGGGGAGCCCCCATCCAGAGGGCAGCAGACTGGTGACTCAGCACTCCGCTGGGTCGAGTCTTAACCTGGGCAATGTGCTGGGCTAGGCAACGCTCACGTGGCTCCCATGACTGCCAGCTAGTGGGGTCTACATAGACCCCTTGTTTGAGCCTGCGGAGGCGACCGGCCCGCGTCCTCCGGGAGACGGTGGCGGCAGATAGGCCTTGATGTGCGAGGTCGGCTAGGGTCTGTACTTGGGGAAAAAGCTGCTGGACTGTTTGAGTCATAGGGTCAGTCTGCTCTTGGTCTGAGAGGTTACCCAAGGCCAAGAGGGGCTGTGGATAAGCTGGTCAGGCTCTCTCGTCCCGAGTTTGCAGGCTAGTCCTTGTGTGATTTCTTCTAACTCGACCGGCAGAGGCCCCTACTATAAAGGGCGCCAATCTTTGCAGGGGACGGTCAAAAACGACCGGCAGGTGCAAAGATTAGCGCCCCGACAAGGCTGGGTAGGGTTACCTAGTCTTGGACGATACCGTTTGGCGAAAGAGTGACGCTGTGAGTGGCATTGACGCAGTAGAGCGTCTGGGCATCGGTAGGCTTGCAAGAAACGCCCAGGGCGGTAATAACAGTGCCTACATCAACAGAAGGAGCCGTCACAGGGCCCACTGCTCCGTCAAAAAAGTCATAGGTGCTAATCGGTCCACTCTTACCTATACCAACAATAGTGAGCTTGCCGTTAGCAAGGAAGACCCGGCAACTAATCCCGCCTGCCTCAAGGGTTCCCTTACAGTCGATCTTCTGGGAAGGGATAGAGAACGCAACCGAAAGTCCAGACCTAGAATTTTGGGAATAGTCAGGGATGAGGTGCTTCTGAATATTGACTACATAGCCGGGCAGAACCCGTTCACCGGGCATACGAACTTCAATATAGGCACCGTTAGCGTCATTCTGGCAGAGGGCCTGCTGACCAGACAGCTGGGTTGCTGCACCTGCATAGCCGCGGTTGAGACCACAACGGTAACCGCCCATGATTCCTTCAGCAACGGCGTCTCGGCTGTAGGCGATATTCTCTACAATTTTCGGAAGGTAGGCATTGACAACGGCTAGAGCCTCACTGCAAGAGACCTGCCCACCTGATACATAGACGTCTCCCTGAGTGCCGCTAGAGGAGTGAGAAACAGAACCACAGTTAGTGCCAGGGGCTGCGACGGCCTGGTCTGCCGGGGCGGCAGTGGTGGGTTCAGGGCTTGGGCTGGCAGAAGTTGGCTCTGGCCTTGGGGCCTCTGAGGTCGCCTGGACGCTGGGCGTCGGGCTGGGAGTGGGGCTGACGCTGGTTGATGAGGGCGTCGGGCTGGGGCTGGCGCTAGTGCTGGTAACCTCTGGGCTGGGGGCGCTGGCTGGGGCCTGACTGGGGGAGGAACAGGCAGCTAGGGCCAGGGCAGCGATACCCAGGGCGCTCATGAGCTTAGTGCGAGAGAACATAAAGGCTCCTTTGCTAATACGTACAGCCTTAACTCTAACTCTTATCAGCTGATACAGGAGACAGCTTCCCGCTGGGCGCCAATCTTTTCAAGGGGCGGTCAAAAATGACCGGCAGGTGCAAAGATCACCGCCCCGGCAGAAGCGTCCGGCTACAGACAAGGACGCCGCCCCGCTCCCACCAGCCTCAGGGCCAGCAGCAACAGGACGGCGCCCTCAAAGCTCAGGCTAGAGCAGCCTAGCCGGGGGCAACTTCACCGAAGTGGCGGGCCAGGGTGCCCTCGTGGGCAGCCCGTAGCTCGTCCAGGTCAATAGCAACCTCACCCTGCAGATCCAGGGCACCAGAGGCAGCATCCACAACGCCAATGCGGGCGAAGGGGTAGTTTCGGGCAGTGCACATGTCCTTGAAACGGACCTCCTCGGAGCGGGGCACAGAAACCACCACGCGGCCCAGAGACTCAGAGAAGAGCAGGGTAAAGAGATCCAGGCCGTCACGCTCAGCAACCTCACCCAGGCCAATGCGGGCACCCACACCAAAGCGCAGGCAGGCCTCAGACAGGGCAGCAGCCAGGCCACCAGCAGAAACATCGTGGGCGGCATCAATCAGGCCGTCCCGGCTCATATTGACCAGCAGGTCACCCAGCAGCTTCTCGGCAGCCAGGTCAACCTTGGGAGGCAGGCCGCCCAGGTGACCCTTGAAACGGGCCCACTCAGAACCGTCCAGCTCGTCGCGGGTAGTACCCAGCAGGTAGATAGCCTGGCCGTCATGCTCAGGAGCCCAACCAGAAGGAGTCCGGCGGGTCACATCATCCATGACACCCATCATGGCCACCACGGGGGTGGGGTTAATGGCCTTGCCACCGGTCTGGTTGTAGAGGGAGACGTTACCGCCGGTTACCGGCACGCCCAGCTCCATACAGCCGTCGGCGATACCGCGCACAGCCTCAGCGAACTGCCACATGATGTCCGGGTCCTCAGGAGAACCGAAGTTGAGGCAGTCAGAAACAGCCACAGGGCGGGCACCGGCGGTAGCCACGTTGCGGTAGGCCTCAGCCAGGGAAGCCTTAGCACCCTGGTAGGGGTCGAGCTTGGTGAAGCGGGGGTTAGAGTCGGTCGCCAGGGCAACACCCAGGCCGGTCTCTTCGTCCACGCGAATCACACCGGAGTCGTCCGGCATAGACAGGGCAGTGTTGCCCTGAACGTAGCGGTCGTACTGGTTGGTAATCCAAGACTTGGAGCACATGTTGGGGGCAGCCATGAAGTCCTTGATGGCCTGACCCAGCTCGGCACCGGTGGGGCGGGCGTCGTCCGCAGCAGAACCGGTGAACTTGTCGGCCTGCAGGGCGTCCTGCCAGTCGGGGCGGGCGTAGGGACGCTCGTAGGTGGGGCCGTCATGGGCGACGGTCTTGGGGTCCACATCAACGATGATTTCGCCCTCCCACTCAATGGTCAGGCGGCCGTTGCCGGTCACTTCACCCAGGACCGAGTACTCAACATCCCACTTGGCCATGATCTCTTCAAAGCGGGCCAGGTTGGCAGGGGTAACAACCGCCATCATGCGCTCCTGAGACTCAGACATGAGAATCTCACCGGGGGTCAGGGTGGGGTCGCGCAGCAGAACCTTGGTCAGGTCAACGTGCATGCCGCCGTCACCGTTAGAAGCCAGCTCGCTGGTGGCACAGGAGATACCGGCCGCACCCAGATCCTGGATACCCTCCACCACGGAGCCCTTGAAGAGCTCCAGGCAGCACTCAATCAGGACCTTCTCGGCGAAGGGGTCGCCCACCTGCACGGCAGGACGCTTAGAGGGCTTGGTGTCGTCAAAGGACTCAGAGGCCAGGACGGAGGCACCACCAATACCGTCACCACCGGTGCGGGCACCGAAAAGAATGACCTTATTGCCCACACCAGAGGCGTTAGCGGTGCGGATATCCTCGTGGCGCATAATGCCCACAGCCAGGGCGTTGACCAGGGGGTTGGCCTGGTAGCACTCGTCGAACTCAACCTCGCCACCAATATTGGGCAGGCCCAGGGAGTTGCCGTAGCCGCCCACACCAGAAACAACACCGGGCAGGACGCGGGCGGTGTCGGGGTGGTCGATGGCACCGAAACGCAGGGGATCCATGACGGCTACCGGGCGGGCACCCATAGAGATAATGTCACGCACAATACCGCCCACGCCGGTGGCTGCACCCTGGTAGGGCTCAACATAGGAGGGGTGGTTGTGGGATTCAATCTTAAAGGTCACAGCCCAGCCGTTACCAATGTTGGTCACACCGGCGTTCTCGCCGATGCCGACCATGAGGTCCTTCTTCATCTCGTCGGTGACCTTGGCACCGAACTGCTTGAGGTGAACCTTAGAGGACTTGTAGGAGCAGTGCTCAGACCACATAACCGAGTACATGGCCAGCTCGGCTGCGGTAGGACGGCGGCCCAGGATCTTCTTAATCTCCTGGAACTCGTTCTCCTTGAGGCCCAGCTCGGCCCAGGGCAGCTCGGTGTCGGGGGTGGCCGCGGCCTGCTCGACGGTGTCTAGGTTAAACTTCTTGTCGCTCACTCTTGCTTTCCTTCGCGCTTAGGCCTTGACCAGCTGGTTGAGTAGGGAGGTGAAGACGCCCAGGCCGTCGGCGCCGCCGCGCAGACCCACGGTGCCAAAACCTGAGGAGGAGGGGCCGAAACCGGGTTCGACGGCGTGCTCGGGGTGGGGCATGAGACCAACCACGTTGCCGCGCTCGTTGCAGATACCGGCAATGTCATTGCGGGAGCCGTTGGGGTTAACATCCACGTAGCGGAAGACAACCCGACCCTCAGCCTCTAGGGCCTCAAGGGTCTTGGGGTCGGCTACGTACTGGCCGTCCTGGTTCTTGAGGGGCACCACAATCTCCTGGCCAGCAGCAAAGTCGCCGGTCCAGGAGGTCTGGTTAGTCTCAACCCGCAGGGTCTGGTCGCGGCAGATGAACTTACGATGATCGTTCTTGATCATGGAGCCGGGCAGCAGGTGGGTTTCAGTCAGAATCTGGAAACCATTGCAGATACCCAGTACCGGCAGGGGGTTGTCGGCGGCGCTAGCAGCCTCAACCACCTTGCTCATGACCGGGGCCTTAGCGGCGATAGCGCCAGCCCGCAGGTAGTCACCATAGGAAAAACCGCCGGGTACGATGACAGCATCTACCTTGTGTAGGTCTGCCTCATCGTGCCACAGCGGCAGGGGGGTGCCACCAGCCAGGCGGACAGCGCGGCTAGCGTCCCGGTCGTCCAGGGTGCCGGGGAAGGTAATGACGCCTACCCGGACGTCTGCCAGGGCGGGGTTAGGGGTGGACTGGCTGAAGTCGCCAACCAGGGGAACTTCGCTTGCTGCGAGGGATTCTGCCATGGTGCTTAGTCCTCCAGTGCTGCGACGTTGACGACGTCTTCAATCACAGGGTTGGACAGCAGTTCTTCGGCGGCCTGGCGGGCCTGGGCGAGTAGTTCTTCGGTTACTTCGCCTTCGACCGTCAGCTCAAAGCGCTTGCCCTGGCGAACATCGGTGAAGTTGGATAGTCCGATGCGGGGAAGCTCGTTGGCAATTGCCTTGCCCTGGGGGTCAAGGATTTCGGGCTTGAGCATAACGTCAACAACAATACGGGCCATGAGTGGGCACTCCTTGGGTGCTGGAATCTATAAGAGCCGTTCACCATTCTACTGGCTAGTGGTGCAGGTCGCCTACCAACATGATTTAGAGCCTGCAGAAATCTGGGAAGATAGAGGGTCACCAAGATGCACTCGTCCTTATAGGTTTGAAAGGAAACTGCCCTGTCGCGCTCCGTTCGGCCCCTGCTTGCCTTAGCTAGCCTGCCCCTGCTTGCGGTCAGCCCTCTGACCCCGGCCCTGGCTGCCGGTCAGCCCGTCCCCGGCCCTACCGGCGGCCCCGGCTATTTTCAGGAAGAAAATATTGGCTCCCAGCTGGTGGGAGATTCTGCCAGCTACCGTATCCCTGCCCTGGCTGACCTGGGTGCTGGTGTTCTGCTGGCTGCCTGGGACGGGCGTCCCTACGGGGCCGCTGACGCCCCCAACCCCAACTCTATTGTGCTGCGCCGCTCCACCGACAACGGTGCCAGCTGGGAGCCCATCAGCTTTATTGCCCGCGGCCACCTGGGCGACGCCCAACAGGCCAAGTACGGCTACTCTGACCCCTCCATTGTGGTAGACCGCCAAACCGGCACCGTCTTTGCCTTCTTCGTCTACTCCCAGGACGCTGGCTGGCACTACAGCCAGTACGGCAACCAGGTGGCCCAGGACCGCTCAGTGGTGGGGGCCGTGGTAGTTGAGTCTAAGGACCAGGGTAAGACCTGGAGCCAGCCACGCGACATCACTCCCATCGTTAAGCCCGGCCAGTCTAAAACTAACCCCCAGCCCGGTGACGCCAAGGCCGTTTTTGCCACCTCTGGTGAGGGTATTCAGCTGCGCTACGGGGCTCACGCTGGCCGCCTGGTTCAGCAGTTTGTGGGCAAGGTGCGTACTGCTAATGGTGGCGAAGACATCCAGGCCTACTCGGTTTATTCTGACGACCACGGCGCTACCTGGAAGCGGGGTGACTATGTGGGCAGCGGCATGGATGAAAACAAGACTGTTGAACTGTCTGACGGCCGTCTGCTGCTGAACTCCCGCGACAGCCAGGACGGCGGCTACCGCAAGGTAGCTATCAGTCGGGACGGCGGCCAGAGCTGGGGCGCGGTCAGCCAGGACACCGAACTGCCCGACCCCACTAATAACGCTTCGATTATCCGCATGTACCCTGAGGCGGCCGCCGGTAGCGCCCAGGCGAAGAAGCTTCTTTTCACCAACGCTAATAGCCAGCGGGGCCGAGAAAACCTGACCGCCCGGGTGTCCTGCGACAACGGTGAAACCTGGCCGGGCATCCGCCAAATTAAGGCTGGTTTTGCGGCCTATTCTTCGGCAACAGCCCTATCGAACGGCCGCTACGGGGTGTTCTATGAGGCTAACTACAGCACCGATATGCGTTTTGCTAGCTTTGATGAGGCCTGGCTCAACGTGGTCTGTGCCCCTATGAGAGCACCCGAGCAGGCCCTGCAGGCTGGCGGTGAGGCCCAGCTACCGGTGACCATTGAGAACCAGGAGAGCCAAGCCATCAAGGGACGCCTGGAACTGGTAGACACCGCCCAGGCCAGGGGGCTTAAAACCCTGGAGGTAAACCTGGCAGTTGGCCAGAAGAAGACCCTAGACCTGCCCATCTATCTGGCTCCTTCTGCTACAAGTGGCAGGCTAGAGCTGGTCTTTACTGACAGCCAGGGCCGCCAGTCCCGCACCCAGGTGACCAGCCGGGTTGAGGGGTCTCAACCGGTCTTTGGCGCCCAGGTTTACGGGGGCCGGGTGACCGGTGGTGAGCGTGACCTGGCCCTGAACCCCTACCGGGTGGGCGAAAAAATCGGTTACACCTTCACAGTGACCAATACTGCCAAGGAGACGGTACATGTGCTGCCCCAGGGGGGCAACATGGACGCAGCCGGTTTCCTGCCCCCGTCTGTGCCTAACTGCCGCTACTCCAACCTGCCTGCGGGTGCCAGCTACACCTGCACCACCGCAGTTCACACCATCACCCAGGAGGACCTAGACCGGGGCTACTTTGAGCCTGCCCTAGATTTTTCGGTGGTCGCTGCAGCTGATTCCTCCCGCCAGGTTCAGATGCAGTACCGGGGCCAGCAGCTGGCCCTGCGTGACACCAGCCTGCCTGCCCTTGAGGTACAGGGACGCCTGCTAGGGGAGGCCCCGCAGCAGGTGACAGTGGGCCAGAAACTAACCTACGAGTTCACGGTTCGTAACCTCTCTAGCGTGGTCCTGACCTCCACCCCGGTCTCGGGTTCTTTCGATGAGCGGGGTTTCCTGCCCCCGTCCGCCCCTAACTGCCGCTGGCGCAACCTGGCCGCCGGGGCTAGCTACACCTGCGGCACGGCGGTTCATACGGTAAGTCAGGCTGACCTGGATCGGGGTTATTTCGAGCCGACAGCTACCTTCAGCGCCCAGGACGCCAGCGGTCGGGAGGCCTCCTTTAGCTTTACCGGTCAGCGGGTAGTTTTGAAGCCTGCGCCTGCGGCCCAGCCTGCCCAGCCTGCCCCTGTGGTCAAGCCTGCCCCGGTAGCTAGCCCCTCAGCTAGCCAGGCGGTTCCGCTCAAGCCGGCTCCGGCTCAGCCTAGCGCCCAGCCGCAGCCCTCTGCCTCGGCCCAGCCTTCGGCTAGCCCGCAGCAGAACTCCAGGCAGACCATCCTGGACTACTTCCGCAAGCGCTTCTTCCTACGAGGACGCTAAGAGGATTATTCATGAGGACGGGTTAGGCTCGCAGACTCGCGCT
>DKXC01000023.1:0-2799 GCA_002492045.1 Micrococcaceae bacterium UBA7136
AGTAGGTTTCTGATACTATCTTTTCCTCATCGAGCCTAAAAGGACCTGTGAATGAGCAACCATTACGAAACCCTAGGGGTTTCTCGGGATGCCAGCCCCGAAGAAATTAAGAAGGCCTACCGTAAGAAGGCCCGTCAGCTGCACCCGGATATCAACCCTTCTGAGGAGGCCGCTGAGGAGTTCAAGCGGGTCTCTTTAGCCCATGATGTTCTCTCTGACCCTGAGAAGCGCCGAATCTATGACCAGACCGGCAATGAGAACGGTACCGCCGGTGGCTTCGGTGGCGGTGCAGGTGGTTTTGGCGGCCCCGGTTTTGGTGGCGTCCAGGACATCTTTGATGCCTTCTTTGGTGGTGGCGGTGCTGCGCGTGGCCCCCGTAGCCGGGTCCGGCAGGGGCAGGACGCTCTGATTCAGGTCACTATTGACCTTAAGGACGCTGTTTTTGGTGGCGAGAAGCCCATCACGGTAGATACTGCTGTTACCTGTGATACCTGTCGGGGTGAGGGAACTGCTGAGGGTACCCACCCTGAAACTTGTGATACCTGCCAGGGTCAGGGCTTTATGCAGCGGCAGGTTCAGTCCATTCTGGGTACCGTGGTTCAGCCGGTGGAGTGCCCCAGCTGTCGAGGCTATGGCACGGTCATTAAGAGTCCCTGTGCCCAGTGTTATGGTGAGGGCCGGGTACGGGAGCGTAAGCCGCTGACCATTAAGATTCCTGCCGGTATTTCTGATGGGGCACGAATCCGCCTATCTGGTCATGGCGAGGCTGGTACTGGCGGTGGCCCTAACGGCGACCTCTACGTTGATTTGCAGATTGCCCGGCATGAGACCTTCCGCCGGGAGGGGGATGACCTCTTGGCTAAGGTTGCTGTGCCCATGACGGCAGCGGCGCTGGGGACCACCATTCAACTGGAGACCTTCGATGGCTCCCAGGAGCTGCAGATTCCTGCTGGCACCCAGGCTGGTGACCTGCTGACCCTTAAGGGTCTGGGCGTGACCCGCCTGCGGGGGGTAGGCCGGGGTGACCTTCGAGTTGAGATTGAGGTACGGACCCCCACCGATTTGACCCCTGAACAGCAGCAGCTTCTGCGGCAGTTTTCTGAGTCTCGGGGTGAGAACCTGACTGTCAGCGAAACCATCAGCCAGAAGCAGGGCGGGGGCTTCTTCTCCCGCCTTAAGGATCACCTCAAGTAAGAAGGGCCTAGCATGACCAACCCTGTCTATTTCCTGGAGCCTGAGGAGTTTTCTGATCTCGCTCCTGCTTCCCTTTATTCCCTCCTGGGGGCCGAAGGCCACCACGCCAGGACGGTCAAACGGGCCCAGCTCAATGAGGGCCTCGATTTGGTGGATGGCCGGGGCGGCCGGGCTATCGGCAGGGTGGTTGGTCTCTTAGAAGCTGGACTTGAGGTTGAGATAGAAGAAATTCGTCAGGAAGAGTCCAGCCCCCGCCTTATCCTGGTCCAAGCTCTGGCTAAGGGGGACCGGGACCTTCAGGCCATTGAGATGGCTACCGAACTAGGAGCTCAGGGGATTATTCCCTGGGAAGCTGACCGTTCTATCGTCCGCTGGAAGAAGGAACGGGCGGCCAAGGCCCAGGCCAAGTGGGCTAATACGGTCAGGGCTGCTGCCAAGCAGTCCCGCCGGGCCTACCTGCCTCAGGTTGAGGATCTATATAAGACATCCGACCTGGTAGCCCTGGCTCAGGCCCGGGGCGATTCAGCTCTCTTCCTGGTCCTGCATGAAGAAGCTAGCACTAGCCTCTCTGACCTGCTCCAGGAAGGTCTTCCGGCTGATCTGCAAGAAATCTACTTCCTAGTGGGGCCAGAGGGTGGTATTTCACCCCAGGAACTGGATGCTCTCACTGAGGCCGGGGCTCGGGCCCTTCTGCTGGGGCCAGAGGTCCTGAGGTCTTCTACCGCAGGTGCAGCCGCTATTTCCATTCTCAATTTTGCCTCTGGACGCTGGTAGTCTTCCGCTACCTGGCTCACCCCTACTTTCTAAGGAGCTCTGATTTCCCCAACTGGGGTTTATGTCTTCCCTTTCTTCCTCCCGCCCCCTGCAGGTGGCCCGCACCTTCTCTTTTCCTTCTAGCCAAGACATGGTGTCAGTTCTGGGGCCGCAAGATAGCCACATCAGCCTGATAGAGCAGACCTTTCCTGGTTTAAGTCTGCGGCCTAAGGGCCTGGATCTGGTGGTGACTGGCCCCTCTGAGGCGGTCACTCTCACTCTGCGCCTGCTGGGGGAACTGCTGGCTCTGGTTCAGGCTGATACCTTGATCAGCCAGCAGGTGGTCTCCCGGCTTCTGTCCATGCTGACTTCTTCTCTGTCTTCTCCGGCGGCTATTAGCCAGAACATTCTGTCTTCTCGGGGCAAGAGCATCCGGCCTAAGACCATCAACCAGAAGTCTTATGTTGATGCTATTGATGCCAGTACGGTTATTTTTGGTATTGGTCCGGCCGGCACCGGCAAGACCTACCTGGCCATGGCTAAGGCAGTCCAGGCCCTCCAATCCAAGGAGGTCAACCGGATTATTCTGACTCGTCCGGCAGTAGAGGCTGGTGAACGCCTGGGCTTTTTGCCGGGTTCTCTCAACGATAAGATTGACCCCTACCTGCGTCCCCTCTATGACGCCCTGCATGACATGTTGGATCCCGAGACCATCCCTAAGCTTATGGAGGCTGGCACTATTGAGGTTGCCCCCTTGGCCTATATGCGGGGTCGAACCCTCAACGACGCCTTCATTATTTTGGATGAGGCCCAGAATACGACGGTGGAGCAGATGAAGATGTTCCTGACCCG
>DKXC01000023.1:3050-3452 GCA_002492045.1 Micrococcaceae bacterium UBA7136
GAAGATGTTCCTGACCCGTCTGGGTTTTGGGTCCAAGATGGTCATTACCGGTGACGTGACCCAGGTCGATTTGCCCGGTGGTCAGGCCTCTGGCCTTAAGCAGATCCGGCAGATTCTTGAGGGCATTGACGATATTCATTTTGCCCTTTTACAGGCTGAGGACGTGGTTCGTCATTCTCTGGTCTCAGATATTGTTAACGCCTATGACCAGTGGGATGAGGCCAAGCACTCTATGGAGCGCCGCCGCAATCGTAAGGTTAAGCGTCAGACCATTGAGGCTGCCGCCCAGAAGCTACTAGAGCAGTCTGGCATTGATATGTCCGCTGATGAGAAGGCTTAGACCCCATGAAGCTTGAGTTTGATATTGAAGAACCGGCCGCAGATGATAGCGCCTTTGTGCGG
>DKXC01000023.1:3780-4395 GCA_002492045.1 Micrococcaceae bacterium UBA7136
GCGGCCGCAGATGCTAGCGCCTTTGTGCGGGAGTCTTTTGCCGCTGTTGATACCGAAGTACTCGAAAAGCTGGTAGCCCAGGCCTTTGCCCACATGAAGGTCTCGCCCGAAACCGAGCTGTCAATTGCTATTGTGGGCGAGGAGCAGATGGAGCGGATTCATCTTGATTGGATGGATTTGCCCGGCCCGACCGATGTTATGAGCTTTCCTATGGACGAGCTGAGGCCTGGTACTGATGAGCAGCTGGCTGTCGGCGTGCTGGGTGATATTGTGCTCTGCCCGCCGGTGGCGGCCCGCCAGGGGGCGGAGGCTGGTCATAGCACCCTAGATGAGCTCTGCTTGCTGACCACTCACGGGATTTTGCATTGCCTGGGCTATGATCATGCCACAGCTGAAGAGGAGGCCGAGATGTTTGGTCTTCAGCGCACTATCCTTGAAGAGTTTTTGGGGCGTCCGGCTCCGGTAGAGACCCGTCATTAGGCTATGCTGACTATTTTTCTTCTGCTTTTTTCCTTTCTGCTGCTGGTGCTGGTGGGTTATGCTCTGACGGCGGCGGAGTCTGCCTACACCTATTTACCCAGATCTGAGGCTCAGGAGCTTGCGGCTTCTTCTGGT
>DKXC01000070.1 GCA_002492045.1 Micrococcaceae bacterium UBA7136
GGCGGAAATCCCTGCTCATCTCGACTGCTTCGCAGTCGATTCAGGCCCCGCCTTCGGCGGATTCCGTTCGCTCTTGCGTGCTAGCGCACCTGCGAACTCCATCGGTGCCAGCGGCTTCACCGCGAGTCTGCCATCGCCTGCTCCCGCGAATAGCCCTAGTCCAGCAAGCCAGTCACCGAGTCGCTGGGAGCATCCGACTGGTAATAATCCGGCTGGTCACAGCCCATACCGTAGCGCATGGTCCCAATAATGGTGCTAGCTGCCTGACCCACCGTCAAAAAAGTCTGAGACCAAGAACTAGCAGCCGTCGGCGGAGCCCAACCCCGCTCCTCCAGCTCCTGCACCCGGTAGACCGGCGCCTCAGAGGCAAAATCCTGGGTTGAGGCCAGCTCACAAATATAGCCAGCGGGCGACCGCAAGATCCGCACATAACTTGTAAAGTCACCAGATTCCAGAACCTGCGGTGACACATAGTAAAGCTGCAAAGACAGGCTCCAAGGCAGCTGCTCCAGCTGCTCCTCCAGCACCTGAACCAGCCGCTCCCAAGCCTCAGCCGGCTGCTGATTCTCCGTCAGCGTCTGGGGCCGGACCACCCCAATACCCTGGGCCTGAATCTGCTCAATATCCAATCCCACCAGCTGCCGATCCTGCACCAGCGGACGCACCGGCAGGGCCGGATCCTGACCCAAAATCAGCACATCATTAATCATGGCCCGCCCCAGCTGCAAGGCATGATGCCAAGACCCATAGCGGGCTCGCACCGCCCCCAAGTGAGGCACCTGACCAGCCCTGGCCGGATCCTCGGCCCACTCCCCATAGAGCAAAACCGTAGGCTTACGATCAGACCGAATACAGTAAGACAAGAAAGCACTCAGAGCATTACGGAAGGTACGATCAGTCAGGCTAGAAGCCGCCAAGACCACCCCCAGCCGGTCAGCCTCCGGCGGGCAAATCCCGCTCTTAAGCAGGGCCCGGGCCCAAGACCGCTGACCCAGCCGCTCAGTAATCACGGCCCGAGACGGCGGCCAATGAAAACCAGCCTGAGTCAAATCAGAGAGCTCAGGCGGCAGCTGCCCCAAAAAATCATCGTAGGCCTGCTCATCCAGCTCCGTATAAGGATGCTCATGCAGGTACTTAAGGGCCGCCCCAATCCGCCCAATAATCCCGGCAATCACATCAGCTGGCAGGGCAAAAACTTCCAGCATACGGGGCAGATCCTCCATGACCGAAGCATCCAGGCCAATCGCTGAATACTCGTAATCCGGCTCAAAATCGTAGGTGCAGGCCACCGCATACCAAAGAGCCGACGCCATGAGCACATGACTATTAGTCTGCTGCTGGCCGGCAAAAGTCCAGCGGCCAGAATTCAGGGCCCAGACCAGCAGCTCCCGGTCAATCTGTGGGTAAACCAGGACGGCCCGGGTATAGGCTTCTGAGGCCGTCCAACCCATCTGAGCCAGGCCCTCGAGCAGGCTTGAATAGCGGGAAGAAAAGTCTTCCTGTTGAAGGGTCAATGCTTCGGACATAGGTGGTTCTCCAAGGCAAATGCGTGAACCCGCCCCGGGCCCCGGTGTGAGGGCAAGAGACAGGCGTCAGGTCTTGCCCTTAACTCTACGTTCCTGGCAGCCATTTAGACCAGCCCAGACGCAGACTGTAAGCGGGGCCATGGGCTTATTCATCTGGTTAGGCTCACAGACTCGCGCTCGCCTACCTGCATGAATAAGCCTCCATAAGAAAGCAGGCTTTAATGAGAGACTAGAGCTTATGACAGACTCCGGTGCGCCTACCCCCCTCAGCCTTGAAGAGCGGATCGCTCCTGAACTCTCAGCCAGCCCCCGGCAGGTTGCCTCCGCCATAGACCTGCTCGACCAGGGGGCCACCGTGCCCTTTATTGCCCGCTACCGCAAGGAAGCAACCGGCGGGCTGACCGACGTCCAGCTACGCACCCTGGCCGACCGCCTGACCTACCTGCGGGAACTGGACGCCCGCCGCCAGACTATCCTGGCCTCCCTGGCAGAACGTCAGCTCCTGACCGGCCAGCTGGCCTCCTCACTGGCTCAGGCTACTAGCAAGAATGAGCTAGAAGCCCTCTACGCCCCCTACCGGGTCAAACGGCAGAACCTGGCCCTGCTGGCCCAAGAAGCCGGGCTCGACGCCCTGGTTGAAGACCTGCTGCAGGTGCCCTTTGCCCCCACTAGCGACATTGCCGCCGCCTACGTCAGGGACGGGGCTGACAGCGCTGACAAGACCAGCCCCCAGGCCCTACTGGCTTCCAGCGACAAGGCCCTAGAGGGGGCCCGGGCCCTGCTGACCGACCGGGCCCTGACCGACCCGGCCCTAGCCCAGAAGCTCCGCCAGCGTTTCCTCCGCCGGGGCCTTATCACCTCCCGCCTGATTCCCGGCCAGCAAGAAGCCGGCGCCAAATTCAGTGACTACTTCGAGTTCCACGAAGAAATCCGCCGCATCCCCTCCCACCGGGTCCTGGCCCTGCTGCGAGCCGAAAAGGAAGGGGCCGTTAAGGTCAGCATCGACGTAGACCTCCTGCCCCCAGCCAAGTCCAGCCTCAAGGGCCCAGCCCGGGAAGCCGCCGAAATCCTGGCCGAAGAATACGAACGCGAGCGCTCCTGGTACGAGCGGGCTGTCGCCGAAGCCCTGGGCATTGGCGCCCAAATCCTCAATATGGTCTCTGACGAGAGCATGGTGGCAGGTTGGCTAGCCAAAACCGCCCGAAGCATCTGGCGGCAGCGGCTCCTGCCCCGCCTGGCCACAGAGGTACGGTCCAGCCTCTTTGACCAGGCCCAAACCCAGGCCATCAGCATCTTCGCTTCCAACCTGCGAGACCTCCTGCTAGCTGCCCCCGCTGGCTCCCGCACCACCCTGGGCCTAGACCCGGGCCTGCGCACCGGCGTCAAACTGGCGGTTGTTGGCCCCACCGGCCAGGTGCTAGAAACCGCTACCATCTACCCGCACGCCCCCCGCAAACTCTGGGACCAGTCCCTGGCCACCCTCAAGCGTCTGGTCAGCGACCACTCAGTGGAGCTACTGGCCATCGGCAACGGCACCGCCAGCAGAGAAACCGACCGGCTAGCTGCCGACCTACTCAAAAACCTAGGCCAAGAGGGTAGCCCCCAACCCCAGAAGGTCCTGGTCTCAGAGGCTGGTGCCTCCGTCTACTCAGCCTCTCAGCTGGCCAGCCAGGAACTGCCTGGCCTGGACGTCTCCCTGCGCGGGGCCGTCTCCATTGCCCGCCGCCTCCAAGACCCCCTGGCTGAACTGGTCAAAATTGAGCCTCAATCCATCGGGGTTGGCCAATACCAGCATGACGTTTCACCCACGGCCCTAGCCAAGGCCCTGGACGCGGTCGTAGAAGACAGCGTCAATGCTGTGGGCGTCCTGCTTAACTCAGCCTCACCGGCCCTCCTGTCCCGGGTAGCTGGCCTCAACAAGACCCTGGCCCAAAAGATCGTGGCCTACCGGGAAGAGCATGGCCCCTTCCAGCAGCGGACCGACCTGCTCAAGGTGCCCCGTCTGGGCCCCAAGGCCTACCAGCAGGCCGCTGGCTTCGTCCGTATCCTGGACGGGCCTGAGCCCCTGGACGCCTCCGGGGTGCACCCCGAATCCTACGACCTGGCCCGGCAGATTGTGGCTGCCGCCGGTGGCTTCCAGCAGGGCCGAATCCCAGCTGCGGCCCTGGTCAGCCTAGACCCCCGTGATTTCGTCAGCGACCAGATTGGCCTGCCCACCGTCCAAGATATCTTCGCCGAGCTAGAAAAACCTGGCCGAGACCCCCGTCCCTCCTTCAAAACTGCCCGCTTTGAAGAAGGAATTGAGACCATAGCCGACCTGGCCCCCGGCATGATTTTGGAGGGTACGGTCTCTAACGTGGCTGCCTTCGGGGCCTTTGTCGATATTGGGGTTCACCAGGACGGGCTGGTGCATGTATCGCAGATGAGTCAGGACTTCGTCTCCGACCCCCACCAGATCCTCAAATCTGGCCAGATCGTGCAGGTGCGGGTGGTCGAGGTAGACGCTAGCCGCCGCCGGATCTCCCTCTCCCTGCTGCTGGAAGAGCCCCAGCCCAGGGGACGCAAGGGGCCCCGGCGCCGCCGCTAGCCCAGAAGAGCGCAGGTTCACCCCTGCCGAACAGGCTAGGGGGCTAAGAGCAGAGGGGACTAGAGTGGGTGTGACCCTGCATACCCGAAAGGAAAAACCATGACCGCCTCACCCCTTCTCACCTTCAATGACGGCCAGAGCATCCCCCAGCTGGGCTACGGCGTCTGGCAGGTCGAAAACGAGACCGCTCAAAAGGTCGTCGGCCTAGCCCTGGAGGCCGGCTACCGCCATATCGACACCGCTAAAATCTACGGCAACGAAGAGGGCACCGGTAAGGCAATTGCTACCTCCGGCCTAGCCCGCCAGGAGGTCTTCCTCACCACCAAGATTTGGAACGAGGACCAGGGCTACGAGCAGGCCCTCACAGCAGCGGACGAGTCCCTGGCCCGCCTGGGCACCGACTACGTCGACCTGCTGCTGGTCCACTGGGCCAAGCCCTCCCAGGGGCTCTACCTTGATACCTGGAAGGCCCTCATCGAACTGCAGAAGCAGGGCAAGGCCAAGTCCATCGGCGTCTCTAACTTCCCCGAAGAGCAGCTGCGCGAAATCATCGCCGAAACCGGTGTGGTGCCTGCCATCCACCAGATTGAGCTGCACCCCTACTTTGCCCAGGAGAAGCTGCGTGAAGTCCATGCAGAACTAGGTATCGTCACCCAAGCCTGGAGCCCCCTGGGCAACCGCTCCGACCTGCTTGAGAACCCCGTTATTGGCGAAATCGCTGAGGCCCATGACGCTACCCCCGCCCAGGTGGTGCTGGCCTGGCACCGTACCCACGGCATCGTTGCCATTCCCAAGTCGGTCACCCCCGAGCGTATCGTCTCTAACTTTGACTCCCTCAAGCTGACCCTAACCAGCGACGAGGTCTCAAAGATTGATGGGCTCTCATCAGCCCAGGGCCGTATCGGCCCCGACCCGGCAGATATCGACTTCTAGGAGTCAAGGATAGGCTGCTGCCGTGTTTCGGGGATAGGCTCCGGTACATAGCGCCAGAGGGCAGATGCCGCCAGCGTTGCTAGGGCGATGGTGACCATGACCAGGGTTCCTCCGATGACCGCTGCTAAGGGGGAACCCACCAACTCGGCGGTACCGCCCACAAAGGCCATGCCCAGGTTAGGGCCGCCCGCAACCGTGATGATGAAGAGCCCCTGTAGGCGTCCGCGCAGGGCGTCGGGGGTGGCTACCTGAATAATGGTGGAGCGGTAGACCGACCCCAGGGCGTCTGCCCAGCCCATAAAAGCCAGCGCCGCAAAAGCTAGGCTGAGCGGCAGCAGGTTTTCGCTGATGGAGGCGCTGGGCATGCGCCCCTCGTAAGCCCAAGCGATAAGACCGAAGGCGATAAAGCCCAGCCC
>DKXC01000142.1:0-4730 GCA_002492045.1 Micrococcaceae bacterium UBA7136
CCTGCCCTCTAGCGGGTTAGAGCAAGGTGGGCTGTTCGCAGTCCCCTGCCCCGGCCTTGCGGAGATTGGCGATGGCCCGCTCAAAGTCGTCCAGGGATTCAAAGGCCTGGTAGACGCTAGCGAAGCGCAGGTAGGCCACGGTGTCTAGCTTAGAGAGGGGCTCTAGGATGGTCAGGCCAACCTCGTGGGCGTCGATTTCGGCCAGGCCCTTGGCCCGGATGTTCTCTTCGACTTCTTGGGCTAGTTTGGCTAGGTCGTCTTCGCCTACAGGCCGTCCTTGGCAGGCTTTGCGCAGGCCGGTCATGATTTTGGCCCGGTTGAAGGGTTCGGTGACGCCGGAGCGTTTAATGACGGAGACTGCCGTGGTTTCGACGGTGGTGAAGCGTTTGCCGCAGGAGTTGCATTGGCGGCGGCGGCGGATGGCTGAGCCGTCTTCGGTGGTGCGGGAATCGATGACGCGGGATTCTGCTTTGCGGCAGAAGGGGCAGTTCATGGGGTCTCCAGGCTCTCGGGCGGACGGTCTCTCTCAGCTTTAAGTTTAAGGGTGCCGTCAAGTGTAGGCTAAGTCCCCCCTTTCAGTGCATATACCCCGGTTTTAAACTGGGGAATATGTAGCAAAACTGGGGTCTTTAGAGACTGTCCCAACCGTCCGGACGTTTGGCGGGCGGCAGGGTTTCTAGGACGGTCAGGTAGGACTCAGTGATGAGTTCAGCCAAAATCTGGCTGTCGAGGTGGGGGCCTGGGGTCAGGGAGTACCAGTGGGTTTTGTTCATGTGCCAGGCAGCTCGGGCTTCGGGCTGGGTGCGCAGGATGGCTTGGACGTCTGCCGGCTGGGCCTTGAGGTTGACCAGCTGGGTGCCGTCTACCTGGGCTAGGACCATGAACCATTTTCCGGCGACTCTGGCAGCCTCAGCCTGGGAGCGGGCCGAAAACCGGTAAATCTCGGCCCCCGGCAGACGTAGGGCTGCTTCACATGCTGTCTCATAGAGAGCCAGGGAAGAAGTCAGAGACATGGGAGTCCTATCTATAGGATGTGAGAGAATCTACGGTTTCAGGCACTTGGTCCCACAACTAAAAGCTGTTTTCTGCTTGATAGCTAGGTAGGCCTTAGCCAATGGTAGCTAGTGGCAAGACCAGAATACCGTCAGGCCGCCGGTAGGCTACATTCCCGGCAGTAATGACAAGCGGGGGTAGGACTCGGTCTCCTAATTGCTCGCGGAACCAGTTGAGATGGCGGACGTCCCGGTCGGTAGGCCTGGCTTTCAGCTTGATTTCAATGGGCAGTAACCGTCCATCTAAGGTTTCGATGAGAAGGTCTATTTCTCGGGTACCTGAATCCATACGAAGATGCCAGACTTTGGCTTCAGCTGCCTGAGCCAATACTCGAATTGTAAGGGTCACCAGAGCCTCGAAGAGAGGACCTGCCATGTAGCTACCCCGATCATCAAGCAGGGAGTTTTCGTCCAGGCGCAGTAGCCTAGCAGCAAGAGCTGGGTCTGCCAGATGGTGCTTGGGGGCCTGCTGTAGCCGTTTGAAGGGATTTTTTTGAGGAACCCAACCGGGTACGGGGTCCAGTAGCCAAAGCTTAGTCAGGTGTTCCCGGTAGGTTCGGGTGAGAGAAGCTGTAGGCTGCGTGTGTTCTCCACCGGTGGTCGCATCTAAGAGCTTGGAATAAGAAGTGGTACTTGATTCAGCTGCTGCGTAGGCTGCCAGCCAGCTAGTCAGGACCTCGGGGTGACGTACTCGGGTCCCTAGTTCTGGGATATCCCGGTCGATGATGCGGTATAAGTAGCTGTCCAGCTGTTGGCGGAGAGCACGGCCACGTAGTTTGTTGATACCGGGGAATCCGCTGGTAACGATGGCTTGCATGTAGTCAGCCAGACTAGTATCGACAGTTTGAGCCATGAGGTCTGCTTGCCCGGCGAGCAGACTTGTAAACGAGATAGTGGGAGTGTAGAGGGCACGCTCGTGAAGACCCATAGGACGCATACGGAGGGTCACGATTCTACCTGCCCCGCTATGGGAACCCTGCATATCGTAGGGCGTGGCAGATCCGGTGAGCAGAAAGGAGCCGGGAGCACTACCTTGGTCTACGCGACGACGAACCATATCCCAAATGGGCGGGTAGTGCTGCCATTCGTCGAGCAAGAGGCTTTTACCTTGATAACTGGATAGGTCGAAGTCGCTTTCGAGGATGGCTAGGTTAGCTGGTGAATCTAAGGCTAGGGTGGTCTGGACTCGACGCTGAGCAGTGGCAGTTTTGCCAACACCCTTAGGCCCGTCAATGGCTAAAGCCGGCAGTTGAGGGAGCAAGCCATCTAGTTCATCGTCCAAGGAGCGGCGCAGGTAAGTCATAGATGAAGTCTAGCCTAGTCAAGGACTAAAAACCATTTTCGAGCTAAAAATATGACAGTTTTCGACCTCTAAAAGTTATCATTTTCGAGCAATAAACCCCTCTATTCTCGACTACAATGAAGCTATAGACACAGTCGTCTCCGGCAGGATAAGGAACCGTCCCATGACCAAGACTTTGCCCAACACCATGCCCTCCCTGGCAGCCTTTGAGCAGGCCGTCCTGGAGGTATTAGCCGACCAGAAAAAGCGAGACTTTGACAGCATCTGCAAGGCAACAGCCAACCAGCTGCAGCTCACCCCGAAACTCCTTAATGAAAAGCTCTCTGGTGGTGCCAAACGCCACCAGTCCCACACTCTCAAAGTGCTCAAGGCCCTTGTCAGCCGGGGCCTGGTCAAGCAGTCCAAGAAAAAGAAAAGCTACTACCTGGATCCCCCTCAGCCTGAGACCTCAAAGAGTAAGCCCCAGCCCAACAAGCAGCCTACCCCTCAGCTCCAGACGCCGGCGTCCACAGCCCAGCAGAAGATCCTGACCTTGCTCGAAACCCATCAGCAGGAGCTAGCAGCTCAGCTACGCAAGCGTCTCCAGGCCTCAGACCCGGTCTTCTTTGAGAAGCTGGTTCTAGAGCTACTCTGGGCCATGGGTTATGGTGGTGCTCAGGGCCAGCGCATACATACTGGTGGCACTAACGACCACGGGCTGGACGGCGTCATCTGGCAGGACCCCTTGGGTATCTACAAAATCTATCTTCAAGCTAAGCGTCAGATAGACAAGAACCCGGTGCGTCGGCCCGTCATTCAACAGTTCTATGGGGCTTTGGCTTCACGCGGGGCCGACCGGGGCGTCTTCATTACCTCTTCTCGTTTCTCTGACAAGGCCCGTAAAGAGGCCCAAGCCTACAAGGTCATTACCCTCATTGATGGGGAAGAACTCACCAGGCTCATGATTAAGTACCGAGTGGGCGTCCGCCCAGATCCCAGGCCCCTAGAGCTTCTGACCATCGACGAGGACTACTTCAAGGCCTAGCTGGCCTAAGAGGCTCGCCCGAAGCCCCCCCTTAAGCAACAAATACCCCAGTTTTAAACCGGGGTATTTGCATTAAAAGTGGGGTATTTGTTTACTTGCCGGCAGCAGCGGCCTCGTCGGCAGAGGCCACAGTGAAGCGCTGCTTGCGATGGGCGGGCTGCTCAATTTCGTCCAGGGCAGCCACGGCGAAGTCCTGGGTAGAGACGAACATGCCGGCGGGGGTGTCCTTCTCAAGCTTGTAGTCACCGGTGAGGACGCCGGGGGCAATACCGGGTGAGGGAGCAATGACGGTCCAGTCCAGGCCCTCGGATGCCCGGTAGTCAGCCAGTACCTGGGCGAAGGTCTTAGCCTCAGGCAGGTACTCCTCAGGGAAATCGGGGGACTCTAGCAGCAGGCCCTCACCGGCCTGCAGGGCGCCGGCGCCACCCACAATCAGTAGGCGTCCGGTTGGGGCGGCAGCAATCAGGGCCTGGTGGGCGTCGATGGCGGCCTGGTAGTTGTCGCGGGAGGCCACAGAGATAACGGTGACCTCGTGGTCTGCTACAACCTGGGCGACGGCTACGGTGTCGGTGAAGTCTAGCCCCTGGCTGCCGGGGCGGGCTGAACGGGTGTAGGAGTCGACCTGGTGGCCGCGAGCCTCAGCTTCCTTGACAATTTCTGCGCCAACCATGCCTGCTGCGCCGATAACTGCAATCTTCATGTTTTTCTCCTTACTTCAGAGGGTTAGTTTCTGTCTCAACAAACTCTATGCTATCTTTTAGGAACCAATTACCTCAAGGTAACTAATGGGACTTTTTGAAAAAACTTTCAAAAGTTTTTCAAAATCCCCCACCACAGTCGCCCAGAGCCAGAAAGACCAGCCATGCCCCTCGAACCGGCAGCCAACGTCCTCAGCCAGAACTGCCCCTCCCGCACCGTCCTACGCCACCTGACCGACCGCTGGACGCCCCTGATCGTCACCGTCCTAGCTAACGGCCAACCCCTGCGCTTCAAAAGCATCAAAGAAAAAGTAGAAGGCATCTCCCCCAAGGTTCTGACCGAAACTCTACGGTCCATGGAACGGGACGGCCTACTCACCCGCACAGCCACCGCCAGCCTGCCACCGCGGGTAGACTACCAGCTCACCCCCCTGGGCCTGACCACCGTCGAACCCATCCGGGCCCTGCGCCTCTGGGCCGAAAACCACCTGGAAGAAGTAGAAGCCAACCGCCAGCGCTACGACGCCCTAGTAGCCGCCTAACCCAGGCAAGACAGAAGAACCCCCGCACCGAGACTCAAAACCCCGCAGCTAGATGCGGAGAAAAGAAGCTCATATGCGGGGGCCTACCCATGAGCTCTCTTAGGTATCCAG
>DKXC01000142.1:5006-6167 GCA_002492045.1 Micrococcaceae bacterium UBA7136
CATGAGCTCTCTTAGGTATCCAGGCAGGTGGGGCCCAGCAAAACCTTCAAATCCCCATAAAGGGCCGAATTCGGATTTACCCGCAAGTGAGCCCCCAAGCGAATCAGCAAGCGCTTAGTCCGGGTCGTCATAGCAATCCGCACCTCAGACTCCCCCTTATGGTTGCGCAAAATATCCCGCAACTGCTCCAGGGTCTCCTCAGTGGCCTTATACTCAGGAATCGAAATGGTCAAAGGACCTGCCGAACCATCAGCCGAAATCTCCGGCAGCTGCAACTCCTGGGCGCTCAAAGTCACCGAACCATCATCCCGCCGCTGCAAGCGTCCCTTGATAGTACAAATCAGATCCTCAGACAGCAGACCGGCAATGGGCTCATAGGCCCGGCCAAAGAACATGACCTCCAGCGAACCAGTCCGGTCCTCCAGCTCAATCCGGGCATAAGGGTTACCCGAACTCTTAGCAATCCGGCGCGAGACCGAAGTAATCATGCCAGCCACCGTCACCGTAGCCCCATCAGCATAGATAGAATCCTCAGCCACTAGACCCTGCACCGTAGAATCAGACAGGGAATCCAGGGCCTCCTCCAAACCCCGCAGGGGATGGTCAGAAACGTAAAGACCCAGCATCTCCCGCTCAAAATTGAGCTTATCCCGCTTCTCCCACTCAGGCGCATCCGGAATCTGCACGGTCAGCTCCGAACCGGTCCCCTCATCTTCCAGGCCCAGGCCACCAAAAAGGTCAAACTGGCCAGCAGCCTCCTGCCGCTTAACCGAAACGGTCGCGTCAATAGCCTCCTCATGAATCATAGACAGGGGACGCCGGTCATGACCCAGCGAATCAAAGGCACCGGCCTTAATGAGGGAGTCCACGGTCCGCTTATTACAGACGACCAGGGGCACCTTAGCCAGAAAATCATTAAAGTTCTCGTAGCGGCCCTTTTCCGTCCGGGCCTCTACCATAGCGGTCACCACGTTAGCGCCCACGTTACGGATAGCCCCCATACCAAAGCGGATATCCTCACCCACCGGGGTAAAGGTCAGGGCAGACTCGTTAACATCCGGCGGCAGCACCGTAATACCCATATGCCGGCACTCATTGAGATAGAGGGCCAGTTTATCCTTATCGTCACCCACACTGGTCAGCAGGGCAGCCATATACTCC
>DKXC01000142.1:6405-6852 GCA_002492045.1 Micrococcaceae bacterium UBA7136
GTCAGCAGGGCAGCCATATACTCCTGGGGGTAGTGGGCCTTAAGGTAGGCCGTCCAGTAAGAAACCAGACCATAGGCCGCCGTATGGGCCTTGTTAAAGGCGTAATCCGAGAAGGGCAGCAGAATATCCCAGAGGGCCGTAATAGCCTCCTGCGAGTAGCCATTATCCAGCATGCCCTGCTGGAAGGTGGCATACTGCTTATCCAGCTCCTCCTTCTTCTTCTTACCCATGGCCCGGCGCAAAATATCCGCCTCACCCAGCGAATAATTAGCCACCTTCTGGGCAATCGCCATCACCTGCTCCTGATACACAATCAGGCCGTAGGTGGTATCCAGAATCTCCGCCAGGGGCTCTTCCAGCTCCGGGTGGATGGGGGTAACCTCCTGCAGACCGTTCTTACGCAGAGCATAATTAGTGTGGGAATTAGCGCCCATAGGGCCGGGCCGG
>DKXC01000017.1:0-7168 GCA_002492045.1 Micrococcaceae bacterium UBA7136
AAGCATCCGGGGCTTTTTTCTGTCTCATAGCAGCCCCCGCTCAGCCTGGCGGGTGAGGTTGCGGGTCCAGCGGTAGCCAGCGAAGGCCAGGCCAGCCCCCAGGCAGGTCAGCAGGCCACCGGGCCAGGAGCCCAGCAGGAAGCCCAGGGGGTCGGTGCCCATGAGGATGCCCAGCCCTAAGCCCACCAGGGGCAGGGAAGCCATGATTCGCCCGCTGGAGGCCGGGCCGCTGAGGGCTGTCTCCCGCAGCTGCCCGGCGTCAATTTGCCCTTCAAGAAAGCGGGCGTAGGTCTCTAAAATCTGGGCCAGGGGTGCCCCACTGCGCTGGGCTACGAGCAGGCAGGCTTCGAGGGAGGGCAGCTGGCTCAGTATGGAAGGACGCCAACTCTGGCCCAGGGACTGACGGCAGACCTGCCAGAGGGGGTCACCCAGGCTGGCCTGCCTAGCGCAAGCTCCCAGAAAATCCCCCATATTCTGTTGGGCTAGCAGGTAGGCAGCCTGGGCCCGGGGGCCTAAATCTAAGCTAGAGCCGCTTTTTTCTCTCGGCTCTCCCCCGCCCCGGCCAGACGCACCCGCCTCTTGGGCCAAATCCACTAACAGGGCCTGCTGGTCGGCCGCTAGTTTCTGAAAGGCCGCAGGCAACCCCAGCCCTGCCCTCAGGAGGGCGGCCAGCCGCCAGAGCAGGTCGGGCCAGATTTCTTCTTCCTCTAGGCTGGCCGCTGCCGAGGCCACCCAGCGCACCCGCCAGGTGCCCAAGATGGGCAGGGCCAAGAGCCTAGCCAGCATTTTCTCTAACACGGGTATCCTCCTTCCAGCCCTCAAATCCAGCCCGGAAATCCTCAGAACCCGCCTGCCAGACAAGCCCCCGACCCCGGCGTCCAGCCTGCTGACGGCAGAGAGAAAGCACAGCCAGGCCCCCGGCCCCCTCCCCCACCAGCTGGGCCACCTCAGCTACCTGACGCTGGCCGTCCACCCGCTCTAGGTGGATGATGTAGCCCAGGGCTGTGACCGCTTGCAGGGCCAGGGCCTGCGGGGCAACACCGGCTAGGGAGGCCATAGCGTAGAGACGGGCAGGTACGGCCCGGGCCGAGTTGGCGTGCAGGGTGCTGCCACTACCGGTGTGGCCGGTGTTCATGGCGGTCAGCATGTCCATGACCTCTGGGCCCCGGCACTCCCCCAGGATCAGGCGGCTGGGCCGCATCCGCAGGGCCTGGCGGATCAGCTCTGACAGATCTACCTGCCCCTGCCCTTCGCTGTTGGCTGCCCTGGCCCGCAGAAAGAGGCAGTGGGGGTGGGCTGGTTTCAGTTCGGGGGTGTCTTCTACAAAGACCAGTCGTTCGTCGCCAGGGCAGTGGGCTAGCAGGGCTGAGAGCAGGGTGGTTTTGCCACTGCCGGTGCCCCCAGAAATCAGGAAGTTCTGTCTCCTGTCCAGTAGGTAGAGCAGCAGGTTTGCGGTTTCGGGGGCCAGCATACCCCGGGCCTGTAAGTCGTCCAGGCTGTAGGACTGGCGGGGTTGAAAGCGGATGGAGAGCAGGGTGGATTCCCCGCTAATGGGTGGCAAAACAGCGTGTACCCGGTAGCCGCCTTCTCCTTGGACGTCTGCGGCCGGGTGGGCTGAGTCTAGGCGTCCACCGGCAGAGATAATGAGCCTTTGGGCTAGGTCTGTGACGGCCTGCTGGTTCTTAAAGCTCAGTGGGGCTTTGACCAGTTGGCCCCCAGCTTCGTACCAGATGTCTTGGGCTGAGTTGACGAAGATGTCGCTGAGGCCGGGGATTCCTAGTAGGGCATCGAGGGGGCCTAGGCTAGGGCTGGCATGACTGGCCGTTTGGGGTTTGCTAGAGATGAGGCTGGGTTGCTGGGGCATGGGTGGGGCGTCCTTGCGCGGCTGTCTTACCCGGCCCTTCTTTCTTCTGCCTCTACTTATGCCACAGAATTGTGACCCTGTCTAGCCCCTGCCTGCTTGGGGCGCCCATAATGGTGCTATGTATATTCTGCTTGCCCCTGCTGCTTCTGCCCAGTTGCTGCCTGATGGTTCTTTGGCTTGGGAGGCCCTGTCTTTGACTGAGCAGGGCCCGGGACGGCGGCGGCAGGTGGGTCAGCAGAAGCTGGGTGACTTTGTGGCGGCGGTGGAGCGGCAGAATCCTGGCCGGACTATTCGCTGGGCTTGGGCTGATGCCCGGCAGGTGATGCCCCTGCTTTTGGGGCAGGGGGTGGCTCCGGCTTCTTGCCATGATTTGCGGCTGGCCCAGCAGATTTTGGCTCGGGCGGCCACTCGGGCTCAGAGTGGCCTGCCCTACCGGCAGGTGCTGGATTTGTCGGCCCTGCGGGATCCGTCTGAGTTTCCGGTTCGTCCGCAGGCTGAGGGGCAGTTGGCTCTTTTTGAGGGTTTGCCGGCGGCGGGGGCTGCTTCTGGGGCGGTTTTTTCTGTGGATGATCTTTTGGCTGAGTTGCAGGCCCAGTTGGCGGCGGTGGCGGCTTCGCCTTTTCCTGAGCGTCTGTCTTTGCTGCTGGCTGCTGAGTCTCAGGGGGCTTTGATTGCTGCTGAGATTCGGCAGTGGGGTATGCCTTGGGATCGGGCGGTGCATGAGCAGATTTTGGAGCAGCGGCTGGGGCCTCGTCCGGTGGGGGCGGAGCGTCCGGCTCAGATGGAGGCTGTGGCGGGGAGGGTTCGTCAGCTTTTGGCGGCCCCTGAGCTGAATCCTGATTCTCCGCAGGAGCTTTTGCGGGCCTTGCAGGCGGCGGGGGTGGCGGTGGATTCTACCCGTAAGTGGGATCTTGTGGCTTGGGTTGGGCAGGTGCCACAGCAGTCCCCGGAGTGGGCTAGGCGGCAGGCGCTGGTGGAACCAATTTTGGCTTATAAGCGGCTGGCTCGGCTTTTTACGGCTAATGGCTGGAACTGGCTGGACACCTGGACTAGGAATAATCGTTTTTATCCGGCCTATGAGGTGGCTTCGGCAGCGACGGGCCGCTGGGGTGGGCACGGGGGCGGGGCTATGCAGTTGCCGCAGGAGGTTCGGTCGGCGGTGCGGGCTGAGCCTGGCATGCTTTTGACGGTGGCTGATGCGGCCCAGATTGAGCCTCGTATTTTGGCGGTCATGAGCGGGGATCGGGCTTTGGCAGTGGCTGGCCGGGGCCGGGACCTTTATCTGGGGATTGCCCAGCTGGGTGAGCGTACTGGTAGTCAGGTGCGTAGCCGGGAGCAGGCTAAGCTGGCTCTTTTGGCGGTCATGTATGGGGCGACGACGGGTGAGGGCGGCCAGCTTTTGCCGCAGATGCGGCGGCTTTTTCCCCAGGCTTTGGGTTTGGTGGAAGAGGCTGCCCTGGTGGGTGAGCGGGGTGGGCAGGTTTCTACTTTTTTGGGGCGGGTTTCACCTCTGCCGTCGGCCCGCTGGTTTGAGGGTCAGCGGCTGCGGGATTCTGCCTCAGCTGAGCGGGCGGCGGTTTCGGCGGCTCGGGCTCAGGGCCGTTTTACCCGTAATTTTGTGGTGCAGGGGACGGCTGCTGAGTGGGCCTTGGTCTGGATGGCGCAGATTCGGCGGGCTTTGCGAACGGAGCGGCTGGCTGGGCGTCCTTTGAGCTCTCGTTTGGTCTATTTTTTGCATGATGAGGTGGTGATTTATGGCCCGGCTTATGAGGCTGCTCAGTGTGCCCGGATTGTTCGGCGGGCGGCATCTAGCGCTGCCCAGCTGATTTTTGGGGCTTCTGAGGTGGAGTTTCCGGTGTCGGTGGCGGCGGTTGAGGATTATTCGCAGGCTAAGTAGCTTTTAGGCGCTGAGCGGGTAGCCCTGGGCCTGGAGTTGCCGGCGGCTGGCTCCTTGGAGGAAGAGCAGGTGGAGTTCTTCTCTGCCGGGGGCTAGCTCGTATTTGAGTAGGGCGGCAGCTTTCTGCTCGTCTTCTTCGCCGATACCGTAGGAGGGGCAGAGGTCTGCGATGGGGCAGGCTCCGCAGGCGGGGCGCTGGGCGTGGCAGATGCGGCGGCCCTGGTAGACCAGGTGGTGGGAGAGCCCGGCCCAGTCTTTGGGTGGGAAGAGGGCGGCTACGTCTTTTTCTACTTTGACGGGGTCTTCTTGCTGGGTGAAGCCGAGGCGGCGGGCTAGGCGGCCAAAGTGGGTGTCTACGGTCAGGCCGGGTTGGCCAAAAGCGTTGCTGAGGACGACGAAGGCGGTTTTGCGGCCGACGCCGGGTAGTTTGACCAGGTCTTCTAGTTTTTGGGGTACTTGGCCTTGGTGGTTTTGGTGGAGGGCGGCAGCTAGGCGGATGATGGCGCTGGCCTTGTTGCGGTAGAAACCTAGGGGGCGGACCAGGTCTTCGACGTCTTCTTGCCGGGCGGCGGCTAGATCGGCGGGTTGGGGGTAGCGGTCGAAGAGGTGGGGTGTGACGCTGTTGACGCGGACGTCGGTGGTTTGGGCTGAGAGGACGGTGGCGACTAGGAGCTGGTAGGGGTTGTCGAAGTCTAGTTCGGCGACGGCATAGGGGTAGGTTTGGGCTAGGATTCGGTTGATTTTTCGGGCCTGGCGGGTGAGGGCTAGGGGGCTTTCGGTTTGGCCTTGGGCCTTGGCTTTGGCTCGTTTGCGGGCGGCTGCTTGGGCTTGGGGGCGGGGGACGCTGCGGATTTGGAGTAGGGCTTTTTCGTGGTCGCTGAGGGTGCGGCTGGGGGTCTGGGGCATGGTTTTATTCTAGCTGGGGCTGGGCTGAAAGTTTTTCATTTAAGATGGAATATAGTTCAAATATGAAAGATTTTCAGGTGAAAATTAATCCAAGCCATTAGATAACTCAATAAGTATATCACCTAGCCAGAGCCAGCTTTACCGCAATACAACAGGGAAATATACGACACGCTAGAAAGTTTTTTCTTAAAACTCTTGACTCAGACCACTCTTAAGAGCAGACTTAAGGCAAGCAGACAGGGTTCCTCTAACCCACTGCTCCCCCAACCCATTTCCAAGAGATGAGGAGTACCCCATCATGAAAGCGAAGAAGCTTCTGATTACCGCCTTGGCAACCGGCACCCTGGCCGCCGGCCTGGCGGTTCCCGCCCAGGCGGCCACCCTCTACGACAATGGAGGTTACAGCAAGGCTCTGGGAACCTGGAATGACGGAACCACCTACGTGGGAGACGGGGCTAACGACAAGGCAAGCTCAATCTCCATTAACAAGCGCCATACCCGCCTCTATGCTGATGCCAACCACACCGGGCCGAGCGTATACCTCACGCATGACTGGAACGACCTGCGAGGTTTAACTGCTGGTCTGGCCTGGTGGCAGACATGGGATAATCGAATCTCGTCTTTTAGCAAGTAATTAACAACGACCCATACATGGCCAGAATAATCTGGCCATGCATTTTTAAAAACATGAGAAAAGCATCACTATTCATAGCCCCTTTGTTAATAGCTTTGACAGCCTGTTCATCCCTCACAGCAACGCAGGAAAAGGATTCGTCAGCAAAGGCAACACTAGATTACAGTAACAACATCATTGTGAAACCAATTTCTGAGTATCTACTCAACGATCAGAGCGCACGCAGACACAACGATGTTCTTGATCGGCTCACTTCTGAATGCACGAGCAAGAAGGGAACACCCTACACCTATCCACACACCTCGACGTTGGATGTCGGCTCCCGTGAATACGGATTCTGGAATGTCGAGTATATGCAAAAATATGGCTACGAGTTTTACTCTTTAGGTATTCAAAACACAGGGTCAGATGACATCGATCCAGCAACACAGGCCAATATTGATCTCTGCTTTAAAGAGGATCCCGGCCTCCTAGAACTTCAAGCAGCTTCTTCCGAAATCAGCAAACAAACCGAACTCCCGGAACGCGTCCTCACCACAGCCAGGGGCTACGCCATCCAGGATCCAACCTGGCAAGAAGCCAGAGAAGCCTGGTGGGCCTGCCTAGAGCAAAAAGGCCTCACCCCTCGCACCGGTGAAGACGATTGGGGTAGCAAACAGCTTCTTGAAACCAGTAGCCAAGAAGAAAAAGTCCGCATCGGCCTGCTTGAAGCCCAATGCTCCCAAGAGACCGGTATGGCCCAAACCCTAGGCGACCTAGAAGCCTCCTACCAGGCACCCCTCATTAAAGAAAACCAGGACGCCCTCAACCAGACCAAGGAAGCCCTGGACGCATATTCCGCAAAGATCCAGGAGATAGACCAGAAATACCAGTAAGAAAACTATTTACCTGTAGTCAGGAGTCCGCAAATCATGAAAGACCAGGACGCCCTCAACAGTATTAAGGAAGACCTGCAAGAAAACAGCCGAGCCATGAAAGAATACCTAGCCCAACACCAGTAAAGGAGCCCCCGTGAAGGCAAAGACGCCTACCACCAGCCAGACAGCCGGAAGCAAGCGTCCCCTGCTGGCCCTGCTCACCCTCAGCCTACTGGCCCTGGCCCTAGGCTTCTCCTTCTACGCGGGCACCCGCTACAGCCCCCAAGGCCCCAGCCCCCAAGAACAGGCCCAAGCCCACATCGACGTCTGGGGCAGCATCGAAACCAGGCCCGTCAACGACGCCCTAGCCCTCTCAGGCCAAGCCCACGAAGGCAGTAGCCTGCCCATCAACATCACCCCGCCCGGCGCCCCCACCCTGGTTCACGCCAGCAAAAAACCCGGTGACAGTCTAGAAGCCGGAGACCTGATAGGCATTGTCGGCGGCGAAGGTATCTACGCCCTGGAAGGGCCCCTGCCCCTCTACCGTGAGCTACGCGAAGGCGACAGCGGCCACGACGTCCAAGAACTCCAAAAGGCCCTGACCAAAATCGGCTACCCCACCAACACCGACGGAACCGTCAGCACCCAAACCCTCAAGGCCGTTGAGGCCCTGCTCAAGAGTGATCTGCAGGGGGTAGAAGAAGTCACCAGCATTAAGCCCGGCAACTTTGCCCTAGTCCCAGCCGGACGTCACCAGGTGCTAGCAGCCGCCAGCGTCGGCCAAGACATCAGCCCCGACAACCCCATCGTCACCCTAGAAGCCAGCAGCCCCTACGCCCAGGCCCGGGCCTCCCTAGCCCAGATTGAGACCCTGGAAAAAACCTCAGCCCTGACCGTCACCTCCTCCCAGGGCTCCTCCCCCGCCCAGGTTCAGTCCATCGGCCAGCTCCAGCAGGACGCCCAGGGGGCCTTCAAAATGGTTAACTTCACCCTAGAAAACCCCGCCATTC
>DKXC01000017.1:7462-14794 GCA_002492045.1 Micrococcaceae bacterium UBA7136
AGTTAACTTCACCCTAAAAACCCCCGCCATTCTGGTACCCGGCCAAACCGTCAGCCTCTCTGGCCCCGGCAACACCGAGCCGGTGCTAGCCGTACCCACCAGTGCCGTCCGCCAGCAGGGAGCCCGAACCTACCTGATTATTCAGGACGCCCAGGGCCAGAAGCAGGAAGTAGACATCCAGGTGCTCCGCACCGCAGGCGGCTGGGCTGCCATTAGTGGCCAGGTAAGCGACGGCCAGAAGGTTCTGCTCTCATGAGCCAGCCCCTGATTCAGCTGAGAAAAATCAGCCAGACCTTCCCCACCGCCGAGAAGCCCGTCCTGCAAGAGGTCGATCTGACCGTCTACCCCGGCGATTTTCTGGCTATTATTGGCCCTTCAGGGTCTGGAAAATCTACCCTGCTCAATATTCTGGGCCTGCTCTCTACCCCCACCTCTGGAGACTACCTTTTTGAGGGTAAACCTGTGCAACAGGCCAGCAACCGGGAAAGAGACCAGCTACGGGCCCGCAGCATGGGCTTCATCTTCCAGTCTTCTACCATGCTGCTAGACCAAACCTCCCTGGCTAACGCCTCGATGGGCCTACGGGTGCAGGGTCTGCCCGCCGACCAGCGGGCCGCCCAGGCTGAGCAGACCCTCCAGCAGGTGGGGCTGGGCCACCGGGTGCTGACCCCCACCAAGTATCTTTCGGGTGGCGAGCGCCAGCGTTGCGCTATTGCCCGGGCGGTTGCTCCCGGCCCCCAGCTGATTCTGGCCGATGAGCCAACCGGCAACCTGGATAGCGAGAACAGTCAGAAGGTTCTGGATATTTTGCAGGACCTCAACCGGGCTGGTCACACCATCATTATCATTACCCACGACCCGCAGATTGCGGCCCAGGCTAGGCGGCGGGCCAGCATTATTGATGGGCGGCTCACCGAAGAGGAGCCTGCCAGTCCCCTAGCAGCCCCCTCCCCTGCCCCGCTTGATCATCCGGTCTCATCTCCCTCGGCCTGGCTCAGTTTTAAGGATGACCTGGCTGAGGCTACTTCTTCTCTGTTGGCTAGGCCCCTGCGGGCTGGTCTTTTGGCCCTGTCTTTTGCCCTGGGGGTGGGTGGCCTGGTGGCTGCCCTGGGTATGAGCCAGTCGGCTAGTTACCAGGTGAATCAGCGGATTCTGGGGTCTGAGGCTCAGGTGGTTTATGCCACGGTCAATAATGATCAGGATTTGCTGGGTAACTACCGGACCGGCCCTTCAGCTTTTGACCACCTGCAGCAGCTGGATCAGCTGGATTATGTGGAGCGGGCTGCTTTTCAGGCCATTGTGGCTCCTGCTGATACGAGGATTACCCGTTTTAGTCCCTTGGAGGCTGAGCCGGATCAGGCCCTGGGCCTGGTTTCTGTGTCTGAGTCTCGGCTAGACCAGTTGGGGGCTTCGCTGAGTTCGCCCCAGGCCCGGCAGACCCTGCGGGCTATGAATGCTTCCTTGGAGCTTGAGACCCCTGAGCAGCGACAGCTGGCTACTTCTTTGGGGGCCGCCCTGTTGACTCCGGGGGCGGCTCAGGCCCTGGGCCTGCTGACTGAGGGTAGTCAGGAGCTGACAGCTGATGCTGGGATTTGGGTGGACGGGGCCTTTCTGCCGGTGGCTGGCCTGGTTGATTTTGGGTCTCAGGCCCCGGAGCTGTCGCAGATGGTGCTGGTGCCGCCCCACCTGCTGGTGACCGGTGGGCAGGCCAGGGTGCAGTATGTGCTAGAGACTGAGCCTGGTTTTACCCGGGCCGTAAACCAGGCCCTGCCCCTGGTGCTGGCGCCGGATTCGCCCTCGGATATTACAACCGAGACGCCTTCTAACCTGGCTGATTTGCGGGCTGAGGTCTCTGAGGATTTGGGGCTTTTTGTGGGGCTGATTGCCGGTATTTTGCTGGTTCTGGCTTCTCTTTCGGCGGCAACCGCCATGTACCTGTCGGTGCAGTCTCGCACCCTGGAAATTGCCCTGCGCCGGGCTATTGGGGCTAGCCAGGGCCTGATTGCCCGGCTCTTCCTGATTGAGGGCCTGGTGCTGGGCCTGGTGGGTGGCTCCCTGGGGGCTGCCGCTGGTATGGGCGCTACCCTGGCTCTGGCTCAGGCCCAGGGCTGGCAGGCAGTCCTGTCACCGGCCTTCACCCCCGCTGGCCTGGCTATTGGCGGTTTGACTGGTTTCGTCTCGGCCCTCTACCCGGCCTGGGTGGCCAGCCGCAAGGACCCGGCTGAAGCCATGCGTGATTAGGTAAGGTAGGCGACGACAGGCTCGCGGCGAAGCCGCTGGCACCGGGGCTGGCGTGAATCGCCGAGTTTGCGAGGCGAGAGGGAGGCGGCGAGCGCGAGCCTGTGAGCCTAACCGGCCTAATGAATGAAGGCGCATGTGTCAGACTAGAGGAATGACCAGAATCTATGTGCTCAATGGCCCTAACCTGAACCTGCTGGGCGTCCGCAAGCCAGAAGTCTACGGAAGAACCACCCTGGCTGATATTGAGGCGTCCTTGAAAGAGCAGGCCCAGCAGCTGGGCCTAGAGATTGTCTTTATGCAGTCTAACCATGAGGGTGACCTGGTGGACGCTATCCAGCAGGCCCGGGTGCAGGGGGCCGGGATCATTATTAACCCGGCCGCCTACACTCACACCTCTATTGCCCTGCATGATGCCCTCGAGGCCGCTGAACTACCGGTGGTAGAGGTCCATCTCTCTAATATTCACCGCCGCGAGTCCTTCCGCCAGCATTCCTTCGTGTCGCCCCAGGCAACCGCTGTGATTGCAGGGGCTGGGGCTAGGGGCTACAACCTGGCCCTGACCTTCTTGGCTGAGCATCTGGCCCAGCAGGGCTAGAAAAGCTCCGAGGTTCAGTTTCTAGGCGCTGCAACTGCCGGTGGCTACGCTGGCTGAAGCAGAAGAAACCTGGGCCAGGGCCTGGCTAATCTCTGAGGAGGGTACGGCGTAGCCGGTCTGCCCCTCGGTGGCCTTGGCAAAGATCATGCCCATGACGGTGCCGTCCTCGGTCAGGACGGGGCCGCCGGAGTTGCCCTGCTGTACTTGGGCTGCTAGCTGGTAGACCAGGCGGGAGGGGTTGGTCTGCCCGCTGGAGGCGTCCACGGTCTGGGTGTAGCCCAGGCCCTGGACGCTAGCTGCCCGGCTGGCAAAGGGGCCGCCGCCGGGGTAGCCCATGAAGGCTACGGTGGTACCTGCGGGCACCTCTGCCGGGTCTACGGTGAGGGGGGTCAGCTTTAGGCTGGGGGCACTCAAAATAGCAATATCTTTTTCAGAGTCAAAGTAGACCACCCGGCTGGTGGCGCTCTGCCCGTCCCGGGCTAGGACGCTGGGGCTGGCGACTCCGGCCACCACGTGGGCGTTGGTGACGACCAGGCCACCTGAGGTGACAAAGCCTGAGCCTTCTGACCGGTAGTTGCAGGCCTGGGCTGAGCCAACGATTTGCACCACTGACTGGCTGGCGGATTCTAGGGCCGGGTTGTCCAGGGGCTGGCTGGGGGCCTCGGCAACCGGGTAGAGCAGCTGGCTGATTTCGGGTAGGCCGCTGGCCTCTAGTAGCTGGGAGCGGATCTGGTTGACCTGGTCTTGGGCGGCTTCGGGGGTTTGGGCCATCATCCAGCTAATGACCTTAGACTGGGAGGTCAGGTTGGTGACGGCCGGGATACCCAGGGGACGCACCACTAGCACAATGGTCAGGATAACCAGGGCTGAGAGCAGCATACTGAGGGCGGCCCCGGCTAGTCGTTCTAGGCCCCGCAGGGGGGTGCGGTCGCTGACTCGTCGCAGGGAAGAGCCTAGGGCTAGGCCCAGGGATTGGCCGAGAATCAGGCAGGCGACGACGGTGCCTAGGCCGGCTAGCAGGTACCACTGGCTAGAGACTTGGGAGACTACCCAGGGGCTGGCGTAGATGGCTACCCCGGCGCCCACCAGAAAACCTAGAAAACTGCCCAGGGTAACAAAGAGTCCCTGGCGCAGACCAGAAATACCGTAAAGGGCAAAGACTGCCAGAATAATCCAGTCTAAAAAGGTCATATCTACGTTTAACTCCTTAGGGTCTAGGGCCTGGCCCTATCTGTCAGGAGGGCGGGCAGGTGCAAGAGACCACCTAAACTACCTGCCTTAGCTGGGAAAAGAGTGCGAAAAGCAGAAGATTTGACCCCCTCTTGGGCCTAGACCCCGGCTGGTAGATGACGGGGAGAGAAATATCATGTAGGCTCTGTAGTAGTTGAATTAGTCACAAGAGAGCGTGCTCTGGGCTAAAGGTTCCGTCACACCCCTGGAACCTTTATTTCTGAACATTTTTACGCCAAGTAGGGCACACCCTCTAGCAACCCAAGGAGAAATACAGAAGCATGGATATCGAGATCCTCCGCCGCGCCCCCCTTTTCGCTGCCCTAGACGACGAGGCTTTTGCTGCTCTGACCGAAGACATCACTGAGGTAGATCTCTCCCGCGGTGCCACTCTCTTCTACGAGGGCGACCAGGGCGACCAGCTCTACTTTGTGGTCTCTGGCAAGATGAAGCTGGGCCGCACCGCCCCCGACGGCCGCGAGAACCTGGTAGCCATCATGGGCCCGGGCGAAATCTTCGGTGAGATGGCCCTCTTTGACCCTTCACCCCGCTCCACCAGCGCCACCGCTGTCTCTGAGACCCGCCTGGCCGGTGTCAAGCATGAGTCCCTGCGTAAGGCTATGGAGAAGTCTCCTAGCATCTCTGCCCAGGTTCTACAGGCCCTGGCCCGCCGCCTGCGCCGCACCAACGAGAACCTTGCCGACCTGGTCTTCTCTGACGTTCCCGGCCGCGTTGCTAAGGCCCTGCTGGACCTGGCTGACCGCTTCGGCCGTCCGGCAACTGACGGCATCCTGGTAGCCCACGAGCTGACCCAGGAAGAGCTGGCCCAGCTGGTCGGTGCCTCCCGCGAGACCGTCAACAAGGCCCTGGCCGAGTTTGTTTCTCGCGGCTGGATCCGCCTGGAAGCCCGCGCTGTGGTCATTCTGGACCTGCAGCGTCTGCGTCAGCGCTCCCGCTAATAGGGCTACAAGCTAGTCTCTTCTAACTGTCAGGGGCCGGGTTGGGGTTGATTCCCCGCACTCGGCCCCTTTTTGTTCAAGTCTTATTCCTTGGTCCAGGTGACGCCCTCCGGGGAGGTTAGTTTACTGGTGATGCTGTCTCTTGTTCTGGGGCGGGCAGGTAGTAGGTTTCTGTCTCCCGGTGGCAATACCCTGTGTCCAGAGAGTAGGCAAAGATAAGGTTTTCCTGGCGCATTGTCAGGCATCGATCAGATTCCTTCCAGACCCTTTGTTCATAGTAAATCTCGCCCTTTTCCTCATACTTATTCCAGCTGCTATTGAATGCTGATGAGAGGAGAGCTACAAGGCTAAAGAGGAAGAGGGCATAGAACATGCCTAGAGCAAAGAATACATAAGCCAGCACACCCAGCAGACTGTAGAGCCCTTTTCTCTTGGGCTCCTTCCGCACAAGCTTGATAAGCAGTAGCCCTACACCGATCAGTAGGAAGAGCCAAACTCCCAGACAGAAGAGACAGAAAAGGATCCAGACCACTTGCTCAAGCCAAGGAACCAGGCTATAGGGGCTCATAGTAGTGACCAGAAAATAGGTCAGGTTCAGCCCTAGGTAAACCCCTGCCCCCACCAGTAGCTTTCGCCTATAGGGCCTCCTGTTTTGAGGCCCGGCCTGCTTAGCTTGCTCAAGCAGGGGGTGCTGATAGAGGGACATCTTTGTCTCCTTGACCTAAAACTATGAGGGGTTAAGGGTCAGGTAGCAGGTGCCAGAAGCATCCTGCTCCACCTGAGAACGGGTCAGGGTCACCTGCCGCCGCTTAGACAAGAAGGCAACCGAGCTAGAGGAGGCTGCCAGCTCCCGCAGCAGGCACATAACACCGGGGGCTACCAGCTCCTGGAAGGGCACCCCCCGGGTATCGGGCTGATCAATCTCATCGCCCAAAGCTAGGCTCAGCGGGTTCTCAACCACCTGACGGGCAGGCACCCAGCCGCCCCAGACGCCCTTACCCTCCAGCAGGGTGGGGCTCTGGCCTACCGGCAGGGCGGCAGCAAAATAGTGCATGTCGTAGCGCTTATGGTAAAAATCTGGCGACTGCCAACGGGCCAGGGGCTTGAGCAGGTCAGCCTGAATCTTAAAGCCCCGTTGGCTCAGGTAGTCAGAGAAGGACTTCTCTTGGCTGGCAATCCGCTGGCGGGTCACCATGCACTTCTGGGTGCTCGCAGCGTCCAGGGAGCAGGCCTCCCCTTCGCGGCTGGCCAGCAGAATACCGGTCTCTTCAAAGACCTCCCGGACGGCCGTCACCACCAGGGCCTGGGCCTGGCCCAGGTCTTCCCGGTCAAAGGCCTTGGCCCAGCAGACAGCATTGGGGTTAGACCAGGGCACCGGGTCGAAGTCCTGGGCAACAGCCAGCCCACCGGGGAAGGCCAGTCTGCCCAGGGGTGACTTGTAGCGGTAGGTCATGTAGGCTTCTGGCCCCTGCTTGCCGTCCCGCACAAAGACCGTGGCTGCCGCCAGCTTGGCCTTGCGCTCAGGGACCTGGCCTTCTGCTAGCCAGCTACGGGCAGAGTCCTGCAAGGAGGCAGGGATGGGGTGGGTCAGCTGAGCTAGGGCCGGGCTCTTTGCGGCCGGGCGGGCAGCTGACGTCCGGGCAGGAACCTGCTTGAGAGAACCGGTGTACATGAGAGAAAACCTTAGGCGAACTCCACCATAATTTCGACTTCAACCGGGGAGTCTAGGGGCAGAACCGGCACGCCCACAGCAGAGCGGGCGTGGACGCCAGCCTCACCAAAGATTTCACCCAGTAGCAGGGAGGCGCCGTTGACCACAGCGGGCTGGCCGGTGAAGGAAGGGTCAGAGGCCACGAAGCCAACCACCTTGACCACCCGGGTAATACGGTCGAGGTCGCCAATAACAGACTTAACGGCGGCCAGGGCGTTAAGCAGGCAGAGGGCTGCCAGCTCCTGGGCCTGGTCGGGGGCCACGAAGCCTTCCTTACCTTCGGCTACCTTGCCGGTGGCCGGTAGCTTACCCTCGACGAAGGGCAGCTGGCCCGAGGTGTAGACCTGGTTTCCGCTGATAACAGCCGGAACATAGGCGGCAACCGGGGCAGCCAGCTGGGGCAGCTCGTAACCTAGCTGACGGATGCGTTCTTCAATCTGAGACACCTTGTAAGAAACCTTTCTGCTCTGTCCCCTCACCGCTCAAGCGGTCAAGGGGAAGAAAGAACCGGGCCTCTAGCCCTCTGGGGCCAGCTACCCGGTTATTTTGCCCCGTTTAGGAGGCCTTAGGACGCTTAAAGTAAGCGATGGGGTTGC
>DKXC01000017.1:15095-38832 GCA_002492045.1 Micrococcaceae bacterium UBA7136
GTTGCCCTGTGTAGGGGCAACCATGTTTCCAGCGGGGGTATTCCCCACGGGGCCGGGTGCACCCGGTAGAACGGTGACTAGCTCCCAGCCGTCCTCGCCCCAGCTATCAAGAATCTGCTTGGTAGCGTGAATCATCAGGGGCACTGTTGCGTATTCCCATTTAGTCATAGCACCAAGCCTAGACCACCTGACTAGAAAAAACTATCTCAGGGACCTTTCGGTTAGCTCCTAGCTCTGCTGAGACACTGGTCTATTTCTCCTGCTCTAGGCTGGCCCAGGCGGTGCGCTTTGGCCCGCTTACCTATAGACTGGGGGACATGGCTTCTTCAAAGAACGTTAGAAAAAGGCGGCGCTCACCCGGCGATCTAATTCAGTTCGTCGCCCTGAGCATTATCGCTGGCTTCCTGGTAGCCCTGCTTCTGGTGCCTCCCACTGCCCTAGCTGGTAGCACCATGGCCGGTTCTCTCAACTGGTTTAAGAGCCTGCCAGATAACCTGAGCGATGGTCCTTCCTCCAAGGCGTCCGTTATTTACGCCAATGATGGAACCACTGAGCTGGCTACCTACACTGCCCAGAACCGTACGGCGGTTCCCCTGGAGCAGATGTCCCAGTATATGAAGGACGCTATCCTTTCCTCTGAAGACCGTAACTTCTACGAGCACGGGGCTATCTCCCCTATGGGTATTGCCCGCGCTCTGGTCAATAACGTCATCAACCCTGAAGCCCGTCAGGGTGCTTCTACCCTGACCCAGCAGTATGTTAACAACCTGCTGATTGATGAGGCAGAGAGTAAGGGCCTGGACGCCGAGACCCTGGGTGCCAATAAGGACTACCTGGATAAGGTCAAGGAAATAAAGCTGGCCATCTCTATGGAGCAGAACCTGACCAAGGACGAAATCCTTGAGGGTTACCTCAACATCATTAACCTAGGCGGCGCCAACTACGGTGTTGAAGCCGCAGCCTACTACTACTGGGGTATTAAGGCCTCTCAGCTGGATCTTTCCCAGTCGGCTATCTTGGCCGGCATGGTGGTCTCCCCTAACGTTTACCGGCCCGATGTTAACCCTGAGCTGGCTAAGAAGCGCCGGGACGTGGTGCTGGGTACTATGCTGCGTGACGGCAAGATCACTGAAGACCAGTATTCTGATGCCCTGAACGAAGAGATTAAGCTGGATATCCATACCACCTCTTCTGGTTGTTCTGTTTCTGGTATCTACGCCCACTTCTGCTACTACGCTGTTACTGACTTCCTCAGTGACCCGACCTTTGGGGCTACCGAGGACGACCGCACTACTGCCCTTTACCGGGGTGGCTACAAGATTGTGACCACTATTAGCGCCAGCGCCCAGCGTGAGGCTAAGAACCAGGTTGAGGCTACTCAGCCTTCCTCTAATAACCCGGACGACGTCAACGCCGCCCTGGTTTCTGTTGCTCCCGGTTCTGGCAAGATCATTGCTATGGCCCAGAACTCTGGCTACGGCAACCCTGAGGAAAGCAACAAGGCCGATAACTTCTACAACTACAATGTGGGCACCAGCCACGGCGGTACTGCCGGCTTCCAGCCTGGTTCTACCTTCAAGGCCGTCATCCTGGCCCAGTGGCTCAAGGAAGGCAAGGGGGCTAACGCTACTATTGACGGCACCTCCCTGTCTTACCCTAAGTCTTTCCGCTGGCCGGCGTCCTGTGCTGAGGGGGGCTTTGTCACCTCTGAGGACGCTGACGGTTACGTCTTTACCAACGCTGAGGGTGGTAACCAGAGCTGGGGTACGGTAGCTTACGGTCTCAAGAACTCTATTAACTCTTATGCGGTCAAGATGGCTTCGGTCACCGATGCCTGTGCCATTAACGATTTGCGGTCTAAGCTGCGGATTACCGATGGTACTGGTGACGATCAGCCCTACGAGATGACCCGTCCCTCCTACCTGCTGGGTGGTTGGAACAACGGTACTACCCCTCTGATTATGGCTTCTGCTTACGCAGCTTTTGCTTCAGGCGGTATCTACTGTGAGCCCATGTCGCTTGAGAAGGTGAGCCGGGGCGATGATGAGGTTAAGACCTACCAGTCCACCTGTGAGCGGGTGCTGGATGAGGACGTTGCTAATGGCGTCAGCTATGTGCTTAAGCAGGTGCTAGTCGATGGTTCTGGTTACCAGCGCGGTATTGGCCTGCCCAATGCTTCTGCTGCTAAGACTGGTACTACCAACAACTCCACCCAGACCTGGATGGTTGGTTACACTCGCGGCCTGTCTACTGCCTCTTGGGTTGGCTCCGTCAACTGGGGTTCTCGTCCGCTCAACGGCCTGTCTATTAATGGCCGGGTACTCCCCTACGTGGATGGTGCTACCTATGCCGGTGCCCAGTGGCAGAACTACATGCGCGCCCAGGCCCGCAACTACAACACTGATGCCTTCGATAACCCTTCAGCTACCCTCATGGGTTACGGCCAGTAGGGTTTGGGGTTAGGTTTTTGTGACTAGTCCTGCTCTTGCTACGGTGGCGGCTTCTGGCCGGTCGGGCTCCAGCGCCTTCTTGGGTGCTCTGGGGGGTCTGGCTCTGGCTGGGGCTGCCACCTTGGCCTATGGTCATTTTATTGAGCTCAATAACTTTAAGATTCGTCAGGAGCGCTTGGCTCTCTTGCCGGCTGGTTCACCTGATTTTAGGATTCTGCATATTTCGGATATGCACATGATTCCGGGTCAGGAGCGCAAAATTGCTTTTATGAACTCTCTGGCTTCTTTGGAGCCTCATCTGGTGGTGAGCACCGGTGATAATCTTTCCCACCTGGATGCCCTGCCGGATTTGCTGCGGGCTATGGATCCGCTCCTGGATTTTCCGGGGGTTTATGTTCCGGGTTCTAACTGCTATTTTGCCCCGGTGATGAAGAACCCGGCCCGCTACCTTTGGAAGCAGAATACGGGTTCTGAGGCTCTGGAGGAGGAGCGGGCGGCCCTGCCGACGGCCCAGATGCACCAGGCCTTTGATGAGCGGGGCTGGGTGGATCTCATTAACCGCTATGAGACCTTGAACCTATCTGGCCTGCGGCTGGAGTTCTCGGGTGTGGATGATCCTCACCTGAACTACGACCAGCATCCGGGCTTCTCGCCTACTGCTTTTGAGGCTGATCCCTCCCCTAGTTTGCGGCTGGGTGTGGCCCATGCCCCCTACCTGCGAACCCTGGACCGGTTTGTGGCGGACGGGGCCCAGCTGATTTTTGCGGGCCATACTCACGGCGGTCAGGTCTGTCTGCCGGGCGGACGGGCCCTGGTCTCTAACTGTGATCTTCCGCCCCAACGGGCTAGTGGCGTCTCTTATCAGGGGGATGTGCCGGTGCAGGTGACGGCGGGTCTGGGTACTAGCCGTTTTGCCCAGGTTCGGCTCTTCTGCCCGCCTGAGGCTGTGCTGGTCACTCTGACTGCGGCTAGCTAGAAGTAGACCGCAGGGCAGGTGCAGGCAGACTGCGGCATAATTTGGCAGGCTTTGGGGCCCGGGGTTATACTGTAGAAGTTGCCCTAGGCGACCTTTCGGGATGTGGCGCAGCTTGGTAGCGCGCGTCGTTCGGGACGACGAGGTCGCAGGTTCAAATCCTGTCATCCCGACTGTTGAAAGAATCCCCCAGCTCATTAAGAGCCGGGGGATTTTCTTTTACCCAAAAATACTTGCATAGTAAAATGTTTCCCTGTAGGGTAGTTTCAAACCAAACACCGAAAGGATAAAAGACCATGTCACAGAAGGTTCTTGTCATCTCAGGCTCAGACCGCCAAGGCTCCTTCAACACCCAGCTGGCCCAGCAGCTGGCGGCAGCCCTCCAAGCCAAGGACCAGGAAGCCGAAGTCTACGACTTCTCAGACGTCCCCCTACTCAGCCAAAACACCGAGTTCCCCGCCCCCGCCTCCATCGTCAAGCTGCGTGAAGACATCGGCCAGGCAGCCGGTCTGATCCTTGTCTCCCCCGAATACAACGGCTCCTACCCCGCCCGCCTCAAGAACCTGATCGACTGGGCCTCCCGGGCTGTTGTGGCCGGCGACAATGAGACCCCCACCGTCCTCAAGGGCAAGAAGGTGGGCATTGCCTCTGTTGCTAACTCCACCTACGGCAAGTTCGTCCGCCAGCACCTAAGCCACCTAGTTCCCTATGTTCGGGCCAACCTCATGGAGGGCGAAGGCCTAGGCATCCGCATCCCGGCTGAGGCCTGGGGCAGCGGCCAGCTGGAGCTAGAGGCAGAGCAGCAGCAGAAGGTAGATGAGTTCCTAGCCGCCTACCTGGCCTTCCTGCAGGAAGCCTAAAGAGGCTAGCTAGAAAAAGAGAAGAAAATCCCCCAGCTCACCAAGAGCCGGGGGATTTTTATCTGCTGTCACCAGACCAAAGCTAGGCCTTAGCCTTCTCGGCCTCCAAGCGGTCTAGCTCCTCCTGCAGGTGGTAGCGGATATTCCAGGAATTCAGCGGGCCATCAAAACGCCTGCCGTTGATGTAGAAGATAACATCATCAGACTCCACTAGCTCCTCGGGCAGGTCCTGGCGATCCCGCTCAACCTTAGCCAGGTCCGCCCCGCTCTGGATGCGGCGGTCCATCTCCTCGACGTCCACGCCCACCTTAGGGGCAACCTCACGGACCCCCTCACAATCAAAGTTGGGGTTCTCTTCTACCCCGCGAATGACCTCAAAAAGGCTGTTTGCGACAAGGGGAAGTCCTCTTTAAAGGGTGATTGTGCATCAAAGACCCAACCCCCTCCAGAGAAGAGAAGTCGGGTCTTTGACAGAAGTTTTCAGCCCTCTAGTCTACTAGAGGCAGCCCCAAAGCAGAAGAAGTTTTGAGGCCCTAGCCCCGGCCAGACACCCAAGCCAGGGGAGTCTCTAAGAGGCCACGGCGGAAGGGGGTAGCCCCCAGCAGACGCTCCCAAAGACCAGCAAAAAGCAGGGAGACCAGAATCAGCCCGCCCATAATCAGCCAAGAATCATCACTGACAGGCCAACCCTGGGCTACCGCATTGCGGGCATAGAGAGCCAACAGGCCCACCTGTAGGACGTAGAGGGAGAGGGTCATCCGGCCAGCCGCCAGGAAGGGCGCTAGCACCTTCTGACCACCCAGCACCCGGCCCAGCAGCAGACACCAGGCCAGCACCGCCACCGAAGCTGCCAGGCTAAAAGCGATTTCCAGGCGGGTAGAAGTATAGGGCAGAAACTCGGGCACAGCGGTGCGGGAATACCAGAAAATCAGGCCGGTCACCCCCGTTGCAGCCACCGCCAGCACCGCCTCAGCAGCAGCCGTCCAGGTCAGCAGGGCCGGGGCCAGAATAGCGCCCACACAGGCGTAGGTCAGCAGGGTCAGCACCTGGTAGTTGTGGCCGGTAAAAGCCCAATCATAGAAGTAAGACCAGTAGCTGCCATGGGCCAGGGCCGCCTGATAGTCAGCCGCAAAATAGGCCCTAGCCTCCTGGGCAAACCAGAAGGCAGCAGCGGCCACCAGGCCCAGTAACCAGGCTGGCAGGTAAACCAGCGGAGCCATGACCAAGGAGAGCAGGCCCAGGTACTCCAGCACAATATCCACCTGGGCGCCCCAGCCCCCAATCCAGAGACCCAGGGCAATCAGGGCGATACCCCGCACCACCGAAGAGGCAAAAAGAGCAGGAAAGGCCATGCGCTGGGCTGAGAGGGCAGCAGAAGCCCCCAGTAGCAGGGCAAAGAGGGGGGCAGTCAGAAACTCGCTCAGGTTCAGGACGCCACCCGGCCCGGGGCTGGGCGCAGTATGGGCAATATACATGCTGATCAAAGCAGCTGATCGGGCCAGGTCAATGCCCACCAGGCGGCCCTGGCTTCTGGTCTCTTGCACGCTCTTTCCTTCTTCTCGGTCTAGGTTCCTCGCTGAGCCTAGCCTAGCACCGAGAGGCCTAAGACTTGTTCTTAAAGCGTCCTTTGAGGAAGGGAGAGAGCAGGAGGAAGAGCAGAATAAGGGTGGCAGCCAGACCGCCGCCAGCGATAATGACCGTCCGCGGCTCAGCCAGCAGGTAGGGGGTGCCCAGCACCTGGCCCAGACTGACAAAGATCTGGAAGGAAGCCCCAATCATGGCCCAGACCTGGCCCTGGTTCTCTTCTGGCACATAGTCGTAGACCATCTGCCGGATACCCAGGTTATGCATGGAATTGCAGAGACCACCGGCCAGAAAGACCAGGGCGATCAGGGGCGCATAAGAGAAGAGACCCTCACCCAGAATAGCCAGGGCAATACCCAAACCACCCCAGAGCAGGGCAGGGAGGCCCTTGACCCGGTAGAAGGGCCTGGCTGAGATAAAGGCCATAAGCAGGGTCCCCAAGGACCAGCAGGAGACCAGCAGGGAGTAGCCCAGGGCGTCTGGCTGGCCCTGGTAGCTGGGCAAATGACTGCTAATAAACTGCCCACCCACCTCTTGCAGGTAAATAACCCCGGACAGGTCTTCTACCGAGGTGCAGAGCACCGCCAGGAACATGACCGGCAGGTAGGCTAGAACCCGCTGGCTGCGGGAGATAGCACCCAGGCCCAGAAAGACCTCCTTGAGACTGAGGGGTTCTAGACTGACCTTGGTTTCTATCTGAGGGATAGCCAGGGTCAGGATCAGGAGGGCAGGCAGAAAGACCAGGGCCGCTAGCAGGGAGGCCTGCTCCTGAAAGAAGGAATAAATGAGGGAAGCAAAAACTGGAATAGAAATACCCAGAAAAGAACCTAAGCCCACTAAATAGGCAGAGGCTGTTTTTTCGGTCATTCCCTCAATTTTAGGCAGAATCTTAAATTGGGCGGCACCAGTTAGAATACTAACCCCGGTGCGAACAACAATAACACCTATCCAGACCCAGAGCTGGGGAACCAGGGCAATAAGCAGAATACCCAGAAAATCAACAAGGAGCCCTAGCCGCCAGGCCCGGCGCAGGTTGAGTCTATCCACGATAAAACCCATAGGCGCCGCCAGCAGTACACCACTCAGGGTAGAAGCCAGGGCAATAGCCATCAGGGCCCAGGGCTCCATAGTCTGGGAGGCGGCAAAGACCATCAGAAAATAGACAGACCCGGATGCTAGCCCCTCCAAAAAGAGGGCTAGTAGAATCATATTTTTTCGAGAAACAATATTCATCAGGGTCTGCCTATTCAAATAACAAAGGTGATAGCAGTCTACTAGAAGAAACGAACTCTCTCAGGCAAGGACACGACATAAATTAGACTTAAGCCACATTAGAGAATCTTAGGCTCCCCGGCTCGCCTAGCCACCGGCCACATGGCAGACTATCACTAGAAAGGCTTACATGTGCGGGTAGGCGAAGGCAGACTCGCAGCGATGCCGTTGGCATCGGGGCTGGCGTGAATCGGCTGCGACGCAGGCGAGAGGGTGACGGCAAGCGCGAGTCTGCAAGCCTAGCCCGACACCATAAGACTCAGATGAAAGGACGCCCAGTGCCCACCAGCCAGACCATCCTGCTGGCATCCAGCCAAACCGCCACCAGCGAATACGTCTCCATCTTCTGGATTACCCTGGTAGCTCTCCTGGCGCCCCTAGCCTCTGCCGCTACCCGCAAGAAAATCCCGGACGTGGTCTTCCTGCTGATTTTCGGTGTCATCATCGGGCCGGAGGTCCTGAACCTGGCCCAGCTGGAAGGCGGAGTGGAGCTTCTCAAGGAGCTGGGCCTGGGTTTGCTCTTCCTGCTGGCAGGCTACGAGATCAATAGCCAGTCTCTGCGTAGCCGCCAGGGGGCCTTCGCCCTGGGGTCATGGGCGGTCAGTTTCAGCCTGGGCTTCTTACTGGCTCTACTCCTGACCGGGGGCCAGGGTAGTTTCCCGGTCTACGCGGTCATCGGCATTGCTCTTTCCTCAACCGCCCTGGGTACTCTTCTGCCCCTGCTCAAGAGCCACGGGGCTGCTGGCACTAGGCTGGGCGATAGCGTCATGATTCATGGGGCCCTGGGCGAGCTCATGCCTATCTTTGCCATGTCTCTGCTGCTGTCTTCGCGGGCCCCCTGGGCGGCCGTCCTGATTCTGCTGGCCTTCATGTTGATTGCTATTATTTCGGCCCTGCTACCCCACCGACTCTTTGAGCATATCCCTGGCCTGCGTCGCACCATGGCCGCTGAGGCTAACACCACCAGTCAGACCATGCTGCGCCTGGCCATGCTCCTGCTCTCTACTCTGATGATGGTGGCTGCGGTCTTCCAGCTGGACGTGGTGCTGGGGGCTTTTGCTGCCGGTATTATTCTGCGTTCGCTGACCCCCACCGGCGCCTTTGAGCCTTTCTCTAAGCGGCTGGAGGCCCTGGGTTTCTCCTTCCTGATTCCCCTTTTCTTTGTGGCCTCAGGCATGGGCATTAAGGTTTCGGTGATTGGGGAGCAGCCCCTGCTTTTGGCCGCTATTGTGCTGGGTATCTTGGTCATTCGTGGCCTGCCAGTCTTTGCCGCCGAATACTTCTTGAAGACCGGCTCTGGCCTGACCAGTCTGCAGGAGAAGCTACAGCTGGGTCTTTATTCGGCTGCTGGCCTGCCCATTATTGTGGCTGTTACCCAGGTGGCCCGCCAGTCTGATCTGCTGACTGAGCAGTCGGCCTCTCTGCTGGTGGCCGGTGGCGCCCTGACCGTCCTGATTTTCCCCCTGCTGGCTCAGGCTCTGAAGGTGGCCGGTTCGGATGGAGAGGGCCCGGCCCTGACCAGTAGGCAGCGGCGGCAGAACAAGAAGCAGCAGAGGGTAGAAGCCGTTAAGGCCGCTACCGGGGCCATCCCCCTGGTCAAGCCTGAACAAATCAAGAGGTCCCAGGATAAGGGCCCTTCTCAGAGCTAGGCTCTAGGGCCTAGCAGACTCAGCAAAAGACCCCCTCTCCCAGGGCTGGGAAAGGGGGTCTTAGGCATCTAGCGCAAACAGGCTACTTGAGGATAATGACGTCCAGGGTACGGGGGCCGTGAACACCCTCAACACGAATCAGCTCAATATCGGAGGTAGCTGAGGGGCCAGAGATCCAGGTGACCGGCTTAGCGAAGTCTAGGCGGGCCACGGTCTCAGGGATCAGATCCACAATGGTCTCAACCGGAACCACACAGATGTGGTGGTCGGGCACCAGGGTAATGGCCCGGCGGCCCTCCTGGTCACTGCTGTTGAGGGCGATGGTGCCGGTCTCAGCGCAGGAGACGGTAGAGGAGGTCACGACCGCGTCCACGGCGTCCAGTTCCCGCAGGGAGAGGGCACCGGGCTTGTCGGCGTTGCCGGAGTCTACTACCCGGGCGCGGGTAGCGGTGTCTTCGGGTAGCCACTCCTGCTTGATGCCGGTGGGCACTACGTAGCGGGAGGAGGATCCCAGTAGTTCAGCTACTCGGTCGGCGATGGTTTCAGCGGTCTCATGGTAGACGTTGGCCTTGTAGTCAATCAGGCGGTCTACCAGGATTTCGATGATTTCTTCCTGGCTCTTGTCGCTGACCCGGCGGTAGTTGCGGATGGGTTCAGCCGGCTGGGGGTGGTCCCAGAGGGAGGCGCGGATACGGCCCAGGATTTCTTCTTTAGCCTCAGACATTACTTAGCCTCCTTGACGATGGGGTTGGCAGCTTCAGCCTTGGCATGAGCCTCGGCCAGTTTGCCTTGGTTAGCAGCAATCAGTGCCTGCAGATCGACGCGTTCGCCGCCGACCCGCTTGGGGGCCTCGCCCCGTTCTTTCTTCCAGTCGTTACGGAAGGAGGACTTGGGGGGCTCGGGGATGTCACGGTAGTCGGTCCAGCCGCCGACGATACCGGGCAGCTTGCTGATCTTGTGGCTGCGTCCGGTAATCAGGCGGGAGGCGGGCAGGCCGCGGGTTGCCAGGGAGAGGAGCTTGCCGGAGGTGAAGAGGGTCTTGGCGCCGAACATCATGGCGTCCATCTGGATGTGGCGGTCCTTCTTGCCGCCCTCGAATTCACCCTGGGCCTTTTCGAGGTCAACAGCCTTGCCGCGCAGGTGAACCAGGACGTCGGGGATGTTGATCTTGACGGGGCAGGCCTCGTAGCAGGCGCCGCAGAGGGAGGAGGCGAAGGGCAGGGTGGAGTTGTACTGCTCTTCGATACCGCCCAGCTGGGGGGTGAGGATGGCGCCGATGGGGCCGGGGTAGGTGGAGCCGTAGGCGTGGCCACCAGCCCGCTCGTAGACGGGGCAGACGTTCATGCAGGCTGAGCAGCGGATGCAGTGCAGGGCCTGGCGTCCTACCTGGTCGGCGAGAGCGGCGGTGCGGCCGTTGTCCATGAGGATGACGTGTAGGTTCTGGGGGCCGTCACCGGGGGTTACACCGGTCCACATGGAGGTGTAGGGGTTCATGCGCTCACCGGTGGAGGAGCGAGGCAGCAGCTGCAGGAAGACCTCGTAGTCCTGGGTGGTGGGCAGAATCTTTTCGATACCCATGAAGGTAATGAGGGTTTCGGGCAGGGTCAGGCACATACGGCCGTTACCTTCAGACTCAACGATGGTCATGGTGCCGGTCTCGGCAATACCGAAGTTAACACCGGAGATAGCGACCTTGTTGGTCAGGAACTTCTCGCGCAGGCGGAAGCGGGAGGCCTCTGCCAGTTCGGCCGGGTCGTCCGACAGGTCGGGGTTGACGCCCTCAATCTTCTTGCGGAAGATGTCGCGAATCTCGGTGCGGTTGCGGTGGATAGCAGGCACCAGAATGTGGGAGGGACGGTCCTCGCCCAGCTGCACGATCTCTTCTGCCAGGTCAGTTTCGATAGCAGAGATGCCGTGTTCTTCCAGGAACTCGTTGAGGCCGGTCTCGGCGGTAGCCATGGACTTAATCTTGTTGACCTCGGTGACGCCCTGCTCACGGATCAGGCGCAGAGCAATCTCGTTGGCTTCGTTGGCGTCCCGGGCCCAGTGAACGTGGCCACCCTTGGCGGTGAAGTTCTTCTCGAACTCCTGCAGGTAGGTGTCCAGGTTAGCCATGACCTTCTGCTTGATCATGGAGCCAGCGGTGCGCAGGTCCTGCCAGTCGGGTAGCTCGTTGATGACGGCGGCCCGCTTGTCGCGGATCTTGTGGGTGGCGAAGCCCAGGTTGGCCCGTAGCTGCTCGTTCTTGAGCTCCTTCTCGGCGTATTCGGGGAAGGGCTCGAATTCAAAGATGTTACCTACACCGTGGCGGACGGTGGGCATACCGAGTGCGGTGGTGGACATAGTTTACTTGCCTCCTGCGGTAATGCTCACGGGGCCAGAGACCTGGAGCGGCTTTTCTTTGGTGGACGCCAGAATCTCGGCGAAGTGGACGGTCTGGACGGGTGAGCCCTTGCGGGAGAGGGCGCCGCCAATGTTCATGAGGCAGGAGGCGTCGCCACCGGTGCAGACAGAAGCGCCGGTCTTCTCAATGTTGGCTACCTTGTCGGCTACCATGGCGCCGGAGGTGTCAGCGTTCTTGAAGGAGAAGGTACCGCCAAAGCCGCAGCACTGGTCCAGGCCCTCAATACGGGTGTATTCCAGGCCTTCAACGGTGCGGATTAGGTCTTCCTGACGGGAGCCTAGGCCCAGCAGACGCATGCCGTGGCAGGAGGAGTGGTAGGTGACGGAGCCGGGGAAGTAGGAGCCCAGCTGCTCGGCGGCGTTGGTGATACCGCAGACGTCGATCAGGAACTGGGAGAGCTCGAAGGAGCGGGCAGCTAGGTCGGCAGCGGACTTTGCGATAGCAGAGTCGCCGGCCCGTTCGGCCAGCATGGGCTGCTGGTGGCCTAGGGAGGCTACGCAGGAGCCGGAGGGGGCGACGATAGCGTCGAAGTCCCATTCTTCAAAGGCCTGAACATGGGTTTTGACAACCTGGTAGGCGTCGTCAAAGTAGCCGGAGTTGGCATGCATCTGGGAGCAGCAGGTCTGCCCCTGGGGGAATACAACTTCGTGGCCTAGCCGTTCCAGGATTTCTACAGTTGCCTGAGCAACCCTGGGGTACATGGCGTCCACGATGCACGTTGAAAACAGTGCGACACGCATCTTTATCTCTCTTATCTTCCCTATGGGTCTTGAGGATTCTTCCGCCCCAACCCCGGCCTTATGGGACAGGGCAAGGACGGGCAAAAGGAGGGTTAGACCCGATTCGGTCTGTGGTCTTGTGTCCCTTGTAGTTAATACGATTTTAGGACACCTTTTCCCCGATAAATAGCGCATATTTTATTAGTCAAAATAGGGAAGATTATTCGTAAGGGCAGGCGAAGGCAGACTCGCAGCGAAGCCGCTGGCACGGGGGCTGGCCTGAATCGCCGAGCTTGCGAGGCGAGAGGGAGGCGGTGAGCGCGAGTTTGCAAGCCTAGCCCGACCTAAACGAATAAGAATTCACCATCTGAAACTTTTTCCCAGCCCTGGCACTCCCCCAGCTTGCTCCCCGTGAGTTGACTCATGTACTCTTGAGACCAAGAACAATGGTCTGACCACATCCCCTGGGGTCAGGCCCTCCTCTTTCCGGGCCCGCCCGGACAGAACCTCTCTCACACATTCAAAGGAGAACACAGTGGAAAATACTTACACTGCTGTAACTGACGCTGTGGGAGGCAGCCTAGCCCTGAGCGCCCTCGTCTCAGCGCTCCCCCTGCTCGCCTTCTTCATCATGCTGCTGGGTCTCAAGGCCCGCGCCCACGTGGCCGGCCTGGTCTCCCTGGCTGTAGCCCTACTGGTCGCCATCCTCGGCTTCAACATGCCCACCGACCTGGCCCTCATGTCTGCCTTCCGCGGCGGCATCTACGGCCTCTTCCCCATCGTCTGGGTTATCCTCATGGCCATCTGGTTCTACCAGGTGACCGTCCTCTCCGGCCGCTTTGAAGACCTGCGCCGCACCTTCGACCTGATCGGCGGCGGTGACCTACGTATCCAGGCCATCCTGATTGCCTTCTGCTTCGGCGGTCTGCTTGAGGCCCTGGCCGGCTTCGGCGCCCCCGTTGCCATTACCGCAACCATGATTCTGGCCCTGGGTGTTAAGCCCCTGCGCGCCGCCACCACCGTTCTGATTGCTAACACCGCCCCCGTGGCCTTCGGTGCTGTGGCTATCCCCATCACCACCGCCGGTGAAGTAGGCGGCAAGGACGCAACCGCTATTGCCGCTATCGTCGGCCACCAGGCCCCCTTCATCGCCTTCTTCGTCCCCTTCATCCTCCTCTGGATCCTGGACGGTATCCAGGGCATCAAGGACGCCTGGATGCACGCAGCCGTCATCGGCCTCTCCTTCTCTGTTGCCCAGTGGTGGGCCGCAACCTACTTCGTCTACCAGCTGACCGACGTCGTAGCCTGCATCGTCTCCATCGCTGCCGCTGTTGCCTTCCTGCGCTTCGTCAAGCCCCGCGGTGTTGAAGGCGTCCGCGAACGCTACGGCATCACCGCCCCCCTTGAGGTAGAGCACCTGCCCGGCCGCCGCATCTGGATGGCCCTCATGCCCTACCTGATCGTTGTCATCATCTTCGGTGTCGCCAACCTCTACCAGCCCCTGGTTGCCTGGATGAAGACCACCGCCATCAAGTTCCAGATGCCCCTGCTGTCTGAGCGTCTGCTGACTGCCTCCGGCGACCCGGTCAACTCCGCCTACACCCTCTCCTGGCTCAACAACCCCGGCACCTACCTGCTGATTTCTGGCATCATCGTTGCCGTCCTCTACGCCATCTTCAACGAGAACGGCCGCTACAAGCTGGCCATGGGCGACGTCGTCAAGGAAATCGGTCTTGTTGCCTACAAGATGCGCTGGTCTGCTGCCACCATCGCCCTGGTGCTGGCCCTGGCCTTCGTCATGAACTACTCCGGCCAGACTGTTGCTATCGGTGAATACGTTGCCTCCCTGGGCCTGGCCTACGCCTTCCTGGCACCCGTCCTGGGCTGGGTTGGTACCGCTGTTACCGGTTCTGACACCTCCGCTAACGCCCTCTTCTCCAAGCTGCAGGTTACTGCCGCTGAGAACCTACAGGCTAACGGCGTTCCCGGTGCCCACCCCGAGCTCATGCTGGCTGCTAACACCACCGGTGGTGTGGTCGGTAAGATGATCTCTCCCCAGTCCCTGGCCATTGCCGCTACCTCCGTCAACATGGAGGGCAAGGAGTCCGAGATCTTCAAGTCCGTTCTTGGCTGGTCTTTCATCCTGCTGATTGCGGTCTGTGTCCTGGTCTTCCTGCAGGCTACCGCCCTCTCGGGTCTGCTGGTTGAGCCCTACCTGGGCGGCCACTAAGAAGCCCTAGCTCAGTGAGCTTCTAACCGGCGGTGCCTCTCTCACCTTTGAGGGGCACCGCCTCTTTTCTGCCCTACTTTTTACCCGGTCCTTGCCTGAGAAGAAGACTATGACCCGTCCTGAACCTACCTACCAGCTGCTGCTTGACTCGGTAGAAAAACAGCTCCGCTACGGCCAGCTACGTGTTGGCGACCGTCTGCCGGGCGAGCGCTCCCTGGCTGAAACCTACGGTATTTCCCGGGCCTCGGTACGGGAGGCCCTGCGAGTGCTCTCGGCGGTGGGGCTGATCCGCTCCCGGTCTGGCTCTGGCCCAGCTTCTGGGGCTGTAGTGGTCTCTGAGCCGTCAGATGCCCTGAGCTGGGCCTTGCGCATGCATATTTCAACCCGGCAGCTGCCGGTGGCAGATATTGTCGAGACCCGCCTGCTGCTAGAAGGTACGGCTGCGGCCCAGGCCGCCCAGACCGTTGCCCGCCTAACCGCCCAGGGGACGGAGGCCGGCAACTCTCAGGGCCCCAGCCAGCAGGAGGTTGCTCAGAAGCTGGAGCAGGCCCGAACCTACCTAGATCAGATGGATCAGCCGCAGCTGGCCGATTCAGATTTTCACCTCTGCGACACCCGCTTCCATTCCCAGATTTCGACCCTGGCCGGAAACATGGTGCTAGATACGGTGATTGACTCCCTCCACCTGGCTACGGTCTCCTATGTGCAGGAAGCAGTGCCCTTCTTAGCTGACTGGCAGCAGGCTAAACAGACCCTGCAAGACCAGCACCGGGCCATCTACCGGGCGGTAGCCCAGGGACGGCCGGAGCAGGCCCAGCAGGCTGTTCAGGAGCATATTCGCTGGTTCTATGCTCTCTCCCACACTAAGTAGGGACTTGTGAGAAGGGAGCTAGGCGACAACAGACTCACGGCGATGCCGCTGGCGCGGGGGCTGGCCTGAATCGCCTACGCCTTCAGGCGTGGGCGAGAGGGTTGCGGCGAGCGTGAGTCTGGGAGCTAGGCTCCCCTCATAAGCCTTTTTATGAAGCCTGGAAGTCCTGGCCGGTCAGGCGGCGGTAGGCCTCCAGGTAGCGGTTGCGGGTCTGCTCCACAATCTCAGCCGGCAGCTCAGGCAGGGGGCCAGAACCGTCCCAGCCTGAGGCCTCACTCTTGAGCCAGTCCCGCACATACTGCTTATCAAAGGATGCCTGGGGGCGGCCCGGCTCATAATCCTCAGCGTCCCAGAAGCGGGAAGAATCAGGGGTCAGCACCTCGTCGCCCAGGGTAATCTCGCCCAGGTAGGAATCGGTGCCGAACTCAATTTTGGTGTCAGCCAGGATAATGCCCCGCTCCCGGGCAATCCGCTCAGCTGTCTCATAAATGTAGAGGGTCAGCTCCTGCAGGCGGTCAGCAATAGAGGGGCCTACCTCGGCGGCCAGCTCATCTAGGGTGATGGGTTCGTCGTGCTCGCCTACCTCGGCCTTGCCGGTGGGGGTGAAGAGGGCCGGTTCCAGGCGGGAGCCGTCCACCAGGCCAGGAGCTAGCTGGTGCTCGTTGACGCGGCCGGTCTTCTGGTAGTCAGCCAGGCCCGAGCCGGTCAGGTAACCGCGGACGATGCACTCCACCGGGAACATGTTGAGAGACTTGCAAATCATGGCCCGGCCAGCCACCACCTCGGGTACGTCGGTGGAGAGCACATGGTTTGCGACGCCCTTGAGCTGGTCAAACCACCAGAGGGACATCTGGGTCAGGATCTTACCCTTGTCGGGAATTTCGGTGGGCAGCACCTGGTCGAAGGCGCTAATCCGGTCTGAGGCTACCACCATGACGGAGCCTGCCCGCTGTTCGGCGTCGTCCTTGAGGCTCAGGCCTAGAACGTCCTGGTTGTCTTCTTCGGGTACGTAGAGGTCGCGGACCTTGCCTGAGTAGACGTGCTTCCAGCCGGGGATCACAAGGGGGGTGGGGTTCATGGTTCTCCAGGTCTTTGAGGGTGTGTGGAATGGGTGGGTTAAAAAGAATTGGGGAAGAATGAGACTGACCGCCCTCCCAGCGCAGAGTCTGGGAAGACGGTCAGCTTACATCTTTTAGGGTTGGGGCACTCGAATCTGATTCTGGGAGGCAGCCAGGGCAATGTCCTTGCGCTTCTGCTGGCCCGCCCAGCTAATCTTGTCGGCTGCCTGGTAGGCAGTCGCTCGGGCCTCAGCTAGGGTCTCCCCCAGGGCAACTACCGCCAGGACGCGGCCGCCAGCGGTGACGATCTGCTCGCCCTCCTGGGCGGTTCCGGCATGGTCTACATGGACGTCTGCCAGGGCCTCAGCCTGCTCTAGACCGCTGATGGCGTCACCCTTGCGGGGGGTCTCAGGGTAGTTTTGAGCAGCCAGCACAATGTCGACGGCACTGCGGGGGTCCCAGTCGAGGGCCAGGTCGGCAGGCAGTTCACCCTTGGCGGCAGCCAGCAGCAGGCCAGCTAGGGGGGTACGCAGGCGGGCCAGGACGGCCTGGGTTTCGGGGTCGCCAAAGCGGGCATTGAACTCAATGACCCGGATGCCGCGGGAGGTCAGGGCCAGGCCGCAGTAGAGGACGCCCACGAAGGGGGTGCCACGACGGGCCATCTGGTCAATGGTGGGCTGGGCGACCCGCTCCATGACTTCTTCAACGAAACCTTCCGGTAGCCAGGGCAGGGGGCTGTAGGCGCCCATACCACCGGTGTTGGGGCCCTGGTCGCCGTCAAAGATCCGCTTGAAATCTTGGGCTGGGGCCAGGGGCAGGCCCCGCTGGCCGTCAGAAATAACAAAGAGGGAGGCTTCGGGGCCGTCCAGGTATTCTTCGATAACAACCTGGCCGCCAGCGTCGAAGCAGGACTGGGCGTGGGCTAGGGCAGCCTCTAGGTCTTCGGTGACTACAACGCCCTTACCGGCTGCCAGGCCGTCGTCCTTGACGACGTAGGGGGCGCCGAAGGCTTGGAGGGCTTCTAGGGCTTCTTGGCGGTTGCTGGCTACCTTGGCCAGGGCGGTGGGTACGCCGGCGGCGGCCATGACTTCCTTGGCGAAGGCCTTGGAGCCTTCCAGCAGGGCGGCGGCCTTGGAGGGGCCAAAGACCGGCACCTTGGCCTGGGTCAGGGCGTCAGAGACACCGGCGACCAGGGGGGCCTCAGGGCCGATAACTACCAGGTCTGCCCCCAGAGAGGCGGTCAGGTCTAGCACCTGCTGGGGGTTGTTGGCGTCGATTGCGTGGGTGGGGACCATCTGGGCGATGCCAGCGTTGCCGGGGGCCGAGTGGACTTCTTGGACGGCGGGGTCCTTGAGAAGAGCTCGGATAATTGCGTGTTCACGGCCGCCGGGGCCCAGTACCAAAACCTTCATGTACATAGGCTACCGGCAAGGTCACGATTTGATGAAGTTCCCACGGCTCTTGGGCAGGTTTTTGCTGATTTTTCTCCCTGCTGCTCCTACTTTGCCTGCCGCCAACCTCCTTTCCCACGCTCAGGACGCTTTTCCCGCAGCTAGCTACGGGCCTCCTACCCTCAGTGCGGGAATCAAGCGGGAGAGCCAGGAGCAGAGGGGGCTAAACTGGAGGGCATGCAGACTTTTAGTGCCCAGCAGGCAGCAGAGCTAGCTAGCGTCACCCGTGGAGACCTGATTGAGTCCCGCCACCTGGGTTCCCTGGTGGTCCTGGCCCCGGACGGCTCCCCCGCCCTGACCCTGGGCGCCCCCCAGGAGCCGGTTTACGCCCGCTCAGCCCTCAAACCCCTCCAGGCTATTGCCTCCATGAACGCCGGGGCAGAACTGCAAGGGGCCCAGATTGCCCTGGCGGCTGGCTCCCACACCGGCTCCTTTGAGCACATGAAGGTGGCCCAGTCCATTCTGGCCGAGGCTAACCTGACCGCTGATGCCCTGGCCTGCCCCTCCGCCTGGCCGGCCGATGAGCCCAGCTACCAGGCCCTCTTGCAGGCGGGCCACGACAAGCAGAAACTGGCCTTTAACTGTTCGGGTAAGCACGCGGCCTTCCTCTGGGCCTGCCTCAAATCTGCTTGGCCTATCGAAACCTACACCAGCCCCGAGCATCCCCTACAGCAGCTGGTGTTAGAGACCGTCCGGGACTTTACCGGTGAGGAGCCCCAGCACCTGACCGTGGACGGCTGCGGTGCTCCCCTGGTGGCAACCTCCCTGCTGGGCCTGGCCCGGGCCTATTCAACCCTGGGGTCAGCCGTAGAAAATATTCAGGCCGATGCCCGGGCCGCTACCGTAGCCACGGCCATGGTGGACTACCCCGAGTATGTGCACGCCCCAGGCGGCTCTGACACCCTGCTGGCCGTTCACCTGGATGCTGTGGTCAAGCGGGGGGCTGAGGGCGTCCTGGCGATAGGCCTGCGGTCTGGCGCCTCTGTGGCTCTCAAGATTCAGGACGGCTCTAACCGGGCTGCTCCCCTGGTGGCGGTGCGGGCCCTGCAGGCTGCTGGTTTTCTTGAGACCGCCCAGGCTGATCAGGCCCTAGAGGCGGCGCTGAGGCCCGTCCTGGGTGGGGATCAGCCGGTGGGTGCTATCGAGTTGGGCTCCGCCTTTGAGGGGCTGCTCTAATGGCTATCCGGCGCAGGATCTCTGAGGCTGATGGGATGGCTGCTATCGCCCAGGTGCGGCAGGTCTTTGAACAGGCAACCAGCCCTGAGGAGGGACGCCAGGCCTTTTCTGCCTTGCCCCGTCCCCTCAAGGCCACGGCTGTTCGTTTTCTGTTAGAAGAGCTGGCTACCCTGGCCCCCGGTAACTCGGTGGAGGTGAGGGTGCCCCCACTGGGTGTCACCCAGTGTATTGCTGGGCCTCGCCACACCCGCGGCACCCCGCCCAATGTGGTTGAGGCCGACCCGGCCACCTGGGTTGCTCTGGCTCTGGGCTATGAGGACTGGGAACAGGCCGCTGATCGCCTGGACGCCTCAGGCTTACGTTCTGACCTGTCAGAGGTTCTACCCCTGCTCTAGGGGCTTAGCTTGCTAGAGTTGAAGCTATGAGTTTTTTGTCGCGTTTTCGCAAGCCCACCCAGTCTGCTCCTCTGACTGAAGCTCAGAAGCAGGCTGAACCCGGCCACTACTTCTCCCCCGCCCAGGCGCCGGAGAAAGCCAAGCTGACTGTCCGCCGGGCGCCTTCCCTGCCAGCTTTTGCCGTCACCGGCCTGATTCTGGGCCTGCTGCTGGCCTTCCCGGTCACCCTCATGGGCCCCGAGAACCCCAACTACGACTTCTGGAGTGTCTACGGGGTCATGGCTGTTATCTGCGGCACCGCCTGCACCACGGTCTTCCTCTTACTGGCTCTCTTGCTGGACCGAATCTCTGCCCGTAAGACTCGAACCTTCCAGGCCGTCAGCAGTCAGGATTAAAGTCTGGCCCCTCACCCGGGTTTGTCGTTTCTCGCTCTTCGCCCCCAAGAGGTAAACTAGTTTCGTTCGTTCGCTCACACATCCCCGTGGTGGGCGAAACTAACCACCCAGCAGAGAAGAGACGGAAACCACTGTGGCTCGTCCTGACGGAAAACTTTCCTTTGATCTAGACCCCATCGACCACGGCCCCAAAGACGAGTGCGGCGTCTTTGGCGTCTGGGCACCAGGCGAAGACATCGCCAAACTCACCTACTACGGCCTCTACGCCCTGCAGCACCGGGGCCAGGAATCAGCCGGTATTGCCACCAGCAACGGCAAACACCTCAATGTTTATAAGGACATAGGCCTGGTCTCCCAGGTCTTTGACGAGGCAACCCTCAACGCCATGACCGGCCACATGGCCATTGGTCACTGCCGCTACTCCACCACCGGCGGAAACATCTGGCAGAACGCCCAGCCCACCCTGGGCGACACCCCCCACGGCACCTTGGCCCTGGCCCACAACGGAAACCTGGTCAACTCTGCCGACCTCTACGACCGGCTCCTAGCTAAGAACGGCGGCCAGCCACCCAAGCGGGGCGAAATTGCCCAGGGCAACACCACCGACACGGCCCTGGTCACTGCCCTGCTCAAGGACCACGATTTTGACAGCCTAGAAGAGGCCGCCCTGGACCTGCTGCCCACTCTGTCCGGGGCCTTCTGCCTGGTCTTCATGGACGAAAACACCCTCTACGCTGCCCGCGACCCTCAGGGAGTTCGTCCCCTGGTACTGGGACGCCTGGAGCGGGGCTGGGTTATCGCCTCCGAGACGGCTGCCCTGGATATTGTGGGTGCCTCCTTTGTGCGGGAGGTTGAGCCGGGCGAAATGATCACCATCGATCAGGACGGCCTGCGCTCCACCCGTTTTGCTGAGGCCAAGCCGGCCGGTTGTATCTTCGAGTACGTCTACCTGGCCCGCCCCGACACCACTATTGCCGGCCGCAACGTCTATGAGTCCCGGGTTGAGATGGGCCGCCAGCTGGCCCGTGAACACCAGGTAGAGGCCGACCTGGTCATGCCCACCCCCGAATCCGGCACCCCGGCGGCTATTGGCTACGCTGAGGAGTCCGGTATTCCCTTCGGCAACGGCCTGGTCAAGAACGCCTACGTAGGCCGAACCTTCATTCAGCCCTCCCAGACCATCCGCCAGCTGGGCATCCGCCTTAAGCTCAACCCCCTGCGGTCGGTGGTTGAGGGCAAGCGACTGGTGGTCATTGACGACTCTATTGTGCGTGGCAACACCCAGCGAGCCCTGGTCCGGATGCTGCGGGAGGCCGGCGCCAAGGAGGTCCATGTGCGGATTTCTTCGCCCCCGGTCAAGTGGCCCTGCTTCTACGGTATTGACTTTGCCTCCCGGTCTGAGCTGATTGCTAACGGCCTGGCCATTGACGAGATTTGTAAGTCTCTAGGGGCTGACTCCCTGGGTTACATCTCTGAGGAGGGCATGATAGCCGCTACCGGCCAGCCCCGCGAGCGCCTCTGCACCGCCTGCTTCACCGGTAATTACCCCATTGAGCTGCCCAGCGAGGAGCGCCGGGGTAAGTCTATCTTTGATGAGAAGAAGGGCGGCGGCCCCCTGGCCGGTAAGGCCGCTGAGGTGACGGTTGAGCGTCCAGTGGCCCACCGTCCCGAGCAGGCTCAGGCCGTTTCTATTGACACCCGTCCGGGCACTGAAAGCCTGGAACACAAGTTTGAGGCCAGCACCCAGGTCGATCCGCTGCCGGTGCAGGGACGCCCCTGCGAGCCGGGCCCGGATTCTGAGCTGGAGGGTCTGCTACGGCCTGAGGATATTGTTGACGCCGAAGATTTCGGTACTAAGGGAGAGGATCGCGCGTGAGCGAGAATCAGAAGACTGTCACCTATGCTTCGGCTGGTGTGGATGTTGAGGCGGGCGACCGCGCTGTTGAGCTGATGAAGGAGGCCGTTAAGGCTACTCACGGCCCGGGCGTTGTGGGCGGGGTGGGCGGTTTCGCTGGCCTCTTTGACCTGTCTGTGCTCAAGGACTACAAGAAGCCCTACCTGGCTACCTCCACGGACGGGGTGGGCACCAAGGTTGCTATTGCCCAGCAGCTGGATATCCACCACACCATTGGCCGTGACCTGGTAGGCATGGTCGTTGACGATATTGTGGTGACCGGTGCCCGTCCCCTCTTCATGACCGACTATATTGCGACTGGCAAGGTGGTGCCTGAGCGGGTGGCTGATATTGTGCGCGGTGTAGCTGAGGGTTGTTCCCTGGCTGGTACTGCCCTGGTGGGTGGTGAGACTGCTGAGCATCCGGGCCTACTGGCTGAGGATGAGTACGATGTGGCTGGTGCTGCTACCGGCATTGTTGAGGCTGATGAGCTACTGGGCCCCCAGCGGGTTCGGGAGGGTGACGTCCTGATTGCTATGGCCTCTAGCGGTATCCACTCTAACGGTTATTCTCTGGTGCGTAAGGTGCTTTCTGTTGCTGGCTGGGGCTATGAGCGTGAGGTGGCTGAGCTGGGCCGCACCCTGGGTGAGGAGCTGTTGGAACCGACTCGGATTTACACGGCTGACTGCCTGGATCTGATTGAGGCTTTCCCGGTCAATGGTGAGGACGGCCAGACTGGTTCTGGTGTGCGTGCTTTCTCCCATGTGACCGGTGGTGGCCTGGCCGCTAACCTGGCCCGGGTTCTGCCGACTGGCTTGGTGGGCCTGGTGGATCGTTCAACCTGGTCTGTTCCGCCGATTTTCCAGTTGATTGGTCAGCTGGGTTCGGTGCCTCAGGCTGATTTGGAGCGCACCCTGAATCTGGGTGTGGGCATGATTGCGGTGGTTGACCCCTCGGTGGCTGATGCTGCGGTTGAGCGGCTGAACCGGCGGGGCCTGCCTTCTTGGGTGCTGGGTAGCGTCCAGAAGGATGATGGTGCGCACCGTGGTTCTGCCGATTATGTTCAGGGCGCTAAGGGCGTGGACGGTGGGGCGGCCGTCCTGCTGGGTTCTTACGCCAGCTAGGTTTTAGTGGGCTACTGATGCTAGGGGGCTTCTCTCAGTGGAGAGGGGCCCCTTAGCTTTTGTTCTTGGGAAGCTATCGGTGTTCCTCAGCTTGGCTCTAGGCAGCCTGAAGCTGTTGAATCCGCCCTTTAGAAACCTTCAAGATGGCCGCGGCGTCGCTGAGAGATACGCCTTCGCTACGGAGCTGGCTTACTACTTCACGGATTTGCCGGGATGCTTTTGCTTCAGCCTCTGCCGCCAGGGCCTGAGCCTTGCGTGCTTCCTGTAGCTGCTGCTCAACGTTTGCATAGACCAGGCGAACGTCAAGGTTGCTGTGGTCAACCTCAGGGTAGAGAGTATCTAGGTAGTCCCTTACTTGCTGCTGGGCTTTAGCCAAGGTGCGGACCTGTGTAGCGTTCTCATCGTCAATGATGAGTTCCCAGCCATGAGCCCAGCGGTTTACGGTAACGGTGATGCTATCCATTGTTCTTCTCTTTCTCTTCTATGGCCTTGAGGGCGTTCCTGGTGACGGCTGGTGATACTTCACGAGTCTGGGTGATGATTACTGGCCGTCTAATGCCAGGGTAGGACCATTTCTCATGGTCGCCTTTCCCTTCTGTTCGTTGAAAGCCTGCTGCCTGAAGCATGGCTACAAGCTCTTTGTATTTCATCGGCTTAACCATAAGCATGGTATACCCCTGCTATACGGAAAAGTATATCCTGGGTATACGCTTATTTTCTGGGATGGTTGAGCTAGCTCTAAACTCCTGAGGTGCGCATTGATGAAGCCAACGAGAAGGAGGAGGCCACAAAGGCTAGCAGGGGCGCGTAGATGCGGGCGGAGTCGGCCAGGGGCCGGAAGTGGCTGCTGGGGTTGCCCGACTCATACACCTTAGTAATGGGCACCTGAGCCAAGGCTACCCCCTGACGGGAGGCCCGCAGGAGCATAGTGAACTCGTGCTCGTAACGGTCGCCGGGCAGGCTCAAAGCCCAGGCCGCCCATGGCCAGAGCCTGGCGGCGGGTCTTTTTCTTGGTCTGCTGGGGCTGGGTGTCAGTCTGCTGAGTCTTCTTCTCTTCCATAGCTTCTACTCTGCTGGGTCTTCCCATGTAGGGAGCATGTAGAAGCTATGTTTCAGCTGTGACTGGACGGCAGGGTGTCTTATTCATCAGGGTAGGCGAAGGCAGACTCGTGGCGAAGCCGCTGGCACCGGGGCTGGCGTGAATCGCCGAGCTTGCGAGGCGAGAGGGAGGC
>DKXC01000132.1:0-2413 GCA_002492045.1 Micrococcaceae bacterium UBA7136
CCTGAATACCCATGAGGGCGGCAGCCAGGCGGGCGTCCAAGCGGCGATCCCAGTGGACGTAGGAACCCAGCCCCGGAGGCAGCCCATAGGCCAGCACCTCAACGACACCGCCCAGGGTTTCACCGTCCTTGTGAGCCTTGTCGATGGTCTCTACCATGGCCTGGGAAGTCTCAGGGTGGAAGCAGCGCAGGGGATCAGCATCCAGGTAAGGAACATCAGCCGGTCTAGGCCGAGGAGCTCTCTCAGGGGCAGCCACCTGGGCAATGGAGGTGGTATGGCTGACCAGTTCAACCCCCAGGGCCTTAAGAATCTGGGCAGCGACTACGCCCAGGGCCACTCGGGTAGCGGTTTCGCGGGCACTGGCCCGCTCTAGCACCGGACGGGACTCATCAAAACCGTACTTCTGCATACCGGTAAAATCGGCGTGACCGGGCCGGGGACGGGTCAGGGCAGCATTGCGGGCCCGGCCCTCCAGCAGGGCAGGATCTACCGGGTCAGAGGACATAACGTCCTGCCACTTGGGCCATTCGGTATTAGCAATTTCAATCGCAACCGGCCCGCCCTGGGTAAGACCGTGGCGGACACCGCCTAAGATGGTGACCTTGTCTTCCTCGAACTTCATGCGGGCTCCGCGCCCATAGCCTAGACGACGACGGGCCAGGGCGTCACTGACCATCTGGCTGGTCAGTTCCACACCGGCAGGAACGCCCTCAATAATGCCGACCAGGGCCTGGCCGTGGGACTCTCCGGCGGTCAGCCAACGTAGCATGCTTCTACCTTCTTTACTTGCGGTCTTTTCTTCTAAGATTTCCAAAAACGGGGCCCGATAGCAAGCCGATTCTTAGCTTCTGGACGCCCGAGAGCAGATTCTCTCCCCTAGTCCAGGTGGTTCAGGATTTCCGGTACAAAGCCGGTCACCTCTAGCCCCACGGCCTGACGCATAGCAGCTAAGACCTGCTCCTGCTGAGGTAGGGCCTGGCCCAGCGGGCGTCCGCTGAAGAGCTTGACCTGGTCTAGGGCCTGATAAACCAGCATTTCCAGCCCGCTGGTTACCTTCCCTCCCCTGGCCTCCCAAGCTAGAGCCAGGGGTGAAGGCCAAGGATCATAGGAGACGTCCAGCAGCAGACCAGCTTGCGGCTCTTGAGGGGCCTGGTCTAGCAGGTGATCGGCAGCGCCAGCAGGCAGGCTACTAATAAGCACATCGTAGCTTTCGTAAGTCCCAGCAAAATCACTAAGCGGAGCAAATAAGAGGCGGACGCCCAAGGTCTGGGCCGTTTGCTCCAGGCCAGCCGCCCGGCTAGCATCCCGCACCAGAACATGAACCTGCCGGGCCCCCATCAGGGCCAGGGCCGTTAGGGCAGCCCTGGCTGTACTACCACCGCCCAGAATGGCAGGGTTCAAGGGAGCCCCCTCAAAACCAGCCTGTCGTAGGGCATTGACGATACCAGCCAGGTCACTGTTATGGCCCCAGGCCACCTGCCTCCCTTCTAAGGACGGCCGCCAGTAGACCGTATTGACCACCCCTACCAGCTGGGCCAAAGGCGTCAGCCGGTCTAGGTAGTCCTTGACCTTCTCTTTTAAAGGCATGGTCACCGAAAAGCCCCGCGTTCCATCGGAAGGGCCGTAGCTGGCAAAAACCTGCTCCAACTGCTCCTGAGAGGTCTCAAGCCGCCGGTAGCTGATGGGCTCCCCCAGAACCCGGTAGGCAGCCTGGTGTAGAAGGGGTGACTTACTGTGTCTAATGGGGTGCCCCAAGACAAAAGCCTTGGGGCACATGCTGGAATTATTCACTTTACTGACAGGTGTCCGGGTGGTCTTCACAGAAGGCCTCGTAGACCTTCACGTTCTTCTGGTGCTGCTCGTAGGTCTTGGCAAAGAGGGTCTCACCGGTGAAGAGATCAACGGTCACCCAGAAATAGTAGTCATTCTTCTGGGGGTTAGCCGCAGCCCTAATAGCAGCCTCACCTGGAGAACCAATAGGACCAGCAGGCAGGCCCTTGTAGTAGAAGGTGTTGTACTTGTTGCTAGAGTCCTGTTTCTGGCTGGTAGAAATATGGTAGCTATAGATTCCTAGACCGTAGGCCACAGTAGCATCAGACTGCAGGAAGCCGCTGGTTTCGCCATCAGGGTTATTAAGGCGGTTTTCAATGGCTCCAGCGATAGGAACATAGTCCTTTTCGCGACCTTCAAACTCCAAGATAGAGGCAACTGTCAGCACATGGAAAATCTGGTCGTCTCCGCTGATATTATTTGCCTTGAGCTGCTCAAAGGTCTTATCCACCATAATCTGCAGGATTTCCTGGGCAGAAGCGTCCTTGGGGAAACGGTACTCACCCGGGTAGAGGAAGCCCTCAATCGTGGGGAACTTAGAGGGAATACCGAACTTCTCAGGGCTATTACCCAGGGCCTTGAA
>DKXC01000132.1:2710-5315 GCA_002492045.1 Micrococcaceae bacterium UBA7136
GCTATTACCCAGGGCCTTGAACTCTCCGGCGCTAATACCGGTTCCGGCAGCCAGAGCCTCATAGGCCTTATCCATACGCCAGGTGCGGGCAACAGCCACATAGTTGGTGTTGGCCTCGTCAAAACGCAGAAGCTGCCGCATAGCAGCCTCGCTGCTCATCTCCTGCTGCAAGGTGTACTCGCCCGGCTGGAAGAACTGGCCAGAGCCCTTTTCAGAATAGGTCTCCAAGAAGCGACCGGCATGGGCAATAATGCCCTGTTCCTCCAGCGAGTTAGCGATACCAATAACAGAGGAGCCCTCAGCAATAGTGAAGGTGACCTCGGTGCCGTTGCCCTCTCCGCGATAGTCCTTACGCTCAAACCAGCCCATCTGGGGGCTAATAATGGCAACTAGCAGAATAAGGGTAACCGCAAAGACCAGGCCGGCTGAGATAAGAAAGGTACGGCTCCGGCGCTTGACCTGCTCCCGGTCCTCAAAGTCCTGCTCAGGCTCAGCAGCTGAAAAGAAGCCACCTCCGGCCCCATCGGGGCTGGCTCCCAGCAGGCCATCCAAGTCGGTCTGCTGGTTGCGGACGCGGGAGGACCGCTGCTCCTGCGGCGTCGGGTTTTCAGACATTCGGGTTCTCTCTTGTCTCCTGGCTTGAACTGGACTGCTCGGGCTCTTGCACCAGATAACCGGGCAAGTGCTGGCCTGCTTTGAGGGCGTCCAGAGAAGTTTGCAAAATATTAACCGCTGCTACCTGGTCAACAACAGCCTTAAAATCTCGGCTAGATACACCAGCCTCATGCAAAGACCGGTGGGCGCTAACCGTAGTTAGACGCTCATCAACCAACCAGACCGGTATAGACTGACCCTCCTGGGCCAGCTCAGCCACCAGGGCCGCCGCATAATCCCGGGCCATGACCGTTGAGGGACTTTCGGTCCCCTTCATGGTCTTAGGCAAGCCTACAAAGACCTCTGTTACCTCATTAACCTCGAGGAGCTTACGGAGCACTCGCCGGTCTGAGTTCTTCTTCAGATCCCGGCGCAGGGTTTTGAGGGGTGTGGCTAGGATGCCATCGGGGTCACTGAGGGCTAGGCCGACACGGGCCTGGCCCACGTCGACCCCCATGCGGCGGCCTCGGCTGAAGGTCACGCTTTAGGCCCCCAGCTCAGAAATGCTAGAGCGGATAGCAGCAAAAGCATCATCAATCTTGGAGGCGTCCTGACCGCCTCCCTGGGCGACGTCGTCCTTACCACCGCCGCCACCGCCCAGAATGCCTGCGGCCAGGCGTACCAGGGCACCAGCCTTAACACCGGCATCACGGGCAGCCTGGTTAGTAGCCACCAGAATAACCGGACGGCCGTTGCTGACAGCAGCAACAGCTACCGTAGCAGCCTCTTCACCCAGACGGGAACGAAGATCCAGAGCCAGCTCACGTACAGCATTAGCATCCAGCTCACCAGCCTGGTGTAGCAGGGTACGGACAGAACCAAACAGCTGAGCACTCTCAACTAGCTTACCGGCCTCGGCCTGTAGCTTCTCCTTGCGGAGCTTAGCTAGCTCCTTCTCCGCTTCCTTGAGCTTGGTCAGGGTCTGGCCAATCTTTTCGGGCAGGTCGGCTGAAGCCTGAACCTTCATGAGGCCGGTCAGCTGGTTAACCAGGGTCCGCTCGGCAGCCAGGTGCTTGAAGGAGTCCAAACCGACCAGGGCCTCGACACGGCGGTTACCAGAGCCAACAGACTGCTCGGTCAGCAGGGTCAGAGAACCAATCTGGGCTGCTGAATCAACATGGGTACCACCACAGAGTTCACGGGAGAAGTCTCCACCGATCTCAACCACGCGGACAGTCTCACCGTACTTCTCACCGAAGAGGCTCATAGCACCCAGCTTCTGGGCCTCAGCCAGGGGCATCTCCCGGGTGACAGTCTGCAGGTTATCGCGGATAGCGGTATTGGCTACCTCTTCAATCTCCTGCTTGGCAGCCTCGGATAGGCCTTCATTCCAGGCAAAGTCAAAGCGCAGGTAGCCTTCCTTGTTGAAGGAGCCACGCTGGGTAGCCTCCTTACCCAGCACCTGGTGCAGGGCAGCATGGACGATGTGGGTACCTGAGTGGGCCTTCTCACCGTCCTGACGACGCTGAACATTGACCTGGGCCACTACCGCTGCGCCTACAGTCACTTCGCCTTCCTTGACGGTAGCTCGGTGAACAGACAGGCCCTTAACCGGCTGCTGGACGTCAGAGACCTCAAGAACAAAACCATTGCCGGTAATGGTACCGGTATCTGCTGCCTGGCCACCTGCCTCAGCATAGAAGGGGGTTTCGTCCAGAACAACCTCAACCTGCTGACCAGCAGATGCAGCCGGAGCAGCCTGGCCATCAACCAGTAGGGCCCGCAGGGTGGTTTCGGTTCGTAGCTGGTCGTAGCCGGTAAAGATAGAGCCACGTTCATCGGCCAGTTCACGGAAGACAGAGAGGTCAGCCAGACCGCCCTTCTTGGCCTTAGCATCAGCTTGGGCCCGCTGGCGCTGCTCCTCCATCAGAGCCCGGAACTGGGCCTCATCAACCTTAAGACCGGCCTCTTCAGCCATCTCTAGGGTCAGGTCAATGGGGAAGCCATAGGT
>DKXC01000076.1:0-1866 GCA_002492045.1 Micrococcaceae bacterium UBA7136
AGGCTAACCTGCTGGACTGACTCCTGGGGCGCCGGGGCCGGGCTGGCTGGAGCCTGCTGGGCCGGGGCCTGGGGCGCCAGCGGGGGAGAATCCAGGGGAGGGGCAGCCAACGGGGACGCAGCCTGCTGGCCTGCGGGGGCAGACGCAGGGGCCAGGGGCGGGGCCGTCAGGGGCTGGTTGACCTGGTTAGCTTGACCAGCCGGAGCCAGCGGGGGCGCAGTCAGACCCTGAGCCTGCTGGGTCGGCTGAGCCTGCTGGGCCGGGGCAGAGGGAACCTGACCGGCCTCCACCTCCTGCCGTCCTGCCGGAGGCTGAAGAGCTACCGGAGCCTGAGCAGGCTGGGCCGCAGGGGCAGGAACAGAAGCCCCCTGAGCCAGCCGCTTCTCAAGGCGGTCAAGCCGGGCAGCCAAACCCACCAGGCCCTGGTCAGCTGAAGCCAGCAACAGCCGGGCGCAGAGCAACTCCAGCTGCAACTGGGGGTTCATGGCCCCGCTCATCTCATTGAGGGTCTCATTAGAAATATCAGCCGCCCGAGACAGCTCAGCAGCCCCCAGCCGCTGGGCCTGGGCCTGCAAACGCTCCAGCTGATCAGCCGAAATATCCCGCAAAATAGAACCAGCAGACTCAGGTACAGCCCGCACAATAATCAGGTCGCGGAAGCGCTCTAGTAGATCCTCCACAAAACGGCGAGGATCCTGACCAGACTGAACCACCCGGTCAACAGAGCCAAAAAGGGCCGCCGAATCCTCAGCCGCCAGGGCATCCACCACTTGGTCCAGCAGCTGGGCGTGGGTAAAGCCTAGTAGGGCCACCGCCAGGTCATAAGAAATAGAGCCCTGGGCTGAACCAGCAATCAGCTGATCCAGAATAGACAGAGAATCGCGCACCGAACCGCCACCGGCCCGCACCACCAGGGGCAGGACGCCGTCCGCCACCTCAACCTGCTCCTGGGCGCAGACCTGCTTAAGGTAGTTACCCAGCACCTCCGGCGGAACCAGCCGGAAGGGGTAGTGGTGGGTGCGGGACCGAATCGTGCCCAACACCTTATTAGGTTCGGTGGTCGCAAAAATAAACTTGATGTGCTCCGGCGGCTCCTCCACAATCTTGAGCAGGGCATTAAAGCCCTCCCGGGTGACCATGTGGGCCTCGTCGATAATGAAAATCTTGTAGCGGTCGCGCACCGGGGCAAAGGTGGCCCGCTCCCGCAGGTCACGGGCATGGTCAACACCGCCGTGGGAGGCCGCGTCCATCTCAATGACGTCTAGGGAGCCACCACCGTCCCGGGCCAGTTCCTTACAGGAGGGGCACTCGCCGCAGGGAGTGGGGGTGGGGCCCTGGGCGCAGTTGAGGCAGCGGGCCAGAATACGGGCCGAGGTGGTCTTACCGCAGCCGCGGGGGCCAGAGAAAAGGTAGGCGTGGTTGACCCGGTTCTTTTCGAGGGCGGTCATGAGCGGCTGGGTGACCTGCTCCTGGCCAATCACCTCAGCGAAGGTCTCTGGCCGGTAACGGCGGTAGAGTGCGGTGCTCACAATCAGCCTCTTTCCTCTGCTTGCGTAGGCCCAGCAAGCCCTTAGCCCAGCTAGGGACGGCGGGTCTGGCTTGGCGGGCAGGCCCCAGGGTGGAGCCATTCTTAACAGTCTAGTCGGCTGTGCCCGGCAAGAGAAAGGCAAAAATAAAGACCCCTTACGCACCCGTCAGAGCCCAGATACCCTTGCTGCCTTCCGGCCCTGGGGGAGTTCTCCAAGATAACGCCACGTAAGGGGCTTCCCTAACCTTACACTGCCCGCCCCGCCGGACGCAAGGAGGGTTATTCATGAGGGTAGGCGATGGCAGGCTCGTGGCGATGCCGCTGGCATCGGGGCTGGC
>DKXC01000076.1:2193-4043 GCA_002492045.1 Micrococcaceae bacterium UBA7136
GAATCGCCGAGCTTGCGAGGCGAGAGGGAGGCGGCAAGCGCGAGTCTGCGAGCCTAGCCCGACGGATGAATAATCCTCAGGGCCCCACAGGCCCAAAGAAAGTGGGCAGGGCCACTGATTTTCGGTTTGCGCTCGCCAGTAAGCTCAGGTAAGCTTGTACCTGTTCGCTTTCGTGAAGCCCCAGTTTACTGAGGCTAAGTGAACAGCCATATGGAGGATTCGCCTAGCGGCCTATGGCGCACGCCTGGAACGCGTGTTGGGTTCACGCCCTCGGGGGTTCAAATCCCCCATCCTCCGCCAAGCCGGCCTGACCCCGCCCACTTGTTCAGGCCGGCTATTCTTTTACCCAAAAAGACCCCAGACGGACGGCGGGAGGGCAGCATGATTTTCAAAGGCGTAGGAGACCAGCGACCCTACCCCCAGCACGGGCTCACCCAGGCCAGCTGGGGAAAAATCGCCCCCGCCCAAGTGCGCCTCAACAGCCTAATTACCACCCAGAAGCAGCTCAACCTCGAAACCCTCCTGGCCGAAGACTCCACCTTCTACGGAGACCTCTTCCCCCACGTCGTCCGCTACCGGGGGCAGCTCTACCTTGAGGACGGCGTCCACCGGGCCCTGCGCACCGCCCTGCAAGGACGGGCCGTCATGTACGCCCGGGTGCTCAACCTAGACGCCCTGGCCCCCTCCCTACTTGAAGGAAACTAGCTAGCTGCCTCAGCCTCTAACAGCTGGGGACGTCCCTGGGCGTCAAAACGGGCACCCAGACCCATCTGAATAAAACGGACCGCATTAGAAATCTGCCGCTCCCGATCCTCCGGGCTGGGGGCATCCTCGGCCCGGTCAACCACGGCCGACAGAGAACCGTGCACCAGCTGGGCCAGCTCCCGAATATCGTTCTGGGGCAAATAGCCCTGCTCAATGCCGCGAGACAAAATCCCGACCAAAACCATCTGTAGCTCCCGCACGTGCTTGCCCAGACGGGCAAAGGCCTCCGGGGAGAGCACCGACCGCATAGCCGGGCCGGGGGGCATGTGGCGGCGGGTCAAATCATCAATCTGTAGGCGCACATAGATAGCCAGCTGATCAATGGGGTTCTGGACGGTCTCCAGGGCCTGTTGAAGCTCACCCAGAAAACGGCCGGTCTCGTTGAGGGCGTAGGCAATGACTAGTTCGCCCATGTCAGCGAAGTAATTGTAGACTGCCGTCCGGCCGATACCGGCCTCCTTAGCCACCTGGGTCATGGTCAGGCCGGGTAGGCCCTGCTCGTAGAGGAGGCGGCCGAAAGCCTCCAGGATGGCCCGCTTAGTGTTTTCGCGCTGGGCGGCGTTGGAGGCGGCAGAAATCTTAGGCATAACGACACTCTATCTAAAACCGTCAGCAAAACCTAGTTCGACCCGGCCCAAACCCTTGAGCCCCCGAACCAAGCTGACTACAATAGGCAGAGCCCAGGTGGCAGATGGGCAGCTTCAGACAGGGAACCTCACCAGCGAGGACCCTCCCCAAGACGACCCCAGAAAGAGGAAGGAAGCTGATGTCACCTGACCAGCGCACCCCCACCCGCCGCTCCTACTTCGACCTACTCCTAGCGGCCTCCTGCGTCATACTCATTCTCTCCAACATTGGCGCCACCAAGGGCGTAGCCTTCGGCCCCATCCTGACCGACGGCGGCTTCTTCCTCTTCCCCCTGGCCTACGTCCTGGGCGACGTCATCAGCGAAATCTACGGCTTCGCCAAGGCCCGCCGGGCCATTATCGCCAGCTTCATTGCCGCAGCTGCCGCAGCTGCCAGCTTCTGGCTCCTGATCGCCCTACCCGGGGCTGACTTCTACGAAAACCAAGAAGCCCTACAGG
>DKXC01000076.1:4352-5006 GCA_002492045.1 Micrococcaceae bacterium UBA7136
AAACCAAGAAGCCCTACAGGCCGTCCTGGGCCCCGTCCCCCTGATTCTGGCTGGCTCCCTGCTGGGCTACCTGACCGGCCAGCTACTCAACGCCTGGGTGCTGGTCAAGATTAAGGAAGCCACCGGCGGCCGCCACCTCTGGGGACGCCTACTGGGCTCAACCCTGGTCGGTGAACTAGCCGACACCCTCATCTTCTGCACCATCGCAGCCCCCATTATCGGTATCTCTAGCTTCTCCGACTTCCTCAACTACGTGCTGGTGGGTTACATCTACAAGTGCGCCGTTGAGCTGCTTCTTCTGCCGGTCACCTATCCACTTATTGGATGGTTCCGCCGAAATGAGGTAGAAGCCCAGTAACCTGTGTAAAATTGCCACTTATTCCGTCCCACAGCAGCAGACAAGGAAGAAGTAGGTAAGTGGCTCAGACCAAGAGCGAAAACCAAGAGCAGGGGGAGCTGGCCCGCTCCCTCTCCCACGGCCAACTGACCATGATTGCCCTGGGCCTAGCAGTTGGAACCGGGCTCTTCCTGGGCTCCGGTTCAGCTATTGCTATCGCCGGGCCAGCCGTCATCGTCTCTTACGCCATTGGCTCCCTGATCGCAGCTATTATCGGTGCCTGTGCCGGTGAAATGGCTGTACGCTACCCGGTTCGC
>DKXC01000076.1:5261-13020 GCA_002492045.1 Micrococcaceae bacterium UBA7136
ATGGCTGTACGCTACCCGGTTCGCGGTGGCTTCGGCACCATTGCCGGTAAGTTCCTCAGCCCCTACGCCGGCTACCTGACCCGCTGGGCCTACTGGATGACCACCGTCACCCTGACCGGTGCCGAGGTGGTCGCCGTCGGCCAGTACATGGCCTACTGGTACCCCCAGGTGCCCCTCTGGATTTGGGCCCTAATCGCTGGCCTGGCCATCCTGGTGCTCAACATGACCAGCGTCAAGGCCTTCGGTGCTATCGAGTTCATCCTCTCCTCCATCAAGGTCTCAGCCGTTATCCTCTTCATCATCTTCGGCCTGGCCCTGGTCTTCCTTGGCCTGCCCGGCCAGGGGGCCTCCGGGGTAGCCAACCTAACCAACGACGGCGGCTTCGTCCCCAACGGCCCGGCCTCCATCTGGCTAGCCCTAGCTGTGGTCATGTTCTCCTTCGGCGGTATTGAGCTCATCTCCATCTCAGCGGCAGAAGCCAAGGACCCGGTCCGTTCCGTCCGGTCTGCAGCTAAGGCCATGATGTGGCGGCTTTCTGGCTTCTACGTCCTCTCCCTCTTCATTGTTGTTGCCCTGATTCCCTGGCGCTCAGCCTCTCAGCTGGGCGGCGAAATTGAAGGATCCCCCTTCGTCACCGTCTTCACAGGCCTGGGCATCCCCTACATTGGCGGCATCACCAACTTCATTATTCTGACTGCCGCCCTCTCAGGCGCTAACGCTGCCCTCTACGCAGCCACCCGCCTGCTCCACTCCCTGGCCCACGAAAAGATGGCCCCCCAATCTCTGGCTGCCACCAGCAAGCAGGGCATCCCCCTGCGGGCCCTGCTGATCTCATCCCTGGGGGCCGTGATTGCCATCGTCATGGCCATCTCGGGTATCGGAAACATCTTCTCCTACCTCATGGCCCTGGTGACCGTCAGTGTATTGTTGGTCTGGACCATGATCCTGCTCTCCTACCTGGCCTACAAGCGGGCAGAAGGCGACGCCTCCCCCTTCCGGGTCTTCGGCGGGCAGATCACCGCCGTCGTCGGCCTGATTGGTGTCCTGGCCACCTTCCTGGCCATGTTCTTCGTCAGCAACAGCATGATGACCTCGGTACTGGTTGGTTTAGGCTTCTTCGCCCTGATCAGCCTGATCTACCTCACCGTACGAGACAAAATCAGTAGCCCCGACCAGGCCTTCCAGGAGGCCCTGGCCGACGCTGAAGCCCAGATTAAGGCCTAGCTTGCCAGGGCTAAGCGCCTCAACACTCCTCCTGCCCACCCGGCACCCTGCCCGGTGGGCAGTAGCATAGGAAGACCACAGACAGCACACGACAGTTAGGTGAAGCTCTATGGCAGAAACCGCCACCCAGCCGGACGCCCCCCGCAGCGACCAGCTCAAGCGCTCCCTGAGCCACGGCCAGATGACCATGATTGTTCTAGGGTCCGCCCTAGGCACTGGTCTCTTCCTAGGTTCAGGCGGTGCTATCGCCCTGGCCGGCCCGGCCGTCATCCTCTCCTACGCCATCGGCTCCCTGGTAGCCGCCATCATCGGTGCCTCCACCGGTGAGATGGCTGTACGCTACCCGGTTCGCGGTGGTTTTGGCTCCATCGCCGGCCGCTACCTGGGGCCCTACGCCGGCTACCTGACCCGCTGGGTCTACTGGACCATCACCGCCATCATCACCGGCATTGAACTGGTAGCCGTAGCAACCTACCTGCAATACTGGTGGCCGCAACTGCCCCTCTGGGCTGGTATCGCCTTCTTTGGGTTGGTCATTATCCTGCTCAACATCCGTAGCGTCGGCAACTTCGGCACCATGGAGTTCTTCCTCTCTTCCATCAAAGTCCTGGCCCTGCTGCTCTTCATCCTGGTTGGCCTGGCCCTCGTCTTTGTTGGCTTCCCCGGCCACCCGGCTAGCGGTGTCGCCAACCTGACCAATGACGGCGGCTTCATGCCTAACGGGGTTGAGGGCGTCTGGCTCTCCCTCTCCGTGGTCATGTTCTCCTTCGGTGGCATCGAAATGCTTTCTATCTCAGCTGCTGAAGCCAAGGACCCGGTCCGGTCTGTGCGAGCCTCCGCCAAGGCCAACATGTGGCGCCTGGCCACCTTCTACGTCATCTCCCTCTTCATCGTGGTCTCCATCATCCCCTGGCAGACCGCCGCCGCCCAGCTGGACGGCTCTGTTGAGGCCTCCCCCTTCGTCCTGGTCTTCTCTGAGGTAGGTGTACCGGCTATTGCCTCCATCACCAACTTCATTATTCTGGTAGCCGCCCTGTCAGCGGCCAATGCTAACCTCTACGCTGGCACCCGCCTGCTCCACTCCCTGGCCTCCGAGAAGATGGCCCCGGCCCCCCTGGCCCAGGTCAGTAAGGCCGGTATCCCGGTGCGGGCCATGTGGGCCTCTACCTCCGGCGTCCTGCTGGCTATTCTGTTAGCTGTCTTCCAGCCCGGCCAGGCCTTTGGTCTCATGATGGCCCTGACCATGGTCTGCGCCCTGACAGCCTGGACCCTGATCCTGCTGGCCTACATCGCCTACAAGGGCGTAGAAGGCGATTCTTCTGCCTTCCGTATGTGGGGCGGACGCCTGACCGCAGCCATTGGCGTCCTGTTGCTGCTGACCATCTTCGCCTCCCTCTTTGCCCGCAACGGCAACCTGGTTCCGGCCATGATGGGTATCAGCTACTTCTTCATCCTGACCATGATCTACTTTGCCGTGGTCAAGCGGGTTCACACCGGCTTTGAAGAGGCCTTTGCTGAGGCTGACGCCGCAGTTAAGGAACAGTAAGGTCTAGAGCCCCTCAAACCTAGAGGCCCCGCCCTCTGTCCTCAATAAGGACGGAGGACGGGGCCTCTTTTGATCTTTCTTAGCCCAGAAGACAGGAACTAGCCCTGTTGAGTTAGCAAGTCAGCCAGCTTGGCAAAGGAGCCACTCCAAGACTCCAGGGTCTGCTCGTGGACGCCAGCAGGCAGGGGCCCCTGGGTCAGCTTAAGGATAGTTCCCTCGCCCACGCTGTCCTCGGTAACCACTGTGCCCGCCTCAAACTCCAGCCGGATACCCACCAGAGTCTCAGAAGGCTGGCCCTGAGGGGTCGGCAGGGCCTCCCTGTACTCGATCAGGGAAGGCTCCCGCATATCCACAAAGCGCATGTAGAGAGGGGCCTGGAACTTCTTCTCAACCCGGTGCTGCATCACAAACTGCTGGCGTCCGCCCAGCACCGGCTCCAGGGTCAGGGTCTGGGGCATGACCTTCCAGTCAGCCGGGCCAAACCAGCGCACAAAAAGACTGGGATCAGTAAAGGCCGCATAAAGCTGCTGGGGGCTAGCAGCAAACTCATGCCGGTAGCTGATGACCTCACCGGCGGGCAGGTCCTCAAGTTTAAAATCCTGCATTACTCTTTAACCTTCCTTCTGGTCTGAAATCTCTGTACCGGCTGCTAGCTGGTCTGCCTCCTGCTCCTGGGCTGCTACTTCAGCTGCCCGCCGGGCCTCAGCGGCAGCCTTAGCCCGCATATTAGCCTCCCAACGGGCCTGGGCCGCAGCCGCCCGCTCAGCTTCCTTAGCAGCCTTCCGTGCAGCAGCCTCCTCCTGGGCCCGCTGCTGAGCCACCTTCTTGGCGTAGTAGCGACCCAAGAAGTCGTCCCGGTAATCAAAGTAGTCGCCAGAGCCGATGGCCGCCCGGGCGTCATCTACCATCTTGACAATAAAACGCTCATTATGGATCGAGGCTAGGGTTGCGGACAGGCGCTCATCCGCCTTGAAGAGGTGGTGTAGGTAGGCCCGGGTGTAGTGGGTGCAGGTGTAGCAGTCGCAGCCCTCAAAAATGGGGGTAAAGTCGGTGCGGAAGCGGGCATTGGTCAGGTTAAAACGCCCATCGGGGCTATAAACCGCCGCATTGCGGGCCACCCGGGTAGGGGAGACACAGTCAAAAGTATCTACACCGTTCTCGATGCCGGTGAAAATATCGTCCGGCTCAGAAATACCCAGCAGGTGGCGGGGCTTATTCTCGGGTAGCTCCTCGTTACACCAGCGCACAATCGTGCCCAGATTTTCCTTCTCAAGGGCCCCACCCAGGCCAAAGCCGTCAAAGGGCATGGACCCCAAATCGCGGCAGGCCTTGCGGCGCAGATCCTCATACTGGGCACCCTGGATCACCCCAAAAAGGGCCTGGTAGGGCTTGCCTACCCGCTCTTTAGTCAGGCGCTGGTGCTCAGCAATACAGCGCAGAGCCCAGAGACGGGTGCGTTCTAGGGCCTCCTCCTGGTAGGCCCGGGAGTTGTAGAGAGTGGTCAGCTCGTCGAAGGCAAACATGATGTCAGCGCCAATCTGGTGCTGCACCTGCATAGAAACCTCAGGGGTGAAACGGTGAATATCACCGTTGATGTGGGACTTAAAGTTGACCCCGTCATCGTCCACATGGGCCATGCGTTCCTTGCCGGCGGCTACGTCGTCGTCGCCGATAGGACGGCCGTCAGCACCGGTAGCCCCGGCCACGGTGCCCATATCAATGACCTTCTTGAAGCCTGAGCCCAGGCTCATGACCTGGAAGCCGCCGGAGTCGGTGAAGGTGGGCCCATCCCAGTTCATAAACTTACCCAGGCCGCCGGCTGCATCCAGCACCTCGGGGCCGGGCTGAAGGTAGAGGTGGTAGGCGTTGGCCAGTAGGGCCTGAGAACCAAGGTCTTTCATGGCCTCGGGTAGCACAGCCTTGACGGTGGCCTTGGTGCCGACCGGGGTAAAGGCGGGGGTGGCGATATCGCCGTGGGGAGTGTGGATGACGCCGGTGCGTCCCAGGAACTGGCCCCCGTTAGCCTTGACGCGGGCGGCGGAGGGACGGGCGGTGTCGGCTAGGCGCTGGCCGACCTCAAAGGAGAAACTAGGATCAGAAAATTCGGTATTGAGCACCCTACCAGTCTAGCGGGTGGGGCTAGCAGCGCCCAGAGACGCGAATGTGCCACAAACCTTCACATGTGGGAGCTTTTGTGGCACATTCATCGACTTAGTGGCACATTGGTTGGGCTAGAGGCTGAAAGCTTATTGAGACTGGACCCAGGCAATTTTCCCAATAAGGAGCTTAATGGGAAAATCTTAGAAGATCGTCTCAATAAGGAAGGAAACCTCATGACAGCTAGCTGGCCGGCCCTTACCTACCAATCCCACTTCTGGGAACACCGAGACCCCCTAGCCTCCCGACGCAGCCAAAAACGAAACAGAGGGTACTTTCAAGCACCAGTCCTTCCCTGCATTGCAGAAGAAAAACCTGACCTACCAGCAGACGTCCAGGCCAGGGCCTTAGAAGCCAGCAGCGCCATGGCCAGATTTGACCAAACCCACCAGAACCTTGGACCCTTCCCCTTCGCCTCGGTACTACTCAGAGGCGAATCAGCCACAAGCTCCCAAATCGAAAACCTGACCGTTAGCGCCCGCAAAATCTCCCTAGCCAGCATTGGGGCCCCCATCGGAGGGAACGCCCAACTAGTAGCCCGCAACGTTAGCTCTATGCAAGCAGCTATCAGGTTAGCTTCTGATCTCTCACCCCAAGCTATCCTCGACATGCACCTGGAACTCACCCGCGGAATCCAAGCTGACGCTGGGCACCTACGCCAGGAATGGGTCTGGGTTGGAGGCCAATCACCAGTCACCGCTACTTTCGTGGGACCAGCCTGGCAGGACCTACCCGACCTCCTAGAAGACCTCACCGCTTTCTTGCGCAGGAAAGACCTCGACCCCACCGTCCAGGCCGCCATCGCCCACGCACAGTTCGAGACAATTCACCCCTTTACTGACGGAAACGGTAGGACCGGGCGAGCACTCATCTCTGCTCTGCTCCGTGCGCGCGGAGTTACCCGAGACCTCATCATCCCTATTTCTAGTGGGCTCCTACACGATATTGACAGATATATTTCTGCTCTGGAATCTTACCGGTCTGGGGATGTCGTCCCCATCGTAGAGTGTTTTATTGACGCGATTGAGACCTCCCTAGAGAACACCAGAATCCTGGCAGAAGATATTGAAAACTACTACCAGCAGATTCTGGCTAGCCGTTCCCGCGTAACCAGCCCGGTCAGGAAAATTGCCAGCTTCTGTTGCACCGAACCGGCCTTCACTGCGGCCATGATTGAAGATTCCACCGGAATAGCTAAATCGACTATCTACCGGCTCTTAGCCGGCCTAGTTGACTTACGTTTACTGCGAGAAGAAGAAAAAATTAGAGGCCAACAAACCTGGTCTTCCCCAGCCCTGACAGGGGCCCTGGATGAATTTTCTCGGAGGGCCGGGCGTCGCCGCTTCAGCTAGAAGCACCCCATTTTTCCTAAAATGAATGTGCCGCAAACCTTCATATGCGGAAGATTTTGTGGCACATTCACCGATTTACCGGCACATTCACCGGAAAAGAAAACCCAGCCTAGAAAATCCGGGCGGCGGCCTCCAAAGACATCCAAGCCTGAACCTGACTAGAAAGCTCAACCGGCTGGCCAGGCTTAAGCAAATCAGAAATATGCCGCTCAACATCCGGCGAGAAGAGCACCACAGCCTGGCCCCGGATCTCACTGGGATCAATCCCCGGCTCATTCATGGGCAAATCCGGGTCAAACTCCCGCCTCCCCTCCCAGAAAAGCTCAGCCGTATTAGTCACCAGCTCCCGGGCCAGCTGGCGGGTAGCCTCCGGCAGGGACGGATGCTGGGCCACCTGGGCCAGGTAGCGCACCAAAATCCCTGTGAAAAGACCCCCGTCACCGGTCCCCTGGGTTGCTAGGACCCGCAGACTCTCCCCACCGGGTAGGGCAAAATCCCGGCCAAAGTGCCGATCGGTCGCTGCCACCAGCTGGCTGACATGCTCCACCGCATCCAGGGTTAGCAAATCCTCCCAACCGGCTTCTAAGAGAGCCAGGTAGGCTCCCAAGACCGGTCCCTGATTGTAGGTGTAGAGGGCCCGCTCTAGTCTCTGCTGGCCGTCAGGACCCAGCTTGATGCCGTCCAGGTAGAGGCCGGTCTCAGCATCCAGCAGCTGCTCAGCCAGCCAATTCAGCAGACCAGCAGCCCGCTCAAAACGTCCGGCCCGGGCAAAGGCCAGGGCTGCCGGGGCAGTAGCCGGCACATTGACGAAATCCCGGTCCTTAGACCAGAAGATACCTCCACCGGGGGCCAGCCCAGCCTCCAGCTGCCGGTAAAGACTAGAAGCAGCCTCCTGGGCCAGCTCCTCGCCGCTGCCAGTCAGGGCCAGGGAGAGCCGGTTGAGGCGCTCGCAGGCCAGAGTCAGCCAGGCCATGTCATCGTAAAAACTGTTGACGAAACCACCCAGGTTACGCAGCTGAATGCCCCGCAGTAGGGCCCGCCCCTGATTTAGTCGCTGCTGGGCGGCAGCTTGGTTACCGGCGGCCTGCTGGCGAAAACCGGCGTCCGTCAGGGCGTCTAGCAGGTGGGCCTGCCACCAGTAGTGCCAGTTTTTGGTCTGTTCCCAGCGGGAGCGGGTCTCGGGGTGTTGGACCTTGCCCAGGAGGGTTCCGGGGATGCCTAGGGCCCGGCTGGTCATGAGCCGCAGGACGGTCTGCTGGGCTGCTTCGGCCCGCTGGGCTACTTCCTTGCGGTGCTCGTCCATGAGCTGCTCAAAGTCCTGGGCCGACCCGCCCAGATGTCGAGGTGACATAGCACTAGCCTTTCGCTGGTTTTCCTGCCTCTCAGTCTACCGGGCGCATCCCCTCCCTCGAGTAGGTACCAGATTGAGACGTTTTTCCTCGAACAGTTCCGATACAAAACGTCTTTTTCTGGTACCTGT
>DKXC01000076.1:13346-13638 GCA_002492045.1 Micrococcaceae bacterium UBA7136
AAAACGTCTTTTTCTGGTACCTGTTTGAGGGGGACCAGGCCAGTCTGGTACCTATGTGAGGGCCAGGCAGAATCTGCTACCTGGGTGCCAGAGCCAGGTGCCGCTGACTTTCCAGCTCAAGCTCCTGACCGGTCATGGGGTGGGTGAAGGCCAAAGACCGGGCCAGCAGCTGCAGGGGCAGGGCCGGCTCATCATCAGCCGGAGGTAAGACCTGCGGGTAGACCACATCCCCCGCAATGGGCAGTCCCAAGGCCGCCAAGTGAACCCGCAACTGGTGGGTCTTACCGGTGGA
>DKXC01000076.1:13976-14293 GCA_002492045.1 Micrococcaceae bacterium UBA7136
GGCTCCAGGCGCAGGTGGGTCAGCCGGCTACCGGGGGCAGGCAAAACCAGGGCCGGGTTAGCCGCAGAAACCTCCGGCAGTAGCCCCTCAGCCAGGCGGTAGCTAGCTAGGGGAGTCACCCGCGATTGGGCGTTCTGCCCCTCAAATCCAGCCCCGCTGCGCCGCCGCTCCCGCCGCTCGGCCTTAGTCTCCTGGGGCAGAGGATCGGCGTCCGGGGGAAGAATCTCCAGCTGGCTCTGGCCTACCTGCAGGCGTCCATGGGCTTTCTCAATCCGCGAGCGCACGGTTACCGCCTGCGGCTGGGCGCCTTCACTCGG
>DKXC01000076.1:14595-18125 GCA_002492045.1 Micrococcaceae bacterium UBA7136
CGGCTGGGCGCCTTCACTCACCACCACGGCCTCATAGGTTTTCTGGGTTTCACGCCGCTGAAAGAGGGTCTGGAAGGGGGCCCGGGCCTCAGGCCTTTTGGCGAAGAGGACGACACCGGCGGTAGCCCGGTCCAGCCGGTGGATGGGGATCAGCTGGGGGTTCTTGTGGGTAACGCGCAGGCGGGTGAGGGCGGTGTGGGCGACGAAGGAGCCGTTGGGGGTGGTGGGGAGGAAATGGGGTTTGTCGATGGCTAGGACCCAGTCGTCTTCGTAGAGGATGGGCATGTCGAAGGGGACGGGTTTTTCTTGGCCTAGTTCCCGGTAGTACCAGATTTTTTGGCCGGTCAGGGGGTCGCTGGGGCTAACGGGGCTGCCGTCGCTGTGTTTGACTTCGCCCCGGTTGAAGCGGTCTTGGAAGAGGGCCGGGTCGTGGGGGTAGAAGCGGGCGATCAGATAGTCGATGACGCTGCTGGTACCTAGGGTGTCGTCCTGGGGGTTGGCTGCGTCGGGCAGGGTGAAGTTGACGGGGTCGATGCCTGCTCGCTGGGGCAGGGGCGGGGTGAAGAGGTGACGGTTGACGCGGCGCATGCCTCCATTATGGCAGGTGGGGTCTTGACAGAAGAGTGAAATAAGAAAGAATAAGAAGAAATAAGAAAGAATAAGAAAGGGTCCCTATGAAGAACCCCTTTACCCCTCGATTCGCTATCCAACCGCCCTTGCTGGTGGGACGAGATGAGATTCTTGCTGACTTTGAGGAAGCTCTAGAAGACTATGGGGCACCGGCTAACGCCAGTCTGATTACCGGGCCTAGGGGGTCAGGTAAGACGGTTCTACTCCATCGTTTTGAGGAACTGGCCCGTCAGAAGAAGTGGCAGGTTCTTCAGGTTTCTACTCGGCCGGGCATCCTTGATGAGTTGGTCTCTACCCATCTGCCGGAGCTACTGAACCAGTTGGAGAAGCCCAGAAAGAAGCTTAAACAGGCTGGGGTTACCGCCTTCGGTACTGGTGGCAACCTGGGGTGGGAGGCCCCGCCTGCTCCTGCTCCTAGCTTTCGTTCTCTTCTTTTCCGGGCTGCTGATTTGGCTGAGCAGCAGGGTGGCGGTCTCTTGCTGACGCTGGATGAGGTTCAGCGGGAGGCCATAGCTGATCTGCGGGTTATTACTCAGGAGGTTCAGCATGCTTTTAGGGAGAACAAGCGTCTGGTCTTTGCGGCAGCTGGCCTGCCTCGGGCTGTGAGTGATCTTTTGAATGATAATGTTTTGACCTTTCTTCGCAGGTCGGAGCGTTTTGTGCTGGGGCCGGTTGACCCAGAGGACGTCCGCCAGGCCTTGCAGGTTCCTGCTCAGCAGCAGGGTAAGCCCTTCAGCCAGGAGGCCCTGGATCTGGCTGTTGAGGGCACCCGTGGCTACCCTTACCTGATTCAGAGTGTGGGCCGCTATAGCTGGGATTTTGCCCGGCAGAAGCCAGAAATTGGTTTTAAAGAAGCTGAGCTGGGGGTCGCTAAGGCCCGCAGGAAGGTTGGCCAGCTGGTGCATGAGCCTGCTCTGGCTGCCCTGTCTGATATTGATCGGAGTTTTTTGGCTGCTATGGCGGTTGATCGGGGGCCCAGTAAGGTAGCTGATTTGATTGAGCGTCTGTCGATTAGTCCCCAGTATGCCAACACCTACCGGCAGCGGCTGATGGAGCAGGAGATGGTTTTTTCACCCCGTCGCGGCTACCTGGATTTCACCCTCCCTTACCTGCGGGAGTATTTGCAGGAGCATGCGGCCCGAGAACAGTTTGAAGCCTAGCCCAGTAGGGGCTGGCAGTTGGGGCAGCGGAAGCTGATGCGGTCGGTGTCTTCGGGGCGGGCCAGCAGGTGGCCGGCAGCGTAACGGTCGGCGCCGACACCTTGTTCTGAGAGGTCTTCCAGGATGATGGCAGCCCCGCAACGGTAGCAGGGTTTTCCGGCCCGACCGTAGCACCAGAGGGGCTGGTCATTGGTTCGGGTGACCCTGAGCGGACGGTTGCGGTTGGCGTCCAGAAGCAGGTGGGCGGTCTGCACCAGGGCGGTGAGGTTGGGGACGGCTGCCACCGGTGTTTGGGGGTGGATGCCGGTCAGAAAGAGGGTTTCGGCCCGGTAGATGGTTCCGATTCCGGCTAGGTTGCCCTGGTCGAGGAGGGCTGGGCCGATGGGCCGGTCGGGCCTGGCTAGTAGGTTGGTCACCGCCTGCTGGGCTAGCTGATCAGACCAGACTGGTGAGAGCAAATCTGGGCCTAGGTGCCCCAGTTTGCTTTCTTCTGCTGAGCTAGGAAAAACGTCCAAGAGGCCCAGCAGGAAGCCGACGGCCTGGACGGGCTGGCTACCGGCTACCAGACCTGTCTGGTCCCTGCGGGGGGAGGCCTCAATAATAGCCCGCACCTGCTGGGCTGGTTGCCGCCAGCGCTCCCAGCGGCCGTCAGTGCCCTGCCCGTAGAGCTGCCAGAGGCCGTCCATTTTTAGGTGGGAGTGGACGGTGATATCGCCTACCCTTAGCAGGATGTTTTTACCCCGGGCCAGGGCGCCGTGAATGGGCAGGCCGGTCAGGTCTACTTCTGCTACCTGGGGGAAGCGGAGGCTGGCGCGGGTGACGGTGCGTCCGGCTAGGGCCCGGTGCAGGGCCTGGGCCTGCCGCCAGACGGTATCTCCTTCGGGCATGAGCCTTCTCCTCTTTTAGTTTGATCGGATGCGCAGGCCCTGGGGGCTGGCGTGGAAGCCGGCCTCTAGCAGGCCCTGGCGCAGGATCTGGACGGGGTGGTCTGGGCCCTGGGCGGGGGCGAGCAGGTCGGCCCCGGCGGCGCTGGTGAGCACAATCTTTTCCATGATTTTGGCGGTGACCAGGTGGGCTAGGAGCGGGGCTGCGGCCTGCAGGTGGTTGCTTGCTTCGGTGAAGACCAGTAGGGTCTTAGCCCCCCGTTCTAGGTAGAGGACTGGCTGGCCGTCTGCCAGAATCAGGCAGGCCCCGGCCTTACGTCCGGGCCGGTGCTTGGCGGGCTGGTCCTCCTGGGCCCAGTTGAGGGGGTCAGGCCAGGGCAGGGTAGCCCCGTAGGGGTTGGCTGGGTCGCAGGCTGCCAGCAGGTGCAGGGTCTGCGGCCCTGAGCTGGTCTCTTCTTCCCGCTTGTAGGAGCGCAGCCGGTCGACGGTGGTGGGCAGGGCAAATTGGGCGGCGCCTAGTCCCTCGATGAAGTAGCCGCGCCGGGCCAGGCCCTTCTCTTCGGCCAGGGAAAGCACCTTGTAGATGGCGGCGAAGCCACCGGGGGTGTCTTCTAGGTTGAGGGCGCCGCGGGTTAGTACCCCGTAGCGGTCCATGAGCAGGTCAGCCTGGGCGTGGGCGGCGATGGTGGGGTCCAGGGGTTCAGTGTCTAGCCGGTGCCAGCGTCCAGAGGTCAGGGGGTTAGAGAGGGCAGCTGAGGGACGGTTAAGACTGGGGGAGAGGCCGTAGCGGCTGGCTGAGAGCCTAGCGGCCCCCCGGCGCATGCCCACGGCCCGGGCCCGGGGCGCAGGCGCAGCG
>DKXC01000158.1:0-4514 GCA_002492045.1 Micrococcaceae bacterium UBA7136
GTCATTTCCTTCACGGGTACGCTCGCCCACACCGGTGAAGACCGAAGTACCACCGAAGTTACGGGCAACGCGGGTAATCATTTCCTGAATCAGAACGGTCTTACCAACGCCTGCACCACCGAAGAGACCAATCTTACCGCCCTTGATGTAGGGGGTCAGCAGGTCGATGGACTTGATGCCGGTCTCCAGCATCTCGGTGGAGCCTTCCAGGTCAGCAAAGCTGGGGGCTGCCCGGTGGATAGGCCAGTAGGTGTCGGCCTTGATCTGGTCGTTGGGAACGTCCAGGGCATCGCCCAGAACGTTGAAGATGTGACCCTTGACGCCATCACCCACGGGAACGGAGATGGGGGCGCCGGTGTCTACCACAGCCTGACCACGGACCAGGCCGTCGGTCTGCTGCAGGGAGATGGCACGAACCAGGGAGTCGCCCAGGTGCTGGGCGGTCTCGAAGGTGATCTTGCGAGTGGTGCCGTTGAGGGTCAGCTCTGCGGTCAGCGCATTGTAGATATCGGGTACCTGACCGGCGGGGAACTCGACGTCGACCACGGGGCCGATGACGCGAGCAATGCGACCGGTTGCGCCCTGAGCCTTGTCGTTCAGAGTGGCAGTCATTGTTCTCACTTACCTATGTAGAGAGTGGAAAAGTTGTATGAAGGTTTAGGAGGCGAGTGCGTCCGCACCACCGACGATTTCGCTCAGCTCCTGAGTAATCTCGACCTGGCGAGCGTTGTTCATCAGGCGAGTGTACTTCTTGATGAGCTCGTCGGCGTTGTCACCGGCTGCCTTCATGGCCCGCTGGCGGGAGGCAAGCTCGGAGGCAGCTGACTCGAGGAGACAGGCGTAAATCCGGGAGGCTACATAGCGGGGTAGCAGGGCATCCAGAACTTCCTGGGGGCTGGGCTCAAAATCGAAGACCGCATCCTGCTCGAACTGGTCATCTTCCAGCTTCTGGCCGGGGATGATTTCTTCGCCAATCTTGTGAGCGTCCTTGACCTCAATGGGGAGCAGGCGCAGCACCCGGGTTTCTTGGGTCACCATAGAAACAAACTCGGTGTAGACGATATGAAGATCATCTGCACCGCCCTTTGCATAGGCGTCCAAGAAGGCGTCACGGGCGGCGACGGCCATCTCGATATTGGGGTTGTCGGTCTGCCCTTCCCAGGCCTGTTCATATTCCCGCTCGCGGAAGTCAAAGTAGGACTTTGCCTTACGCCCAATCAGGTAGAGCTTGACATCGCGGCCCTCTCCCCGCAGCTTCTCAATCAGACCCTCGGTCTTCTTAAGCACTGAGGAGGAGTAGGAACCAGCCAGACCACGGTCACTGGTCATAACCAGAATCGCGGAGCACTTAGCCTGGCCCTGAACGTGAGAGTTCAGCAGGGGGTGCTCAATGGGGTGCTGGGTGGCGATGGCAGTTACTGCCTTGGTCAGGGCGTTGGCGTAGGGGCTAGCAGCCTCTGCGCTCTTCCGTGCCTTGTTGATGCGGGAGGTTGCGATCATCTCCATCGCCTTGAAGATCTTCTTCATGGACGATGTTGAAGTAATCTTTTGGCGGTAAACCCTAATCTGGGCTCCCATAGAGATTCCTTTCACTCCTAGGGCAGGGGCCCCTCCCCCAGGTTCTGTTGGAGGGGCGTCCTAACCTACTAGGAAAATCGCTAACCGATGGTTTCCTGGGTGACTTCACCGTCTGCAAGGGGCTTGTGCTCCTCGTGGCCGGCATCCACCAGGTGGCTGCTGCCTTCGGAACGGAAGCCCTGCTTGAAGTCTGCGATGGCAGTCTTGAGGGCGGCCAGAGTGTCGTCGCTCAGAACATTGCTGCTAGCAATATCCTGCAGGACGCTGGTCTTCTGACGCAGGTAGCTGAGGAACTCAGCCTCGAAGCGCAGAACGTCAGAGACTTCCAGGTCATCCAGGTAGCCGTTGGTGCCGGTCCAGATAGAGACCACCTGATCCTCAACGGAGTAGGGGGTGTACTGGGGCTGGCGTAGCAGCTCGGTCAGGCGGGCACCGCGGGTCAGCTGGGCCTTGGATGCATCGTCCAGGTCGGAAGCGAACATTGCGAAGGCTTCCATAGCCCGGTACTGGGCCAGTTCCAGCTTGAGGGTACCGGAGACCTTCTTCATGGCCTTGGTCTGGGCAGCGCCACCCACACGGGAGACGGAGATACCTACGTCGACCGCAGGACGCTGGTTAGCGTTGAAGAGGTCGGACTGCAGGAAGATCTGGCCGTCGGTAATGGAGATGACGTTGGTGGGAATGAAGGCAGAAACGTCGTTTGCCTTGGTCTCAATGATGGGGAAACCGGTCATTGAGCCTGCGCCCAGCTCGTCAGAGAGCTTGGCACAACGCTCCAGCAGGCGGGAGTGCAGGTAGAAGACGTCACCGGGGTAGGCTTCACGGCCCGGAGGACGACGCAGCAGCAGGGAGACCGCGCGGTAGGCTTCAGCCTGCTTGGAGAGGTCGTCGAAGATAATCAGGACGTGCTTGCCACCGTACATCCAGTGCTGGCCAATGGCAGAACCGGTGTAGGGGGCCAGGTACTTGAAGCCGGCTGCGTCAGAGGCAGGAGAAGCCACGATGGTGGTGTACTCCAGGGCGCCCTGCTGACGGAGGGTCTCACGAACAGCAGCAATGGTAGAAGCCTTCTGACCGATTGCTACGTAGATGCAGCGTACCTGCTTCTCGGGGTCGCCAGAGGCCCAGTTGTCCTTCTGGTTGAGGATGGTGTCTACCGCAATGGCGGTCTTACCGGTCTGACGGTCACCAATGATCAGCTGGCGCTGGCCGCGACCAATCGGAATCATGGCGTCAATGGCCTTGAGACCGGTCTGGAGGGGCTCATGTACAGACTTACGCTGGGTGACACCGGGGGCCTGGAGTTCCAGGGCACGGCGGCCTTCAGCTTCAATCTCGCCCAGGTCGTCGATGGGGTTGCCCAGGGGGTCAACTACACGGCCCAGGTAGGCATCACCGACGGGTACAGACAGAACCTCACCGGTACGGTGAACTTCCTGGCCCTCTTCGATGCCGGTAAAGTCACCCAGAATAATGACACCAATGTCGCGGGTATCCAGGTTCTGGGCCAGGCCAAGGGTGCCGTCTTCAAAGCGAAGCAACTCATTGGCCATAACTGAGGGAAGACCCTCAACACGTGCGATGCCGTCGGATGCGGATGCAACTCGACCTACCTCTGCACGTTCTGCGTTGCCGGGTTCGTAAGACGCTGCAAATTCATTGAGCGCCTGACGGACAAGATCGGCGTTGATGGTCAAATCGGCCATCTTTTGTCCCTGCTCTCCTATTTCTTGGTAGGGCTGCCACCTCGCCTTGAGATGGCAGGCTACCGAAACTTATAAGACGTGGCCGGCAACGAAGCTGCTGCCTGGGCCCTTATCGTCTTTCGTATCTTCTAAATCACCGTTGAGGTCTTGAGGACCTAGCCGGCCTTGAGGGCTCTGCCCAGGTCTGCCAGACGGGTTGATAGGGTGCCGTCGATAATTTCGTCCCCTACCTGCACTCGAAGGCCACCGAGGACTGAGGGGTCCAGGGTGATATCCAGCTTGAGGTCTCGCCCGTAGGTCTTGGTCAGTGAAGCCTGCAGCTTGGCAACCTGCTGATCGCTCAGCCGGCTGGCGCTGGTGACTCGCGCAATCCAACGGTTTTGACGCTTGACGATGATTTCAACAAAGTCCTCAGCCAGCTTGAGGGCAGAAACCCCACGGGTCGCTAGGCTGATTCGTTCTAAGAGAAGCCTGCCCTCAGAGCTGGTGGCGGGGCCACCAAGCGAGACGGCCAGCTTCTTGAGTGCTTCCTTAGGTGCCTTGCTGTCGGCCAGGGCGCTCTGGGCATCTGCAGAACCCTCAAGAGCCTTGATAAAGGTCAAGAGCTCATTGACAGTTTCTTCCAGGGCAACCAGCCCACCGCGTCGCTCAGCGGCCAGGGCCACAGAGCTAACAGCTACCTGCTCCAGAGCATCAGCCAAATCCCGTTCCTGGCTCCAGCGGGCAGAAGCCGCAGTCACCAGCAGGTTGAGGGTCTGCTCGGAAACCTGACCGGTTAGGGCACGGCGGGCCATAGCAGCCCGCTCTTCTGCCGGTCGGGAGGGGTCAGTGAGGGCTCGACGGAAGCCGCCATTTGAGTCGATCAGATCGACCAGGGCGAAGAGTTCCTTAGCCACCTGCTCGGGCTGATCGCTAGGCTGGGCGACAAGCGCCTCTTCCACCATGTTCAGTGATTCAGTCGATACTGCTGACATTAGCGTGCTGCACCTGCCTGGGCATCAAGGTCAGCCAAGAAACGATCGACGACTCGTGCAGATCGCTCATCATCGTTGAGGGATTCGCCAACAATCTTGCCAGCCAGTGACGTAGCTAGGGCTCCTACCTCGTTGCGGAGGGAAAGAGCAGCTGCGGCACGTTCGGCCTCGATGGTCTTCTGAGCGTTCTCAGCAATGCGGGCTGCTTCAGCGTTAGCGCGTTCCTTAGCTTCAGCGATGATGGCATCGCCTTCGG
>DKXC01000158.1:4809-12226 GCA_002492045.1 Micrococcaceae bacterium UBA7136
GCGATGATGGCATCGCCTTCGGCCCGTGCTTCTTCGCGAATTTTCTGAGCTTCAAGCCGAGCGCTTTCCAGCTGCTGGCCGTACTCTTCGCGTGCTGCTGCGGCTTCTGCCTGAGCCTTTTCGGCCTTAGCTAGGCCACCCTCAATTGCTTCCTTACGGTCCTGGTAGGTCTTTTCAAAGGCCGGGACAACGTACTTGGTAACGATGAAGAGGAGGAGCAGGAACCCGATGGCGGTAATGGCGATTTCCCAGACATTAGGAATCAGAGGGTTGGCGCCCTCTTCTGCAGCCATTAGATAAGACATAGGGGTTTTTCCTGTTCTTGGTAAGTGGTTAAAGGTCAGTTGCTAGGGCGGTCTTACTTGATGAAGGCAAGAACCAGACCCAGAACTGCCAGTGCCTCAACCAGGGCGAAGCCCAGGAAGAGCATGGGCTGCAGGGTGCGCTGGGACTCGGGCTGACGGGCAACAGAAGTCATGTAGGCTGCAAAGATCAGACCTACGCCGATGCCACCGCCGATAGCTGACAGGCCGTAACCAACTGCGGTGAGTGAACCGGTGAGTTCCATAGTGTTTGTTTCCTTTCACAGTGCCCGCCCATAAAGGTTTGGTTGGGGCGAACAGAGCGGATATGGGTTTATTTCTCCCCGCCGAAGCGGGTTGCTTTTCTCGTCTGCCGGAAAATAAAGACCCAGCAGAGAAAATCTTTTAGTGGCCTTCAGAGACCGAGCCCTGCAGGTAGACCGCAAGGAGCAGGGTGAAGACGTAGGCCTGGATAACCTGAATCATCAGTTCCAGGAAGTAGAGGAAGAGGCCCAGGGCACCAGAGCCAACTGAGGCCAGGGCAGCGACGCCACCAGCTTCAACAATCAGGAACTGGGTCAGAGAGGCAGCAACCATGATGGCCAGGTGGCCACCGAACATGGTAGCGAAAAGACGCAGGGCGTGAGTTGCCGGGCGAATGAGCAGGTTCGACATGAACTCAATAGGAATGAGGATGACGTAGACCAGCGGGGGAACGCCGGAGGGCATGGTCAAATCCTTGAAGAAGCCACCCAGGCCCTTGCGCTTGATGCCAACCCCAACCCAGGTCAGGTAGGCAATACCAGCCAGAGCATAAGCAGAGCCCACGTGAGACATGGTGGGAAGCTGAATGAAAGGTAGAGAACCGTAAAGGTTATTGACCAGAATGAAGAAGAAGGAGGTAAAGAGCAGGGGCACAAAGGGCTTGTAGGCGTGGGCGCCGATCAGGTCCTTAGCCAGGTTGTTACGGATCAGACCGTAACCCATTTCGCCTACGAACTGGGTGCGGGAGGGCACCAGGGCACCCCGACGGATGGAGTAGAGGAAGAAGCCAGCTACGATGACTACTGAGAGCAGAACCAGCAGCATCTGCTTGCTGAATTCAAAATCTCCAAGGGTGAAGATAGCCGGCAGGTGCATGTCCTCAATAGTGGGAGGTACATAGCCCTGCTGCTCTCCAGCTGCGACAACTAGCCCGTTTGCGTTCAAGGCAAGTCCTTTCTTGCATCATCATGGCCGCTTGCGCAACCGTCAAGGTAGTTCTAAGAAATCTCAGTGTGTGGCCCCCAAGGGGGCTTTTTTATTGGCCCTGGCTCATGTGGAGATACACCAGGTAGACTCCACCACAGGCCCCAAGACCTGCTCCAGCCCAGACTAGCCAGGCCGTCCCAAATACGTGGTCTAGCCCATAGCCTACCAAACTCCAGATGCCAATGCCGATTACGACATAGAGAACTGTCATAACAGCACCAGCAGTTCCTCCGCCAGCCACCAATTGACCGGTGGTACGAAGTTCCTTCTTCTGCTGATACCACTTCTCTTGGGACTGATTCATGGGAAGCTCCTTGGCCTTACTCTCATCCTACCGAATCAAAGTAAAGGATGCGTTGTTTGGTCACAATTTTAATTTCTAGGATCAGCTGCAGCAGCAGAGCTCCTAGACTCCCGGCCAGCATCCAACCGTTACGGAAAGCATCCGGCAAGGGAAGGAAAACCAGCAGGAGGGTGAAGAAAAAAATCTTCAGCGGGTAGGAGGCCAAAAGGGCCTGGGCTGCCCGAGTCAAGGACTTCCGCTCCCCCAGCATCACCAGACCAACTGAGACCAGGAAGGAGGTATAGACCAGAACTAAGCCTAGCAGAAAGGCACCCGCCCCATGACCACCTGTCAGCCAGCAGGCTAGCAGCCCCCCGGCTAGGGCGTAAACAAGGCTGGCGGCAGAGACGCTCCTGAGCATCTGCCCCCAGGGCATCTGGTTAATCGCCGGTCCCCTAGTGGCCACGGCCAGCTCCCCGAAATCGGGCCAGCAGATCAGGAAGCAAGAGGTAGAAGCCCATAATGAGCAGGCTAAGCAGACCAGACCAGAGGGCATCCTGAGTCTCAAAAGGCAGGGCAGCAACCGTCAGGGCCGTAATAGCTAGGGTGCAGGCCGTCACCAGCCCAGCCGAGGCCAGATGGCTAAACCCCTGGTCGGTTAGCCGCTGATAGACGTGAGTACGGTGGGGCTTATACCACTGCTCCCCCCGAATCACTCGCCGCAGCAGGGTCGAGCCGGTATCAGCCAAATAAATGAGCAGGGGCGAGAGAATGTACTCCAGATAAACCCCCGACAGGAAGGCCCCCACCGCCATAGAGGCGATAGCCCCACCCAAAAAGTAGGATCCAGCATCCCCCAGAAAAACATTCTTACCCGTCCGCACGTTCCAAGGTAAGAAAGCCAGGTAGGCGGCGGCCAGGGCAGAGCCTCCAGCCAGCAGCCAGGGCATCTGGTTGACCCAACCAGCCCAGGCATAGGCCAGACCCACAGCAAAACCGTGAAGCCCCGAAATGCCGTTGATGCCGTCCATGAAGTTGGTGACATTGATGTAGGCAGCAATAGCGAAAATTCCCACCGGCAGCCAGAAGAAGCTGGTTTCTAGCATGAGGGTCATGCCCAGGGTGACAGCCAGGCCAATCAGTAGTTGAAGCCCGGCCCGCCATTTAATCGAAACCCCCCGGTAGTCCTCAGCCCAGCCCAGGGCACCCGAGGTCACCATGCCCAGCAAGACCAGCAGGGCAATAGAACGGTCAGTAAAAATCTGGCCATTGGCCAGGGCCAGGCTATAACCGGTCAAGGCAGCCAGGGCGGTTGCCAACCCCATACCCCGGAAGACCGGCTGAGTATGGGAAGAACGGGCAGTGGGAATATCCACCAGGTTCCAGCGGTGCAGCAGGGGCCGCACAGCAAAGGGTAGCAGCAGGCCCAAAAGGCCAGCCGCTAAGGCAGGTAGCAGGGCCAGGAGCAGAAGCTGAGAAGTATCCATGGTTTAGGCCTCCTGTCCCAGGTGTTCCTGACGGTCGTAGCCCCGCTTGGAACGGTAGTTAGCCAGCCAGCTGCCATAGTCTAAGGTGGCCGGGTCCATACCCGGGGCCTGGGCGTGCATGATGTTGGGGTTCTGACTGCTAGGACGGGCGTCCTCGCCGGCCCCAAAGAGAACCTCATCCCGCTTCTCGCCCGGACGCAGGCCAATGGTCTTAATCTGCACGTCAAAGCGCTCATAGAGGCGGCGCATGTGCTCAGCTACCTTGTAAATCTTGACCGGCTGGCCCATATTCAGCACCATGACCTCTCCCGGTTTACCCAGGGCACCAGCCATCATGACCAGCAGGCAGGCGTCCGGAATCAGCATGAAGAAGCGGGTGGCGTTCTTGTCGGTCACCGTAATGGGGCCACCGTCCAGAATCTGCTTGGTGAAGAGAGGCTTAATGGAGCCGCGGGAACCAAAGACGTTACCGAAGCGAACCGAAACATAGGGGCGCCCGGTCTGCTGGCCGTACCAGCTAGTTAGCATCTCAGCAGCCCGCTTGGACTGCCCCAGAGCCGTGGTGGGGTCAGCAGCCTTATCGGTCGAGATATTAACAAAAACCTCAACATTAACCTGAGCTGCAGCCTTCAGGACGTTGGCTGTACCCAGGGTATTGGTCTTATAGGCTTCCTTGGGGTAAGCCTCTAGGGCAGATACATGTTTGAGGGCCGCCGCATGAAATACAACCTCAGGTTGACGTTCAGTAAAGACAGCCTCCAGGGCCTCAAAATCCCGGATATCAGCCAGAATGACGCTGGGATCATCCAGGCTAGACAGGCCGCTGAGGGAATAGCGGGTATCCATGAGTAGGGACTCATCCCGGTCCAGCATCATGAGCTCAGCCGGGCCGTAGGCATCCAGCTGACGGCAGAGTTCAGACCCGATCGACCCGCCGGCGCCAGTGACCAGCACCCGCTTACCGGCCACATACTCCCGAATCAGCTGACCATCAATCTGGTAGTCAATACTGCCCCGAATCTTCTCCAGCAGCTCCCGCTCATCAGCCTCCTGTGAGCGCCCGGCCGACTCCAAATCAGGCAGGCTAGAGGTCAGACGGATGGTCTCTACCCCCAGTTCCTTCAGGCTCTGGGCCAGGTTGACCAGGCGGCGCTCCGGAATGTTCTCACCAATGGCAACCAGGACCTTCTTAACCTCAAACTTCTGAACCAGCTGAGGCAGGTCAGCACTAGAACCCATGACCTTAACCGAGTGAATCCGGGCGTTCTGGATGGACTGGTCATCGTCCACAATAGCCACCGGCAGGTACTTGGCCTTGGGGTCACCCATGAGGCTAGAAACCAGGTTACGGCCCACAAAGCCAGCCCCGTAGACAATGACCGGCTCGGCGCTCTCTCCGCTGGGCCGGTTAGTAGTCTCCTCATAAATCCGCTTGATGTAGCGGAATCCCATCATCAGCAGCAGGGCCAGGGGGAAGGCAATCAGGGCCACCGACCGGGGCACCCCAATAGAACGGGAAAAAAGCAGCAGCAGGCCCTGAACCAAGAGAACATTAATGAAAACCAGGGGGTAAAGGCGGCTACCCTCCTGAAGGGTGCCATAGCTGTAGCGGCTACGGTAGAGACCCACCAGAAGGCCACCACCCAGTTGCAAAAGAACCATGAGGCCGGCGACCAGGGCCAGCCCCTGCCAATCAATCCGGCTCAAATCCATACCGTAGCGCAGAATAAAGGCCGCAGGCAGAGCCAGCAACCAGGCCAAAGAATCCAGAGTCATCTGGGCATACTTCCACCAGACCTTCCGCTCCTGGCTGTCGGTCAGCATAGGGATGGACAGGCTGGTCGTAGCAGGATTTTCCTGAGATGTCATGACAAGCTTTTCCTTCTAAGCCTGGGAACGGTCAGTCATGGCCCGAAAGGCCAGAGTACGCAGGGACTGGGGGGTGAAACGGTAGACCGAACGCAGGGCCATATTCTGGGCCCACTGCCGCTTGGTCAGTAGCCCCCCGGTGTAGAGCCGACGCTGAATCTGATAGTCCTGCTGGTAGGCTGCCCAGCCAGCCCGCTTAGCGTAGGCAGCCTGGGCCCGATAGGCTACCAGGGGCTGGGGTAGATTCTGCAGAATAAAACCAGCCTGGCTCATCCGTACCCAGAGCCAGTAGTCCTCTGCTCCGGGCAGCTCCACGTAGGATCCTACGGCCTCCACTGCACTCTTGCGAAAGACCACGGTGGGATGAAGCAGGGGGTTACGGGAGGGCAGAAGCTGGGCAATCTTCCGGGGATCAGAGGCCACCTGACGGGTAGCCTCTACCTGGTCGGGGTCAGAACTGAACTCGTTCATGGCAGCTCCCAACACGTCCATCTGCCCCGTGGCCAGTAAAGGAATCTGCTCTTCAAACCGCTGGGGCAGGGAGATATCGTCAGCATCAGCCCGGGCCACCAGATCATAGTCGCAGGCAGCCAAACCCTGCCGCAGGGCCACCGCCAGGCCCCGGTTAGTCTCTAGCTGAACCCGCTTAACCGGAATCGGACAGGAGGTCAGGTAATCCTCTAGTACCTGACTCAAAGAAGCCGGCAGGGGGCCATCCTCTACCAGCACCAGCTGGTTAGGGGCCAGGGTCTGTTCCTGGATATTAGACCGTAGGGCTGCGAGCAGCTGGTCAGGATCATCCTGGCCATAGACGCTCATGAGCAGGCTAAAGTCCCGACTCTGACTATAGGCAGAGCGCACCCGCTGGGCCATCTGAGGCTGCTCTAGCTCATAGACGCCTTGTAGAACCTGCTCATTAGGCCGGTAGCCGCCAGCAGCGTCCCTGACCCCCTTAAGGAAATAGCCCAGGTAGGTGGTCTTGTCCTGGGTTTTGAGCAGGGTGCTGGCCCAGAGCCGGGCCGTTGAGCCGCCATAGAGGAACTTCTCAAGGGGGCTGAGGGTTCGGCGGGGGCAGAAGACCCAGAGCTTATTGCGCACATCATTGTAGAAGCGGGGTCCTGGGGCAGCGTCCGTGGTGCCGAAGGTCTTGGTATGGTGCAGGGCCACCGACCGATCCGTGGCAATAGCCCGGCTATGGTGGGCCAGGCGGGTGGTGTATTCGAAATCATCGTTCCAGATGAAAAAGTCAGCCAGGGGCAGCTCTGTGGCCCGCAGGGCAGCAGCGTCCAAGAGAATGGAGACAAAAGAGGCAGAACGGATGGGACGGGCCCCCACTGCCGCAGCCCGGGCGGTACGGTCAGCCCCGGCCCTGAACATAGTCCGCATGGTGTTCATGGGGTGGTCCTGGCCGTTATCCCAAAGCACCCGGGAGGCTACAAAGGCCGGACGTCCGCTGGGTAGGGCATCGTAGTCCCGCCAGGCCTGCCAGGCCCCTTCCAAGGTATTGGCGGTAGGTTCGGTGTCATCGTCCATAATCCAGACCAAATCTGCCCCGTGACGGACCAAGGCCCGGTCAATGCCCACAGCAAAGCCACCGGCCCCACCAACATTTTGGGGTAGCTGGACTAAATCCAGGGGAAGGGGGTAGTCCAGGGAGGTCAGGTAGGCCAGGGTGTCGTCGGTAGAAGCATTATCGACCACCACCACCTGTTGGGGGGTGAGATCTCCAGCGGCAATACCGGCCAGGGTCTTTTCCAAGAGCTGCCGACGGTTATAGGTCACAACCACCGCTACGATGCGCTCTTGCAGGCTGGGACTATCAGCTGGGGAGCCAGACATGGGCTTTGACCTTTCTCACTGGGCTAGAGAATCTGCTCCTCACTCCCTTAAAGGAAGGCAGAGCTCAGATAAAGTTTACCGTACACCACGACCCTTACCTCGGGAGAGAGCATGACCCAGACCTCCTGGATCCTGGTCGGAGCCTCCGGCTTCGTCGGTTCCGCTATCAGCCAGCAGCTTGACAATCTAGCCCAGCCCTACCGACCCCTGTCTGCCCCCCGGCTGACCTCCCAGGCCCAGGACGCCAGGCAGATCATCCACGAGGCCCACCAGCAGCAGGACCTCATCGACCAGCTAGCCCAGCAAGTAAGCGGAGCTCAGGTGCTCATCAACGCAGCCGGTCTAGCCAGCCCCGATCAGAGCCAATTAGCTCCCCTTTTAGGGGC
>DKXC01000158.1:12515-16625 GCA_002492045.1 Micrococcaceae bacterium UBA7136
TCCCCTTTTAGGGGCTAACGCCCTGCTTCCAGCCCTTCTGGCCCTAGCCGCCGCCCAGGCTCGGGTGCCCCGGCTTATTCATCTCAGTTCGGCTGCCGTCCAAGGGCCGGTTCCGGTCTTGGACGCCAGCCCCCGCACCCAGCCCTTCTCCCCCTACTCCCGTTCCAAGGCCCTGGGCGAAGAGGCCCTGCTTCTGCTGGCCGACCAGCTTCCGGAGCTGAACATCTCTATTCTGCGAGCTACCAGCGTCCAGGGAGTTCAGCGGCAGACCACCCGTTCCCTGGTCAAGGTAGCCTCCTCTCCCCTAGCCTCGGTAGCTGGGGACGGTCAGCAAAAAACTCCGGTTTCTTCAGCCCAGGCCCTAGCTGACTTCACCCATTGCCTGGCCGCCTACCCCGGCCAGCTACCGGCTATCGTCCTGCAACCCTGGGAGGGGGCTACCTGCGCTTCTGTGCTAGAGGATGCCGGCGGACGCAAACCCTGGAAAATACCGAGCCCCCTAGCCAGGTCCCTGATCAGGCTTGGCTACGGGGCTAGTCGTCTCTGGGCGGGGGCAGCTGGGCCGGTCCGTCGCCTAGAAGTTATGTGGTTTGGCCAGGATATCGACGACTCCTGGGCCAGGCAAGAAAAGCTAGTACCCGTCTACCGGGTAGGCCAGGTTCTGCAAGAAGCCAGGGCCTCCCGCAGCTAGTCCTGCTTGCTAGAAATCAGCTCAGTCTCCTGCTGGCCAGGCCCACCAAAGACCAGGGAACGGGCCTGATCAATGGGGTAGGGCTTGGTCCCTTGCTTCTTCTTGCCCTGTCGCTGGTCTGACCCCTGGGAGCTGGCCGTCCGCCGCTGGTCTACCCCACCGGCTGCCGGAGTCAGCAGACCCGCAACCATAGAATCCGAAGCCGGGGCAGCAGCCTGGGCCAGGTAGCTTGCTTCCTTGTCCTCATCCTCTAGATCCTGGGACCCGGACATGGCCTGTTCAGCTGCCCGGGCAGCCTCAGCGGCCTCCCCCTGGGCGGCTTCCAGCTCACGACGGGTCATGATTGAAGGGACTACCTCCCGCAGGCGCTCCACCGAAATGGCACCCTCCCGAACCACTACCAGGCGGTCAGAGGTGCAATCCACAATGGTAGAAGGCAGAGACTGGTCCTCCTCCTCTGAGCGGTTTAGAGGACGGGGGCCATCATCAAAAATGATCTCAACCTGCTGGCCCAACTGATCCATAGCCTCCTGAGCAGTCTGAGCGGCAGGCCGGCCAGTCTTGTTGGCTGAAGAAACAGCCAGGGGTCCCAGGCGGCGCAGTAGCTCTAAGGCAACCGGGTCATTAGGCACCCGCAGGGCGACCGTCCCCTGGGCGTCCCCCAAATCCCAGTTAAGAGAAGGCTGGGCGTAAAGAATCAGGGTCAGGGCACCGGGCCAGAAGGTCTCAGCCAGCAGCTGGGCCTCCTCCGAAACCTCATCAGCCAGACCCGGCAGAACCGAAAGATCATGAATCAGTACTGGCGGGGGCATCTGCCGGGTGCGGCCCTTAGCCGCCAGCAGGGCTGCCACGCCCTCAGCAGAGAAGGCATCGGTGGCAATACCATAGACCGTGTCGGTAGGGATAACCATGGTCTTGCCCTGGTTCAGCAGAGAACTAGCCGTCTGAGCAGCCTGCTCTACTGCCTCAGCGTCCCGTGTACTAAAGATGCTTGCTTTCACGCTCATCATTCTTTCACATTCTTAGGTGCCCTGCTGGCCTTATAGCCAGCCGTGTAACGGGGCTTACCCCCATAATCCTGCAAGGACTCCACCCGCTCAAAGCCAGCAGCCGCAAAAGCAGCAGCTAGGGCCGGCCCCTGAGAATCGTCATGTTCCATAATCAAGTAGCCGCCTACCTTCAGCAGCTCAGCAGCCCGCCCCAGCAGGGCCAGGGGGAAGTCCAGGCCTTCTGCTCCCCCACCGTAGAGAGCCAGCTCGGGGTCATGGTCTGCTACCTCTGGCTCCAGCTGGTAGGCCCCCCGGGGAATATAGGGCGGGTTAGTGGCAATCAGGGCTACCTGTCCCTCCAACCCCCGGGGCAGCTCCAGGGCGTCCCCCTCTAAAACCTCAACCCCCAGGTCCGCCGTATTACGACGGGTATAGGCGGCAGCCTGCGGGTCTAGCTCAACCGCAAGAACCCGGTTGCCGGGCTCTTCAGTAGCCAGGGCGGCGGCAATGGCCCCCGACCCGCTACAGAGATCCAGCAGGAGGTTATCCCCCTGGGCATCAGCCAGCCCCTCTGCCAGCAGCTGCCGGTAGGCAGCCAGGGCATGATCTACCAGAAGTTCAGTCTCTGGCCTAGGGATAAAAACCCCTGGCCCAACCTCTAAGGTCAAGGACCGGAAGGGGGCCTGACCGGTTAAGTGTTGCAGAGGAATCCGCTGCCCCCGCCCCTCCACCAGAGAGGCCAGGGCCTGAGGAGCTGGCTGCCCCAGCAGGGCCAGGGACTGCACCCGCCCCAAGGAAACAGGCTCCCCCAGCTCTTCCTCTAAGGCGTAGGCGGCCAGCAACTGGGCGTCCGCCCAGGGGGAAGCTACCCCGGCAACCTGCAAGAAGTCCCTAGCCCGACTCAAGGCCGCGTCCAGGGATTCCCCCCTGACCTGCTCAAAGGAGGCAGACACTGCTCCTAGGCCTCTTCCTGGCCTAGCTTCTCAAGGCGGGCAGCCTCATCCATCTCAATAGCCGACTGGATGACAGCCTCCAGGTCACCGTCCAAGACCGAATCCAGATTGTAGGCCTTGTAGCCGGTACGGTGGTCAGCAATCCGGTTCTCAGGGAAGTTATAGGTGCGGATACGCTCAGAACGGTCCATGCTACGCACCTGAGAATGACGCTTCTCAGCGTTCTCAGCATCAATCTGCTCCTGCTGCCAGGCCAGCAGACGGGCCCGCAGCACACGCATAGCGGCCTCACGGTTCTGAATCTGAGACTTCTCATTCTGCATGGCCACCACAATGCCGGTCGGCAGGTGGGTAATACGAACAGCAGAGTCAGTGGTGTTGACCGACTGACCACCGGGGCCCGAAGAACGGTAAACGTCAATCTTCAGGTCATTCTGGTTAATCTCAATTTCCTCAGGCTCATCCACCTCAGGGAAAACCAAAACACCGGCAGCAGACGTATGGATACGGCCCTGAGATTCAGTAGCCGGAACACGCTGCACCCGGTGGACGCCACCCTCATACTTGAAGTGGGCCCAGACGCCCTCAGCCGGGTCATTAGAGTTACCCTTAATGGCCACCTGGGCGTCCTTGTACCCGCCCACATCGGTCATCTGGGAGGAAATCATCTCGGTCTTCCAGCCCTTAGACTCAGCGTAGCGGGTGTACATGCGCAGCAGGTCGGCAGCAAAGAGGGAGGCCTCGTCACCGCCTTCACCGCCCTTAACCTCCAGAATAACGTTACGACCATCGTCCGGGTCTCGCGGAATCAGCAGGCGACGCAGCTTCTCCTCAGCCTCCGGCAGCTGGGCCTCAAGCTCAGCCACCTCAGCGGCGAAGTCCGGGTCTTCAGCAGCCATCTCCTGGGCTGCCTCGATGTCCTCCCGCAGGGAGTTGACCCGCTTGTAGGCCTCAACAATACCGTTGAGCTCAGAATAGCGGCGGCCCAGCTTACGGGCCCGCCCCTGGTCGGCGTGGACAGCCGGATCAGCCAGCTGCTCCTGCAGGTCAGCATGCTCGTCCAGCAAGACCTGAATTGATTCAATCACTTTGGCTACCTTTACATCCCAACAGCGCCTGCTCCCAGGCGCCCTTATTTATCACAGCTTATCAAGTGCAAAGCACCGCCCCCGACCTTACGGCCCGCGGGGCGGTGCTCACTAACCCTACTCGGAGTGTCCCAGGCCACCCTTAGCAACGGTCAGCAGGAACTCAACATTGGACTGGGTTTCCCGCAGCTTATTGAGCAGTACAGACAGGGACTGCTCCTGGTCCATACCGGCCAGTACCCGGCGCAGACGCCACATAATCTTGACTTCCTCGGGTGAGAGCAGGTTCTCTTCCCGGCGGGTAGAAGAAGCATTAAGGTCGATAGCGGGGAAGATCCGCTTGTCGGCCAGCTGGCGAGAGAGGCGCAGCTCCATATTGCCGGTACCCT
>DKXC01000101.1 GCA_002492045.1 Micrococcaceae bacterium UBA7136
GCCAAGGACAAGGGCACCGGCACCGAGCAGTCCATGACCATCACCGGTGGCTCCTCCCTCTCCAAGGAAGACATCGACCGCATGATCAAGGACGCCGAAGCCCACGCCGAGCAGGACAAGGCCCGCCGCGAAGCAGCCGAGACCCGCAACGCCGCCGAGAACGCAGCCTACTCTGTAGACAAGCTGATCAAGGACAACGGCGACAAGCTGCCCGAAGACGTCAAGACCGAGGTCCAGGCCGACGTTGACGCCCTCAAGGCCGCCCTGGAGGGTGAGGACGACGAGGCCGTCAAGACCGCCTTCGAGAAGCTGCAGGCCTCCCAGACCAAACTGGGCGAAGCCCTCTACGCCCAGGCTCAGGCAGACGCCGCAGCCTCCGGTGAGGGCGCCAAGGCAGCCGAAGAGGACGTCGTCGACGCCGAAGTTATCGACGAAGAAGACGAGAAGAAGAACTAACCATGGCTGAAAACACCACCCAGCCCGAGGGGACTGACCCCCTGGAGGAGGCCTTCGCAGCACCCGCCGCTGAAGGCCACCCCCAGCCCCAGGACGCTGAAGCAGCGGTAGACACCGAGTCTGCCGCCGCCCAGGCGGACCAGACCCCGGCTGAAACCCATGAGGCTGCTGAGACTGAAATCAGCGCTGACGCAGCCCTAGCCGCCGAACGGCTAGAAGACCTGCGCCGCCTACAGGCTGAGTTCACCAACTTCAAGAACCGCACAGCCAAGGAGAAGGAACAGCTGCGTGACTTCGTCATTGCAGACTTGGTCTCCGCCCTGCTGCCGGTGATTGACGACATTGACGCAGCCCGCCAGCACGGCGACCTGGAAGAAGGCCCCTTCGCCGCCATCGCCAAGAAGTTCGAGGAAATCCTGGGTAAGCAGGGCCTGGAACGCTTCGGGGCAGTTGGTGAAGCCTTTGACCCCCAGGTGCATGAGGCAGTCATGCAGCAGCCCACCAGCGAGGTTGAACCTGACGCTATCTCCCTGGTGCTGCGCAACGGCTACAAGGTCAAGGACCGGGTGGTTCGCACCGCCCAAGTGGCCGTAGCTGTCGCTGAATAAAAGATCAGAAGGGGCGGGTGCTCAACCTAGCGGTTGGGTGCCCGCCCATCTTCTACCAACCCTAAAAGACCAAAAGAACAACCTCGGAAGGAGAGGACACAATGGCAAGTGAAAACTGGTTGAATCAAGATTTTTATAAGGTACTGGGCGTTTCTGAGGGCTCCTCTGAGGCTGACATTAAGAAGGCCTACCGCAAGCTAGCCCGCAAGTACCACCCCGACCAGAACCCCGGCGACGCCGCCGCAGAAAAGAAGTTCAAGGAGGTCTCAGAAGCCTACGACGTGCTCTCAGACCCCAAGCAGAAGGAAGAATACGACCAGATCCGCAAGTACGGGGCAGCTGGTTTCCCCGGGGCCGGTGGGGCAGGCTTCCCCGGTGGCTTCAACATGAACTTTGGGGGCGGGGCAGGCGGTGGGGCCGGCATCAACATTGAGGACCTGCTCGGTGGCATGTTCGGTGCTGGTGCAGGCTTTGGCGGAGCAGGAGCCTCAGCTGGCTTCCCCGGTGGCGGCTTCTCCCAGCCCGCCCCCAAGGGCCAGGACATCTCAACGAGTGCCCGCATCAGCCTCAAGCAGGCCTACGAGGGGGCCGAGGTCTCGGTCTTCCTACCCGGCGGCTCCCAAACCCAAGTACGCCTACCCCGCGGAGTCAAGGACGGCCAGAAGATTCGGGCCCGCGGTAAGGGCCAGCCCGGTGCCGGTGGGGCAGGCGACCTGATTGTAACCGTCCGGGTGGACGCCCACCCTGTCTTTGAACGGGAGGGCGATAACCTGCTGGTGAAGCTGCCGGTCACCCTGCAAGAGGCCATCCAGGGCGGCATCCTAGAGGTGCCCACCCTGGAAGGTAAGACCGTCAAGCTGCGCCTTGCACCCGGTGCTAGCAACCGTAAGCTGCGGGCCAAGGGACGGGGCTTCGTCACCAAACAGGGAACCGGCGACCTGCTGGTGCAGCCCGAGGTGCAGCTGCCCACCGACCTGACCCCCCAGGCCACCGAGGCCCTAGAGACCTTCCTGGCTCTGGCCCCCCAGGCTAACCCCCGGGCAGATCTACTGGCTCAGGCGGGTGCCTAGCATGGTCATGGAAAATGACCGGCCGGTCTTTGTTATTTCGGTAGCGGCCGAACTAGCTGGCATGCATCCCCAGACTCTGCGCCAGTACGACCGGATGGGCCTGGTGCAGCCCCAGCGGGCGCCGGGTCGGGCCCGTCGCTATTCCCAGGGGGACGTTGAGAAGCTACAGGAGATTCAGGCCCTGTCTCAGTCTGGTGTCTCCCTGGAGGGTATTAAACGGATTATGGACCTGGAGAACAGGGTTCAGGCCCTGACCGCCCGCAATGCGGAGCTGCAAGAAGAGAACCGGGCCCTGCGTAACCGTTTGCAGGAGGGTGCACGGGTTTTTGCGGCCGGCACCTCGGGTGGGGCTGTTCACCTGGCCCGTGGCCAGCGTCCTGCGGCCCGGGCTAGCTCTCAGGCTGTGGTGCTCTACCGGCCGCGTTAGGTTTGGGCTTCTATGGGGCGGGGTTTGGTCTTGATTTTGGGCCGGGTCCCGTCCTTTCTTGCATCTGCCCGGTCAAAGTGGGCGGGGCCTGGGACGAATGGGCGGGGTCTCACTGTAGGGGCTTAGGCTGGAGCAAAATACACAAGATTCACAAGAGTACACAAAGTACACAAGAGTACATAAGCCTGCCTAGAATGGAAGAGCGATTAGAAACTTAGTAAGAAGGCAGAAACTCCTCATGATTAACCCTTTTAGACCTACGGCAGGCGCTGAACCGCCTCAACTGGTAGGAAGGGACGGCTACCTGGACGAGTTCATCTACGGACTAAAAATTCGGTCAGGTGCCCCTGGGCTTCTCACCATCATGACCGGTGCCAGAGGCATCGGAAAAACAGTTATGCTCAACGAAGCCGAATATGCTGCCCGTCAAGAAGGATGGGTAGTTATCTCTGAGACTGCTACTCCAGGGTTTGCAGGGCGTATCGGGAAAGCTGCCCAAAACTATCAGCAAGAGTTAGGGGAGAAGCCAGCTAGTCGTAGACTAACGGGAATCTCACTTGCCGGACTCTCTGTTACTACGGCCTTGCGTCCTGAAGAAGAAATAGAAACTCGCTACCTTATCGAAGGACTTTTGCAGAACCTAGAGCAACGGAAAACAGGTCTCTTAATTACTCTGGATGAAATCCATGCAGCTGACCGCCAAGAACTTTCTTTGCTTGCTTCCTGGGTTCAGCATTACATCCGGGCCTCTTTGCCTATTGCTCTTGTCTTTGCTGGCTTACCAGCAGCCGTATCTGATCTCTTAAATGAGGGGGTTGCGACCTTTTTGCGGCGGGCAGACCGAATCGACCTAGCTGCTGTAGCTGTAGAAGAAGTGGCCCAATCTTACCGACAGACTTTTGAACCTCTGAAAGTCGTGATTGAGGACGCCGTGCTTGCTGAAGCAGCTAGGGTTACCGGTGGCTACCCTTTCATGATTCAGCTAGTTGGCTATCACCTCTGGAGGATAGCGGAGAGGTTGGAGCCTGGCGCTATTCTGACAGCAGAAGAAGCCAATCTAGCCTTTGCTGAAGCCCGCCGACGGAACCAGAGAATGGTTCTTGAATCTGCCTTAGCGCCCCTTTCAGCCAAAGACCGTGAATTTCTGCAGGCTATGGCTCTTGATGAAGACCGCTCTACAGCCTCGGATATCGGTCGTCGTCTTGGGGCAAGCAAAAGCACGGTAGGCAACTACCGGGCGCGTCTTATCTCAGCCGGTTTGGTTGAGCCAGCAGGTCACGGGAAACTAAGATTCACTCTGCCTGGTTTGCGGGAGCTGCTACAAGGGAACTAAACCCTGCTCTGGCTGGTGAGATGACCCCGTCCTTTCTGGTATCTGCCCGGTCAAAGTAGGCGGGGGCTGGGGCGATTGGGTGAGATCTCGTTGCGGGGAGAGGTCCGGACGCCCGGCAAAAACTTTCGGAATAAAGTAATTGTCTGCTGGGTTGAAAAGGACGTAAGACAGACAGCAGCTTCGAAAGGCAGACAAAATGATCAAGCTCCAAGAAAGCCCAGACCTGCGCCCCCAACTCCCCAGCGTCGACCAAACCCCCTTCCAAATGGGCCTAGACACCTTCGGTGACACCACCAAAGACCTGGCCGGGCAAAAACTCCACCAGGCCCAGGTGATCCGCAACGTCCTAGCAGAAGGCCAACTGGCCGACCGGGTAGGCGTCGATTTCTTTGGAATCGGCGAACATCACCGCCCCGACTTCGCCGTTAGCGCCCCCGACACCATCCTGGCCGGGCTAGCTACCTCCACCGAGCGCATCCACCTGGGCTCAGCCGTCACCGTCCTCTCCTCAGACGACTCCATCCGCGTCTACCAGCGCTTCGCCACCATTAACGCCCTCAGCAAGGGCCGGGCAGAAGCAGTCCTAGGCCGTGGCTCCTTCACTGAATCCTTCCCCCTCTTTGGCTACAAGCTGGAAGACTACGACCGACTCTTTGCAGAAAAGTTCGACCTCTTCACCAAAATTCTCAGCCAGCAGCCAGTCAACTGGAATCCCGGCGGCGACCGTCCGCCCCTGGTCAACCAAGAGATCTACCCCAAAACTGAGGGCACCCTTAAGCACTGGCTGGCTGTCGGAAGCAGCCCCGAATCTATCGCCCGAGCCATCCAGTACCGCACCCCGCTCATGCTGGCTATCATTGGTGGACCAGCCTCCCGCTTCAAGGCCTACACCGACGCCTACCAGCAAGCTAACGAAGAACTGGGCAACGGCAAGCTGCCCATCGCCATCCACTCGCCCGGCCATATTGCTGATAGCGACCAGGAAGCTCGTGACCAGCTGCGGGAGCACTGGCTGGCCGGACGCAACAAGATCGGTGCTGAACGGGGTTGGCCCCCAGCCGGCGAGCGGGAGTTCGAGCAGGAAATTGAACAGGGCTCCCTCTACGTGGGTTCGCCTGAGACCGTAGCTCAGAAGATCGCGGCGACAGCCCGTGAACTCGGTATTGATCGGTTTGACCTCAAATACTCCAACGGAGCTCTGGCTCATGAGCACGCCATGCGGTCTATTGAACTGTACGGCACTGAGGTGCTACCCCGCGTCCGCCAACTCTTAAACCAGTAGGGTAGAGGCTCAGACCGGTAACCCCCGCTTTTACTTCCCCTAACCCGGTGTTTAAGACCGGGGCCAGGAAAGTAAGAGCGGGGGTCTGCTCAGGGGGATATCAGCCTTGAGCCGGACCAACCCCCAGCGCCCGTAACCTAGCCATGACAGCCTGAGGACGTCGCTCCAAATCCTCCCAGGTTGCCCTGACGATCGTCCAGCCCTCTTGCTCCAGCTCACGCTGCCTCAAAAAATCCTGACGAATCTGTTCTTCTACCGGACGATAAGCCCCAAAATACTTATGCAGACCGTCTACCTCTAAAAGGACCTTAAGCTGAGGCCAAGCAAAATCAGCCCGATAAGACCGGCCAGCAGAAGTCCGCAAAGGTAACTGCTGAACCCCTAAATCAAGGCCAGCCTGGTAGAGGCGTAAACGGGCAAAAGACTCAAGCGGTGACTCACTCAAGGCAGAAGCCAGCTGAGCCACAACCCGGGCCTTAGCCGAGCCTGCCCCATGCATCCTGGCCAGCTGCTGGGTAAGGTCATCCCGCTCGATGAGTCTCTGGAACAAAAAATAGTCGGCAATAGCCAAGCACTCCTGCACAGATCCTTGCTGTAAACAGTCGAGAAGGGTTGTGCCCGGGGCGGTCACCCTGACCCCGGCCAACTGGCGGGCTTCTTCAAAAGCCTGAGGACGTCGATTATGGAAGCTAGCTTGCGCATGCTGGGACTTATCGCTGGTCAGAAGCGACAGATGCACCTTGGACGGTAGAACCAAAAGAGGTGCGCCCCAGAGCAGGGCGGCTGACTGGTGGCTAATCACCGCACTTTGCCGGGCCAGGCCCAGAGCCAGAGTGAGGGCTAGGGCTCGGTCGCGCTGCTGACACTGTTTAGCAATCTGCCCTGAAAGGTAGATGCCGCGGGTTAAGCGCACTAGGTCGCCGCGTTTCCAGGCGGAGCTGATTCTTTTGCTACCCCAACCTAGGCGTCTTAGTTCTTGGTGGGTGATGATTCCTTCACGAATTTCTGGGAGTTCTAGTGGCATGACAGCACTCTGGCAGAGCTGTCTTTTCTGGCTCAAATGGTGAGGGCTTAATCGGGGGCTGTGGAAAAGCGCCTTGGCTGAGAATCAGACTATTTCTGCTTGTCATCATCTGGACGTGGGTCTCTTACCCCGGTGAAAATGACCGGCGACGGGCTGCGTCGCCTTGTCCTGGAAGGCACCCCGCTCTTACTTCCCCTAACCCGGTGTTTAAGACCGGGGTTAGGAAAGTAAAGGCGGGGGTTCGCCGTGGGGAGGGGGCGGACGCCTGCCCAAAATATGGACACACCCCTGGTCTAAGTGACACCCGGCACAGTTTGCCGTAGAGTAGGGGGCTTAGAGAAACCCTCACAAGGAAGTAGGCGCCACTTCCCTGTCGGTTGCCTACCCGCAACAGGAAGCACAGGCCCATGACTCTCGAAAGTTTCCTCCAAGGATTCAGCTCCATCCTCTGGGGCCCCTTCGTCCTGATTCCCCTGCTACTAGGCACAGGTATCTTTCTGACCTACCGGCTAGGCTTCATCCAGCTGACCAAGCTCATCGCAGCCAACCGTCTAGCCTTCTTCGAGCGTAAGGATGACGAGGCCGTCGGCGGTGACATCTCCCAGTTCCAGTCCCTGACCACCGCCCTGGCCGCCACCGTCGGCACCGGCAACATTGTGGGTGTCGCTACCGCTATCTCCATCGGCGGCCCAGGCGCCCTCTTCTGGATGTGGGTCACCGCCATCTTCGGTATGGCCTCCAAATACTCCGAGGCCTTCCTGGGCGTCCGCTACCGCACCACCGACGCCAAGGGCGAAATCTCCGGCGGCCCCCAATACTACCTAGAACGCGGCATCAAGGGCCCCTTGGGTAAGTTCCTGGCCCTCTTCTTCGCCTGTGCCGCTATCATGGCCTCCTTCGGTATCGGTAACACCGCCCAGGGCAACTCCATCGCCCACAACCTAGAGAACACCTTCAACCTGCCGGTGGCCTTCACCGGTATCGTCCTCTCCCTGCTGACTCTCTTTGTGCTCATGGGCGGTATTAAGTCCATCGGACGAGTAACCGCAGCCTTCGTCCCGGTCATGATCATTTTCTACGTAGGTGGGGCCCTCTACATCCTGGGCGCCCACGCCGCCGACCTGCCTGCCGCCTTCGGCCAGGTCTTCTCGGATGCTTTCACCGGTTCGTCCGCCGTGGGCGGTTTTGCCGGATCTGCCGTGATTTATGCGGTTCAGTACGGTGTTGCCCGCGGTATTTTCTCTAACGAGTCGGGTATGGGTTCAGCTGCTATTGCGGCCGCGGCTGCTCAGACGACCCACCCGGTTCGTCAGGGCATGGTCTCTATGACCCAGACCTTCATTGACACCATCATTGTGGTGACCTGCACCGGCCTGGTTCTGATCGTTACCGGTAGCTGGCACGCGACTGACCCTGCAACCGGTGAGCTCATGTCGGCGTCGGTCATGACCTCTCACGCTTTTAGCTCGGTGATCGGCCCGGCTGGCGCCTGGATCGTGACCATTGGCCTGGTGCTTTTTGCCTACTCTACTATTCTGGGCTGGGCCTACTACGGTGAGCGTAATATTGAGCGGCTGGTGGGCCGGAAGGGTGTGACCCCCTACCGGATTTTCTTTGCCGGCATCATCTACCTGGGCTGCACCATGGATTTGGGCCTGGCCTGGACCTTCTCTGATATTGCTAACGGTCTGATTGCCCTGCCTAACCTGGTGGGCCTGATTCTGATGTCTGGTCTGATTGCACGGGAGACCAAGTACTACCTGAGTCAGGACCCCAAGCTGACGGCTTCTAAGGCTGAGATTGATGCCTTCATGGAGGGTAAGCCCGGGGCGATTGACTCCTATGAGCAGACCGGCCGCTAGGGGCCTTTAAGGCAGATAGGTGCCAGATAAAATCGCTTTTGGGCCTAGGCTCCGCAGAAAACGATTCTTATCTGGTACCTATCTCTTTAAAAGGGGGGGCTAGGCCTTGCGACGGTAGGTCAGGTCGTGGGCCCGACGTCCGGCCTCACCGGCCTTCCGCTCGAAGGAGGTCACAACCCGGCCCTCCCAGCGGGGAGCCCAACCACCCAGCGGGTCCTCATCGGTGGCTCCCTCACCAGCATGCAGGTTCTCAAAGTCGGGATGGGCTTCTAGCACCTCCCGCATGACCAGGGCATACTCCTCCCAGTCGGTAGCCAGTCGCCAGATACCGCCGGGCTTGAGCACCCGGGCTACCTTATCGGCAAAGCCGGGGGAGACCAGGCGACGCTTGTGGTGGCGGGCCTTATGCCAGGGGTCCGGGAAGAAAACCCAGAGCTCATCCACCGAGTTCTCTTCCAGCAGGTTATCCAGTAGCTCCGGGGCGTTAGCCTGGGCTACTCGCACGTTCTCAACCCCGGCCTGACCCATCTTGAGTAGCAGGTCAGCAATGCCGGGGGTGTAGACCTCTACCGCCAGAAAATCAGTCTCCGGCAGCTGGGCGGCCCGGTGAACGATGGCCTCGCCCAGGCCAGAACCAATTTCAACCACCAGGGGGGCCTCGCTACGTCCGTAGAGGGCCTGCCGGTCAAAGGTGGCGCCTTCAGCGACGGAAGTGTCGCCAATATTGCGGGGTAGATCTAGCACGTGGCTGGGGGCGTAGGTGTCCCAGGCCTTCTGACGGCGGGCGGTCAGGCGATCGCCGCGGCGAACAAAGGAGTAGGGCTGACGGTGAAACTTCTGGGGGACGGGGGCCGTCAGGTCTTCTCCGGCAGCGGCCCGGGCGGCCTTATCAGCCAGGTCTGCTTTTTGCTTGTGGGTTTCCATAGCTTTCATTCTAGCGGTGGCAGGGCAAGGAAAAGCGGGGCGCAAGCAAATGCTCACACCCCGCTGAAGAAGGAAGGACTCTAGGAAGCCCGGAAACCGGTGACGGTGCCCATGAGCTCAGAGTTATCGTCGTAGTCGCCCTGGTTATCGTCAATGACGGTAGCGGCTACGAAAAGCTCGTAGTCAACGTTCCAGAAGGGCTTCTCAACGTAGTAGCGCAGGGGAATGATGATGGACTGGCCGGGAGCCAGGGTTCCTGCGTAGGTCCAGGTGTAGGTGGGGCCGTTGGGGTCAGCCTGGCCGGTGTAGGCGAAGGTGACCAGGGGGTCCACAGAGTTAACCTGGGTGCCAATGGTGGCCAGGGAATTGTAGTCGGAGCGGATGTCCTTCATCTGGGTCAGCAGGGTGCCGCTGGGGTTGACGGCGGGTACGGTGCCGACGTTGGTGATGGTCATGCTGTCGGGCAGGGAGCCGTAGCTCTGGGGGGTAGTTCCTTCCTTACCGACGTAGATGCCGATGTTCTTGACCGGTTCGAAGGTATCCCAGTCGATTAGGGGCTGGGCCAGTTCGATAGCCAGGTCGGTCTCCCCTTCGGGGGTGATGCTGGCTGCGTAGGCGGGGACGGCTGCGGTGGCCAGGACGGCCGGGGCAGACCAGAGGCCGGCCTTGACGATGGTGCGGCGCTGGGTGCTAAGAGTCATGCTTATCTTTCCTTGCCTGTGTGTTTGATGTCTTAGTTGAAGCGTCCGGCCGCAATCAGGCGGTCCATGTTGCGCTCGGCGATTGCGGTGATGGTGACGAAGGGGTTGACGCCTACCTTACCGGGAATCAGGGAGCTGTCCATGACGAAGAGGCCGGGTACGCCCTTAACTTCACCGTTGAGGTCGGTGGTTTCGCCCAGGACGGCACCGCCCAGGGGGTGGTAGGTGAAGTAGTCGGCGAAGGTCTTGCCGCCTAGGAAGAGGCCGCTGTTGTAGGAGGTGCCGGGGTTGGCGGCGTTCATCTTGTCCATGAAGGCCTTGGCTGCGGCTACACCGGGGGCTGCCTTGGCGGAGTCCCAGTCCAGGTCGATGTTGCGGGTGGTGGGGTTCCAGGTGAACTTGCCGAAGTTGGGGTTGTTGGTGATGGCCAGGTAGAGGCCGATGCGGAGGTCAAGGCCGGCGGGGAAGGGGGCCAGCTCGGCGAAGACGGAGTTGGTGGAGTTGTCCCAGTTGGTGATGCCCATGGCGGGGATGCCGGACTGGTAGGAACCGGTGGCGGCGTTGACGTTGCGGGCCACCATGATGTTGCCGTTGGGGCCCCAGGAGCTACCCAGGGTGGAGGGCAGGTTCTTGATGGTGCCGGTGCCCTGGGCCCGCAGCAGCAGGCGGTTGGTGCCGACGGAGCCAGCAGCCATGATGACCCGGTCGTAGGTGCGGGAGCTGACGCCCAGGACCTTGCCATTGAAGTCGATGGTGCGCAGGATCAGGTTGAAGCTGCCATCGGACCGCTGGGAGATGGAGGTTACCTCGGTCATGGTGGTCAGGTTGACCTTGCCGCTGGCGAAGGCCTTGGCCAGGATGGTCTTGGGTAGGGACTTCTTGCCGTGGTCGTTACCGAAGATGACCTGGCCACCCAGGGCGGACTTGGCGACGCGGTCGAAGTTTTCACGGCGCATGTAGTCCCAGTCGTAGACGTTGGGGACGAACTTGTGCTGGAAGCCTGCCTTCTTGGCCTGGGCTGCACCTAGGCGGGAGAACTGGTACCACTTGGAGGTGCCGACGACGTCGCTGGGCGGGGCGGTGACGCCCAGGTTGGCGTTGGCACGGGGGAAGTAGGTGGAGTACATTTCCTCGGCGTCTACCATGGGCATGACCTGCTCAAAGTAGGATCGTTCGGGGGTGACGGCCATGCCGCCGTTGGCCAGGGAGCCGCCGCCGACGCCCTTACCGACGTAGACCTTCATGTTGGCGAAGCGCTCAACGCCGAGGACGCCTGCGCCGGGGGTGATGGGGCGGTTGACGAAGTCGAGGTTGGCGATGCGGGAGAGGGGCAGGTCGGTGCGGTTTTCGAACCACATGGAGCGGCTAGTGGGGTCGGTCATCTGGTCGAAGACGTAGCCGTCAGACTGGGGGGCCATGTCGCCCCAGTTGGCACCCATTTCGATCATGTCGACGGTGTAGCCCTTGTCGGTGAGGGCCCGGGCGGCTACTGCGCCACCGTAGCCGGAGCCGATGATGGCGATGCGCTTCTGGCCGTTGGCGTGGGCGGTGCTGACGGTCTGGCTGGCGAGGAGGGCGGCTCCACCTACTGCTGCGGTTGCCTTGAAGGCGGTACGACGGCTGCTTTGGGTCACGATCTTCCTTGTCTGCTTTCTTTTGAGGTTTTCTGGGGCTGGCCTGGGTTTTCTCTGTTTAAGATGGCTGACCCAGCTATAAGTCTGTCCACAGTTTAGTTGCTTGTGGGCTGTTTGGCGGGATATTTCCTCTGTGTGGATTGGCTAGTTCTGCTATGCTCGGCTGGATTTCTCCCCTATCTCGGGGGACGCCTGTCTTAAGAAGTTAGGCAGGTTTTGGGTTTGTTTGTCTTTATTTGGCTCTCTTGGGAAGTTAAGCTGGCTCTAGTGGATTTTGCCTGTGCTAAAAGCCTTTGGGGGCTTCCCTGAAGGTGTGACACAGGTTAGAGTTAAATATCACATTTATCTAGAGGGCTTGCTAGGATAGGTGCAAGTCCTCATTCCCGGTAGCAAGCCCTAATCCCCATCAATTAGACTTGACCCTGAGGAAAACAAGTAAGCATACGAAGAGTTAGGGGCCCCAGCAGCACCACCTGCGGGCCACACTCACTCTAGAAAGTGAGGGGGGCGCTCATGTCTAGCAAACAGACAGCAACCCAAGAAGAGAACAACCTGCAACGCGGGCTCTCAAACCGCCACATCCAGCTCATCGCTATCGGTGGCGCCATCGGTACCGGCCTTTTCATGGGATCCGGCAAGACCATCTCCCTGGCAGGCCCTTCCCTGCTCCTGGTCTACGTCACTATCGGTGCCGTCATCTTCATGGTCCTGCGGGCCATGGGTGAGCTTCTGCTCTCTAACCTCAACTACAAGACCTTCAACGACTTCATCACCGACATCCTGGGCCCAGGGGTCGGCTTTTTAATGGGCTGGTCCTACTGGTTCACCTGGGTCGTCATCGGTGTAGCTGACATCATCGCCATCACCGCCTACGTCCAGTTCTGGTGGCCGGACGTCCCGCCCTGGATCCCCGCCCTGGCCCTGATCGGCGTCCTGCTGGCCCTCAACCTGCCCAGCGTCAAAAACTTCGGTGAAATTGAGTTCTGGTTCGCCCTCATTAAGATTGTTGCCATTATCGGCTTGATTATCGTGGGCCTGATCATGGTGGTCACCGGCTTCACCTCACCCTCCGGCCATCAGGCCTCCGTCGCCAACCTCTGGAACGATGGTGGCTTCTTCCCCATGGGTCTGACTGGCTTCCTGGCAGCCTTCCAGATCGGTATCTTCGCCTTCCTGGGTGCCGAACTGATCGGTACCACCGCTGCTGAAACCAAGGACCCCACCAAGACCCTGCCCAAGGCCATCAACGCCGTACCGGTCCGCATCATCGTCTTCTACGTGCTGACCCTCTCCGTCATTCTCATGGTCACCCCCTGGCGCAGCATCAGCCCCGACCGCAGCCCCTTCGTTGAAATGTTCACCCTCGCTGGCCTGGGCTTCGCCGCCCACCTGGTCAACTTCGTGGTCATCACCTCGGCAACATCCTCGGCCAACTCCGGTATCTTCTCAACCTCCCGCATGATCTACGGTCTAGCCCAGCACGGCAGCGCCCCGGCCATCTTCGGCAAGCTCTCTAAGAACGGTGTGCCCCGCAACGGCCTCTATCTGGCCAGCGCCCTGCTGCTCTCGGGTATTGTTCTGCTCTACGCCGGTGACTCCCTGATTGCGGCCTTCACCCTGGTCACCACTGTCGCTTCGGTACTGACCGTAGTTACCTGGTCCCTGATTATGATCAGCTACATCAAGTACCGGGCAACCCGCCCCCAGCTGCACGAAGAGTCCGCCTACAAGCTGCCCGGCGGCGTCGTCACCGCCTACGCTGTGCTGGTCTTCTTCGTGGGCGTTATTGGCCTGCTCTTCATGTTTGAAGACACCCGCCAGGCCCTGATTGCTATGCCCGTCTGGTACGCCATCTTGGGTATCGGCTGGTTCTTCGTCCACCGCAAGAACCAGGACAAGACCCTGATTGGACAGGCCCAGAAGAAGGGCCTGGACAAGCAGTAGCACCAGGCCCTCACCCCCTAGCCCCAGAAGCTAGAAAAGGCCCCGATCCTCACTGAGGAGGATCGGG
>DKXC01000109.1 GCA_002492045.1 Micrococcaceae bacterium UBA7136
GCACAAAATAAGGGGACCTGCTAGAATGCGTCAAGCACTAGCAGGTCCCCTTATTTTGTGCCCTCGAAAGGATTCGAACCTTCGACACCCAGCTCCGGAAACTGGTGCTCTATCCACTGAGCTACGAGGGCTCCCACAGTAAGTTGCCAGGCCCAAAGCCTCACATCTTTCTGCAACAGGAAACAACTATAGCAGAAAAAATAGCCAGGGTGGAACTACTTCCCCTTCTCAACTTCCCGCAGCCGTCCCACAGGCCCCCTCAAGCCCCAAACTAGGGGCCTCAAGCCCTGTCTTTAGGCCCCCACAAGCCTGTAGACTGGAGCCTATGACTCCAGAAGAACTCTCAGAAGCAATTAGCTCTGCCCTGGCAGCCAGCCTTGAGGAGGGCCAGCTGACCCTGGCAGAAGGCCAAGACCTACCCCAGGTGCGGGTAGAACGCCCCAAGAACCGGGACCACGGCGACTGGGCCACCAACATCGCCCTGCAGCTCTCTAAGAAGGTGGGCCTTAACCCCCGTCAGGTAGCCCAGGTCCTAGCCGACCGTATCAGCCAGATCTCTGGCGTAGCCAGCGTCGATATTGCTGGCCCCGGTTTCCTCAACATCACCCTGGATGCTGCTGCCGCCGGTGAGCTGGCCCAGACCATCGTCCAGGCAGGGGAGGGCTACGGCTCTAACCAGTCTCTGGCCGGTCAGACCATTAACCTTGAGTTCGTTTCTGCTAACCCCACCGGCCCCATCCACCTGGGCGGTACCCGCTGGGCCGCTGTGGGTGACTCCCTGGCTCGTATCTTCCAGTCCCAGGGCGCTAAGGTGGTGCGCGAATACTACTTCAACGACCACGGTAACCAGATTGACCGTTTTGCCCGCTCCCTGCTGGCCCGGGCCAAGGGCGAGGACGCTCCCGAGGACGGCTATGGCGGCCAGTACATCAGCGATATCGCTGAGCGGGTGCTCCAGGTACGCCCTGACGCCCTAGAGGCCGAGGACCCCCAGGAGGTCTTCCGCTCAGTGGGCGTGGACTTCATGTTCCAGGAGATCAAGCAGTCCCTGCACGACTTCCACGTTGATTTTGACGTCTACTTCCACGAGAACTCCCTCTTTGAAGAGGGCAAGGTCGATGAGCTACTCGAAAAGCTCAAGGAATCAGACAACCTCTACTTCAAGGATGGAGCCTGGTGGCTCAAGTCCACCGACTACGGGGACGACAAGGACCGGGTAGTCATCAAGTCTGACGGTAACGCCGCCTACATTGCCGGTGATATCGCCTACTTCCAGGACAAGACCAAGCGCCCGGTCAACCCCGCTGATTTGGCCATCTACATGCTGGGCGCTGACCACCACGGCTACGTAGCCCGCCTCAAGGCTGCCGCTGCCGCCCTGGGCGATGACCCGGCCAAGGTTGAGGTCATGATCGGTCAGCTGGTCAACCTGGTTAAGGACGGCAAGCCGGTGCGGATGTCTAAGCGGGCTGGCACCGTGGTCACTATGGAGGACCTAGTCGATATTGTGGGCGTGGACGCTGCCCGCTACTCCCTGGCCCGCTACTCGGTTGATTCCAGCATTGATATTGACCTGGATCTACTGACCCGCCAGACCAACGAGAACCCGGTCTTCTACGTCCAGTACGCCCATGCCCGCACCTGCAATGTGGCCCGCAAGGCTGAGGCTGCTGGGGTAGATAGCAGCTCTGTGGACACCTCCCTGCTGAACAGCGAGGCCGATAATGCCCTGCTGGCTGCCCTGGGACTCTTCCCTGGCGTGGTCAAGGAGGCTGCTGACTTCCGCGAACCTCACCGGGTGGCCCGTTACCTGGAGTCCCTGGCTGGCGCCTACCATCGCTGGTACGGGGTCTCCCGGGTGGTTCCCCAGGGTGAAGAAGAGGTTAGCGACCTGCACCGGACCCGCCTGCTGCTCAACAACGCCACCCGCCAGGTCCTGGCTAATGGCCTGGGCCTGCTGGGTGTGAGCGCACCGGAGAAGATGTAGGCATGGCTGAGTCTTCTTCCCTCTATGCCCCAGACTGGCTGGCCTACCCGCAGGAGCCTGCCCACCTGGACCCCGCTATCTGGGAGGCTTCCTTCCAGCGGACTGCCTCTGGTCAGGTTGAGGTAGATGGTCTCCCCGTCACCCAGCTGGCCCAGGACTACGGCACCCCGGCCTACCTCTTCTCTGAGACCGTTTTTAGGGCCCGGGCCTCCCGCTTCCGTCAGGCCTTTGAAGAGGCCTTTGCCCCCTACGGGGGTGAGGTCTCGGTCTACTATGCCGGCAAGTCCTTCCTGACGACGGCGGTTGCGGCCTGGGCTATCCAGGAGGGCCTCTACCTGGATACGGCCAGCGGTGGTGAGCTGGCCCTGGCCCAGGGGGCTGGGGTGCCGGGGGAGAGGATTGCCCTGCACGGCAACAATAAGTCTGCCGCTGAAATTGAGCGGGCCCTCACCTACGAGGTGGGCCGCCTGGTGGCTGATTCGGTGCCCGAGCTAGAGCTTATTGGTCGGGTGGCTGAGGGCCTGGGTAAGCAGGCCCCGGTCATGCTGCGGGTGACCCCCGGCGTCCACGCCTCGACTCACGACTTTATTGCCACAGCCCACGAGGACCAGAAGTTCGGTCAGTCTATGCTGGCAGGTACGGCGCGGCTGGCTGGCCTGACCGAGGCCCAACTAGCTGAGCTGGGGCTGAGCCAAGATGACTCCTATGCTGCGGTAGCCCTGGCCCTGGCCCACCAGAGCCCCCACCTGGACTTGCGGGGCCTGCACTGCCATATTGGTTCCCAAATTTTTGAGGCCGAGGGCTTTGCCCAGGCTGCTGACCGGGTGCTGACCTTTGCCGCCCAAATGCAGGAAGGGCTGGGAGTGAGCCTGCCCGAGCTTGATCTGGGCGGCGGCTACGGGATCGCCTACACCCAACAGGACGCCCCCCGCAGCCCCGAGCAGGTAGCCGGGCAGCTGGCATCCAGCGTCATGGCCTCCTGCCAGCGTCTGGGTATCAGCCTGCCCCACCTGTCTTTTGAGCCGGGCCGGTCTATCTCTGGGCCCAGTGGGGCCACCCTCTATGAGGTGGGCACTATCAAGGACATCGAGGTGGAGGATGCCGAGGGTAAGACCCGCCTGCGTCGCTACGTCTCGGTGGACGGTGGTATGAGCGATAACCCCCGCCCTGTCCTCTACGAGGCCGATTATACGGTCACCCTTGCCAACCGAGCCCCTGAGGGCCAGCAGCTGCTGAGCCGGGTGGTAGGGAAGCACTGCGAATCTGGTGATATCGTGATCCGCTACTGCTACCTGCCTGCCGACCTCAAGGCCGGAGACCTGCTTTTGGTGGCTGCTACCGGTGCCTACAATCACGTCATGGCCTCTAACTACAACTATGTGACCCGTCCGCCGGTCGTCACCACTGCCGTCGGAGGTACTGCCCGGCTCATGGTACGGCGGGAGACCGAAGAGGACATGCTACAAAGGGACCTGGGCCTACTCTAGGAGTAGAGTCTGACCCTTTGTCATAAAAAGTCATCTTTGTCATGATGGGGGGCAGGTTTCTTTACCTGCCCCCAGCTATGGCTAGATTAGTGGGTAAGAACCCAAGCCTAAGGAGAGGAAAGGCCCGTGAGCTCATCGACCCCCACCATCAAGCTTGCCCTGCTGGGAGCAGGAAACGTTGGCTCCCAGGTGGCACGTATCCTGCTTGAGGATGCTGATTCCTTACAGGCCCGGATCGGGGCCCGGCTAGAACTGATCGGTATTGCCGTGCGGGATCTGACTGCCCCCCGCCACTACCAGGCAGACCCCCAGCTTTACACGACCGACGCTGAAGCCCTGATTGACCGGGCCGATGTGGTTCTAGAGCTGACCGGCGGCATTGAGCCTGCCCGCAGCCGAATCCTACAGGCCCTGCAGGCTGGTAAGTCGGTGGTTTCTGGCAATAAGGCCCTGCTGGCCCAGCACGGTTCTGAACTGGCAGCAGCCGCAGCCGCCAGCGGCGCCCAGCTCTCCTATGAGGCGGCCGTGGGTGGGGCCATTCCCATTCTGCGTCCTCTGCGGGATTCTCTGGCTGGCGACCGGGTCAGCCGGGTTCTGGGTATTGTCAACGGAACCACCAACTACATCCTGGACCAGATGCACTCTACCGGCGCCCAGTTTGATCAGGCCCTGGCTGAGGCCCAGCGACTAGGCTACGCCGAGGCCGACCCCACCGCCGATATTGAGGGCCATGATGCTGCCGCTAAGGCCGCCATCCTGGCCTCCCTGGCCTTCCACTCCAGCTTCAGCCTGGACCAGGTCCGCACCGAGGGCATCACCTCCATCAGTGCTGAGGACGTCCAGGCAGCCGAGGCTGAGGGCTACGTCATTAAGCTGCTGGCTGTCTGCGAGCGCCAGGGGGACCAGGTCAGCCTGCGGGTTAACCCCACTCTCCTGCCCCAGAGCCACCCGCTAGCTAGCGTCCGCGGGGCCTTTAACGCTGTCTTTGTGGAGGCTGAGAACGCCGGGGAGCTCATGTTCTACGGGCCCGGTGCCGGTGGTGCTCCCACTGCTTCGGCTGTGCTGGGCGACCTGGTTGCTATCGCTCGTCGTATGGTTCTTGGTGGCCCTGGCCTGCCTGATCTGCCCACTGAGCAGCTGAGCCTGGCGGGGGCAGATCAGTTGGCCTCCTCCTATGCTGTGGGGATGCTGGCCAAGGACGCTCCGGGTACCCTCTCTCAGATTGCCCAGCTCTTTGCTGAGGCCGGTATTTCTATTGAGACTATCCGCCAGGTTAAGGCCCCGGTGGCAGGTGGCCTGGCCCTGATTCGTCTGGTGACTCACCGGGTTAAGGATCAGACCCTGCGGCAGACTGTCCAGCAGCTAGCTAGCTTGGAGACTGTCCAGGAGGTTACCTCCCTCATTCAGGTAGAGGGCTAAAGAGCTCCCTCTGACCTGCCCCTGCCCGCTGACTGAAAAAGAAATGGATTTTCATGTCCCTGCCCATGATTGATGGTTCTGACCAAGCCCTGCTCTCCCCCCAGGTGATTCCCATGGGGGCTCAGGTGACGGTTCGGGTTCCGGCATCCTCAGCTAACCTGGGGCCGGGCTATGACAGCCTGGGCTTGGCCTTGGCCTTCTATGATGAGCTGACTGTCACCCGGCAGGAGGCTGGCCTGACCTTTGACCTGAGCGGGGAGGGGGACGACCAGGTTCCCCAGGATGCCAGCCACCTGGTGGTCAAGGCCATGCAGACGGCCTGGCGGGCTGCGGGCCTGCTGGAGTTGCCGGGCCTGCATATCCAGGCCCACAACCGGATTCCCCATTCTCGGGGTATGGGTTCTTCTGCCTCAGCTATTGTGGCTGGTGTGGTGGCAGCTAACGGCCTGCTACCTGTGGAGCATCGCCTGTCTGACCAGGCTATCTTGCAGGTCTGCTCGGGTATGGAGGGGCACCCCGATAATGTGGCCCCTTCCCTTTACGGGAATGTGGTGGTCTCTTATGGGGACGCCTCAGGCTGGCATTCTTTGCCCTTTGCTGCTGATGAAGAGATTTTGCCGGTGGTTGCTATCCCAGATTATGAGGTGCCGACCAAGCTGGCGCGGGGGCTGATCCCTGAGACCCTACCCCACCACGAGGCTGCTGCTAATTCGGGCCGGGCGGCTCTGCTGACCCAGGCTTTGGCTCGCTACCCGGATTACCTCTTTGCCGCTACCCAGGATTATCTGCACCAGTCCTACCGGGCGGTGGCTATGGCTCCTAGCGCTGAGCTAGTGGCCTACCTGCGGGGTCTGGGCTTTGCCGCTGTTATTTCTGGTGCCGGCCCTACCGTCCTGGTACTGGCCCGGGGCCAGCAGGAGCGTCAGGCCGCGCATCAGGCTATTGAGCAGGCCAGACAGCTGCGGCCTGTGGGCTTTTATGAGGAAAAAGAGCTGGACTGGCGGGTACTGGATGTAGATATTGCTACCGAAGGTGTTATGCTTACCTGTAGGCAAGCGGATCTTTAAGCCTGGCCCTGAGGGCCGGCCCCTGAATCTTTTGCCTGAGGGTAGGGCGCTTTCAAGCCCCTTTTGAGCCCGTCACCTTACTTAGCCTTATCAGGGCCTATCTTTTGGGTGCTCAGCACAGCCGTGTAGGCGCCCCTCCAGATTAAAACCAAAGACCACCGGGATGGTTTCTGCCGTCCCTGCCCTAGATTTGGTCTTGACCTATCGCCCGTTCTGGGCTGGGCGCATCTGTTGCGTCCCTAAACACGAATTACCTATGTCGAAAGAAGGAAACCTTCGTGACAGAAACCACCGAAATGACCACAGGTGGACAGGCCGCCGCCGCGGCAGAATCCAAGACCCCCAGCCTGAGCAGCCTAAAGCTGGCTCAGCTGCAGTCTCTTGCCTCCCAGCTGGGTATTACCGGCGCTCGCCGGATGCGCAAGTCAGATTTGGTTCAGGCCATTACCGACCATCAGCGTGGTTCTGCTGTTGCTGACCGCCCGGCCGAGGAGGCCCCCGAGGCTGCAAAGACTTCTGGACGTGGCCGCAAGGCAACTGCCAGCCAGGAGACCCCGGCAGCTACTGAGCCCGCTGCTGAAGAGAAGCCCAAGCGCACCCGCAGCCGCAAGAAGGTTGAGGCCCAGGCCGAAAGCCCCGAGACTATTGACGCTCAGGAGGTAGAAGCTCCTGCTGCCCCCAAGCGTCGAGGCAACCGCCGGGTTACCTCCGCCCAGCTTGAAGCAAGCGAGGTCAGCAACGCCCTGGAGGCTGTTGAGGCTGCCCTGGATGCGGTAGAACTAGAGAAGTCTGCCCGTAAGGAGGGCCCCACCGAGGGCGAAGAAGCCACTGGCAAGCGTAGCCGCAACCGTAATGACCGCCGCCGCAAGCTAGAGGGCGAGCAGGCTGAGGCTGCTGGTAGCGAGCAGGCTGACCGTCCTGAGCGGAAGAACCGCCGGGAGCGGGCCGAGAAGACCGATAAGAAGCCCCTGGAGCGGGAGTCCCGCCAGCTGGCTTCTAAGGGCCCTGAAGAAGATCGCCGGGCTAACCGCAAGAACCGCCGGGAGCGTCAGGCTGAGCGTCGGGAACGCCGGGGCAACCGCCGTGACTTTGATGAGCCTGAGATTCGGGAAGATGACGTCCTGATTCCGGTTGCTGGTGTTCTGGATCTGCTAGATAACTACGCCTTCGTGCGGACCTCCGGCTACCTGCCCGGCCCCAATGACGTTTATGTTTCCCTGGCCCAGGTGCGCCGCTATGGCCTGCGCAAGGGTGACGCTATTGTGGGTACTATCCGGGCCCCCCGCGAGGGCGACCAGAACTCCCGCCAGAAGTTCAATGCCCTGGTCCAGCTGACCAGTGTCAACGGCCTGACTCCCGAGGAGTCCAAGGAGCGTCGGGAGTTCAACAAGCTGACTCCCCTCTACCCCCAGGAGCGTCTGCGCCTAGAGACTGAGCCTAAGAAGCTGGGCACCCGGGTGATTGACCTGATTGCCCCCATTGGTAAGGGTCAGCGCGGCCTGATTGTGGCACCGCCCAAGGCCGGTAAGACTCTCATGCTGCAGTCCATTGCTAACGCTATTACCAGCAACAACCCTGAGGTTCACCTCATGATGGTGCTGGTGGACGAGCGTCCTGAAGAAGTTACCGACATGCAGCGGACTGTTAAGGGCGAGGTTATTGCTTCTACCTTCGACCGTCCGGCCGAGGACCACACTACTGTCGCCGAGCTGGCTATTGAGCGGGCTAAGCGCCTGGTAGAGCAGGGCAAGGACGTGGTGGTTCTGCTAGATTCTATGACCCGCCTGGGTCGGGCCTAAAACCTGGCTGCTCCGGCCTCTGGTCGTATCCTCTCTGGTGGTGTGGACGCAGCAGCCCTCTACCCGCCCAAGAAGTTCTTCGGTGCGGCCCGCAATATTGAAGAGGGCGGATCCCTGACTATTCTGGCTACCGCCCTGGTTGAGACCGGTTCCAAGATGGATGAGGTTATCTTCGAGGAGTTCAAGGGTACCGGCAATATGGAG
>DKXC01000030.1 GCA_002492045.1 Micrococcaceae bacterium UBA7136
AATGCTGATAGCAATTGCCCCATCTTCACGAAGAAGGTTTTTGGCCAGTTTGAGGCGGGGGTACATCATATTGAGCCAGTTAGAGTGGAAGCGTCCGTCTGACTCGGTGTTGGTAGAAAGTCGGCCCTCTCCGTCGGCCTGGCCGGTCATCTTAAGATATGAACCGAGAGGATCAGAATAATCGTCCTTGTAAACAAAATCCTTGCCGGTGTTATAGGGCGGATCAATGTAAATCATCTTAATCTGCCCGTAGTAGTGCTTCTGAAGAATCTTCAGAACCTCTAGATTATCGCCTTCGATAAAAACATTCTGGGTGCTATCCCAGTCAACAGAGTTTTCTCGGTCCGGTGCCAGAGTTGCTGAAGTAGGGGTCTGAGCGGCCTGAATAGCCCGAGCCTTACCCGGCCAAAAAAGGCCAAAACGTTCAGAAGGCTCAGCTGCATCCTCAGCCAGTAGGGTCTTAAGGGCCTCAAGATCAATCTTTCCGTCCGCAAGGACCTCGGGAAAGAGTTCGGCTAGCTTATTTGCAGCCTCTGACCGGAAATCAGGAGTCCATCGGGGGGGGGGTGTCAAAGATAGGGTCTTGCACGAAAATCTCCCTAGTGTGTGACCGAAAATAAGAGACTCTTCTAAGTTACCCTTTCCCTGGCTCCTGACAACAGTCTTTCAGACTCTTCCCCGAGAAAATTTCTCTCTTTCGCTAAGGTTAGGCAACGAGAGCGCAGAGAACCCCTACTCCCAGGGGTTGACGTAGGTGCGGCCGGGTAAGGGCGGCAGGTCGGGGGCGACCGTGCGCAGGGGCTCCTTCTTCAGCTCCGCTAGGCGCTCCTGGTAGGCCTCCTGGCGCTGAGCCTCAGCCTCCCGCCCGGCCTCTGTAGCTTCTCGGGCATCCTCAGCCGGGGCCTGTTCGGGGGACTCACCCTCCTCGGCCTCAAAGGCGGCAGCCGCCACCTGGGCGTCCCGGTCAATCTCATCAAACATAGAACCAGACCAGCGGGCCCGGGGCGCAGGCTCCGCAGCCGCCTCACGCTCAGCCTTCTCCGCAGCCTCCTCAGCCAGGGCCTGCTCAAAATCCTGGGCCGGGTCCAGCTGATCCGCCCGGTTACCCTCACTAATAACCCGGCGTCCCTCCAGGGCCCGCCCCAGAGTAATCTCGTCCGCATACTCCAGGTCTCCACCCACCGGCAGACCAGAGGCCAGACGGGACACCCGAATCCCAATGGGCACCAGCAGGCGAGACAGGTAAGTAGCTGTAGCCTCACCCTCCAGGTTGGGGTCCATGGCCAGAATCAGCTCAGTGATCCGCTCATCCGACAGCCGGGCCACCAGCTCCCGAATCCGCAGCTGCTCCGGCCCCACCCCAGCCAGAGGGTTAATAGAACCACCCAGCACATGGTAGCGGCCGCTAAAGGAGCGGGTGCGCTCCACCGCCACTACGTCCTTAGACTCCTCCACCACGCAAAGAAGAGAAGGATCACGAGATTCATCCCGGCAGATAGCGCAGGTGGGCGTCTCAGAAACATTGCCGCAAATCTGGCAAAAAGAAACAGTCTGCTTAACCCGGGCAATAGCATCGGTCAGCTTAGTCATCTCGTTAGAGTCAGCATTGAGGATGTGGAAGGCAATGCGCTGGGCAGACTTGGGGCCTACACCCGGCAGACGGCCTAGTTCGTCGATTAGGTTTTGGACGGCGCTTTCGTACACGGCAAAACTCCTTACCCGGCCTTAGAACCGGGCTCTGGTGAAACTAAAAGAGGGAAAGCCTAAACAGGCTGGTGGAGGGGCTGCTCGTCAATGACCTTGCCGCCCAGAATCTTCTCTACCGCCTTCTGCCCAATCAGGACGGCTGACTCCAGGGGCTTGTCGTCCTCGCTGGGGCTAAAATCTTCTGGCTCAGGCGGGGTAGCTGTGGCCTGGCTGGCCTGCTGCCGCTGCTGAACCTGCCGCTGGCCCGCCTCAAACTCCTGGGCGTGACGCTGACGGAAAGAAAGCTTCTGCTCTGGCTGGGCTACAGGCTGGGCAGGCTTGGCTTGAGTGGTGGGTTGAGCAGTTGGGGTCGGGTCTGGCGCGGGCGCCAACTGGACCGGCTGCTGCTCCTGGGAGGGGTGGTGGGCCTTAGAGAACTCCACCGGGTCAGGCCCGCCCTGGACCACCCGCAGCTGGGGGCTGGGCTCAGGGGCCTGCTCACTGTAGGCCTGGCTGGCGGGCAGGGGAGCCGGTAGGGGGCCGGTCTCCTGGCTCTCAGGGACGGTCGCCGGAGCCGACGGGGCCTGCTGTCCCAGGGGCTGAACCGGCTCAGGCTGGACGGGGGCTACCGGAGCCGGGCTGGCTGCCACCGGGCTGAGGGGAGGCGAAGCCAGGGGGGCGACAGGCTCAGGAGCCGGGGCCTGCTGGCTTTCTGCTACCGGCGCCGGGGGCTGATCATCCTGGGGGATAGGGGCCACCTGCCAGCTGGTCACCGGGTTGTTCCAGTCGTCCTGACTCCAGGAGGGCGGCTGGTTAGAGCGGGGCTGTCCATGAGCGGCCCAGGCGGCCTCGTCCCCTCGGGGGCCAGCAGCCAGGGGCGCCTCAGATGCCGGGCCGGGCTGGGGCTCAGAGGGGCCTGCGCTAGGGCCGGGGTCCTGAGGGCCAGGGGCCGGGGGCTGGACTCCACCGCCGCCCTCACCCGGACGCTTGACCTGGCCCCGCAGCTGGACGTCCAGGCCCAGCACCTGCTTGAGGGCAGCCTGCAAGAGAGGCAGGTGATTCTTCACAGCCTTGAGGACGGCCATCTCGGCCAGCAGGAAGAGCTGGCCGGACTGGTAGCGGACCGGCTGGCAGAGGGCAAACTGGGCCTTGGCGTGGGGATTCTCTAGCTGAGCTAGAACCCGCTCCCAGTTGGTTTGAACCAGTTCTAGGGTGCCGGGGCCTGCCGGGTCGGCCGGGAGGCTAACCTGCTGGACTGACTCCTGG
>DKXC01000134.1 GCA_002492045.1 Micrococcaceae bacterium UBA7136
GGACTTTTGAATAAGCCTCAAGATACTCACTACGGGTTTATCGATAAGACTATTTCAAGCAGTCAGCTTTTTAACCCACATCTGCTCTATAACAACGGTGAGCAGACTATGCTCTCTGCTATCCGGCGGGAACTAGCAGGAGCCAGTAGCTTCAAATTCTCGGTAGCTTTCATTACCCCTTCAGGCCTGGCCACCCTGAAACAGGAACTCCTGGATTTCAAGGGCCAGGCCACCATCTACACCTCAACCTACCTGGATTTCAATGACCCTAAGATGTTTGAGGAGCTGCTAAACCTCGAAAACATTGCGGTTCGAGTGCTTGACGACAGCATTGATGCCTTCCACAGTAAGGGCTACATTTTCTACCAGGACGGTGCTTTCAAGACAGCAACCGCAATTGTTGGAAGCTCCAATCTGACTCGCTCAGCTCTCCTGGAAAATGAAGAGTGGAACCTCAAATTCTCTGCTGCCCATGACGGCCACATTATCGAACAGCTGAACCGGGCTATCGACCGTCTGCATGACCGTTCCAAGCCTCTAACTAAGGACTGGATTGAAGCCTACCGGAGCCGGAGGAAGACTCGGCGGGAAATTCCTGTCCTAGAAAATGAGGCTGGTCCTCTTCTTCCTGTTGGTGGGATTGTCCCTAATGACATGCAGAAAGAGGCTCTAGAAGAAATTAAGAAGAGTCGGGAAGCTGGGGACAAGCGTAGCCTGGTTATTTCTGCGACGGGTACAGGAAAAACTATTCTGGCCGCCCTTGCCACCAGGGAAGCTCGCCCTGAAAGAGTGCTCTTCATCGTCCACCGGGAACAGATTCTTAACAAGGCCATTGAAGAGTTCCAAAAGGTACTTGATACCGAAGACCCGCAGAACTTTGGCAAGTTTGTTGGGGCCACGCGGCAGCTAGACAAGAAGTATCTTTTTGCAACAATTCAGACTCTCTCTCGTGATAATAACCTGACTCAGTTGGACCCAGACCAGTTTGACCTGGTCATTATTGATGAGGTGCACAGGGCTGGCGCTGACTCCTACCGGCGAGTCATGGACTATCTTGAACCGGACTTCCTGCTGGGGCTGACAGCTACTCCTGAACGAAGCGATAACACGGATATCTACGAGATATTTAAATACAATGTGGCCTATGAGATCCGCCTAGAAAAGGCGCTCGAAGCTAAGATGCTGGTTCCCTTCAGCTACTACGGGGTGAAGGACTACACGGACGCTTCTGGGCAGACTATTGAGGATACTTCTGAGCTGCAGAACCTGGTCATGGACGAACGCCTGGACCACATTATCGATGTTCTGCACAAATATGGGCATACCGAGGACGTCAAAGGTCTCTTCTTCTGTAGCAGCAAGGATGAAGCCCACCAGCTGGCACAAGCCCTTAATGCCCGAAAAGTTAACGGGAAGGACTTACGAACTGTTGCACTGACGGGTGATGATAGCCAGGAGCGCCGTGAAGAGGTTATCTCTCAGCTTGAAGAAGGAAACTACGACTATATCTTGACGGTAGATATCTTCAACGAAGGTATTGATATTCCGCAGGTGAATCAGGTGGTCATGCTCCGTAAGACCGAGTCGTCTATTGTCTTTACTCAGCAACTAGGCCGTGGTCTGCGTAAGGCCAAGGGAAAAGACCATCTGCGGGTTATCGACTTTATTGGTAATTACAAGAATAATTTCTTGATTCCCATTGCCCTTTTCGGTGACAACTCCCTCAACAAGGACGTCATCCGTCAACGCCTAGAGAAGGCTCTAGAAACTGGAAGCCTGGCGGGTGTTTCAAACATCAACTTCGACAAGATTGCCTTGGAACGGGTGCTGTCCTCTCTTGGTGCTACCAAGCTGACTGCTATGGCTGAGCTTAAGAAGGCTTACACAGAGCTGAGAAACAGGCTGGGTAAGGCACCGCAGAGACTAGATTTTGCCCGCTTTGATGCGCCTAACCCAACTGTTTTCTTGACCAGGGGGGATGCCAGCTACTGGCATTTCTTGCAGAGAATCAGGGAAGAAGAAGCTCAGGAGCTGAGCGCAGCTGAAGCCGCCTATATTTCTTTCCTCGACCGTGAATTGCTGAACGGTAAGCGTCCCCAGGAACTTCTGCTTCTGAAAGAGCTTCTGTCTCAGCAAGAACTTTCTGTAGAGTCCTATCGGAGACTCCTTGAGGGCTACGGTGCAAAAGCTGACCAGCAGACTGTTGATTCAGTGCTAAGAATACTATCTCTTGAGTTTTTCACTGAGCCTGAAAAAGCTCGTTATGGTGAACGGAGCCTTGTAACCCAGCGAGGTCAGAAACTGGTGGTAGGTGAGGATTTCTTCCACCGATACCAGGAAAACTCCTATTTCCGGGGACAGGTGAATGATTCAATTGAGGCTGGGCTCTACCTCAACCAGCACTACTATGACAGGTCAGGAAACCTCAAAATTGGTATGCGCTACTCACGCAAGGACGTCTGCCGCCTACTCAACTGGGGAAGTAACCAGGAGGGCGTGGTTAACGGTTACAAGGTAGATGCTGATACCGCTACTTGTCCTATCTTCGTGACTTACCATAAGGCTGATGACATTAATGACAGCGTAAAGTATCAGGACCATCTCTTGGATGAGACAACCATGCTTTGGTTTACCAAGCACAGCCGAACAACTGAGAGTAAGACTGAAAAAGCGATTATTGAAGGTAACTACCGGCTAGATATCTTCGTGAAAAAGGACGACTCAGAGGGTATCGACTTCCTTTACTTGGGGAAGTCTAAGCGACCCGAATATGCAGAGAATACCAAGATTCCTACTGCCAAAGGGGAAAAGAATATCGTTTCGATGCGGCTACCGCTTGAACAGCCTCTAGCACCGGACGTCTACAAGCATCTCACTTACTCCGGGAAAACCTCTGTTTGAGTTCGGTGAGAGATAAGGCCTGAACCTGATGAAAGGTTCAGGCCTCTCAGCACCGTTCTAGGTTAGATACCACGCTGACTCTTGAAGTAGAGGAGCTCTACTCGGTCTTTCACGTTGCTGTATGAAAGGTCCTTCTTGCCTACCTTCTGTGGATCGAAGTCAACCATGAGGATTGCATCTTTCACTGCCCCCATAATTTCCTTGAAATTGCTTTCGTTCGAGAAAAATTCCTGAGGCTGGGCTAACCAGTAGAGGGTTCCATCTTGACGCTTGCCGATAAGTGCCTGCATGGAGAAGGCAACAGGCATGATGTACCCCAGAGGCGGGACGTCGCTATCGATCGGTTCGTGTCCGAAGGGGGTGAAGCGGTTTGACGCAGACTTGTTAGCAGACTTGACCTCGGTAATCTTGCCGAAGCTACCGCCGTTTTCGTTGTATCCAGACTGGAAGTTGCGGTAAATGATGTCATAGGTTTCTAGAACATCGTTCACCATATTGAGAGCTGAGATAACAGGCTGACTCTTGATTTCGCAGTTGTTGCCGCTTAGGACCGAGATTTCCTCATGAGAGATAAGATCTGCATAACGCTGAATAGCCTGCTGCTTTCCACTGTAAGCGGTATTGCCAGCTAGAGGACTGATATCCTTGGGGAGATCCAACATGCTGAGAGGAACCCAGGCTAGGGAAATCAAGAACCGCACATCGATGCGCTTGGCGTCGTTAGTTCGCCAACTAACCTCACTGCTAATCGTGGGAGAAAGCGCCTGCTTGAGGTAATCGTAGAGTCCTGCCTGGTTATCGACCGTCTCTCGCTTGAGCTGAACGTTATTGTTCCGGGCCGCGCAGATAAAGAGGATGTTAGACATAAAGTCGGTTACTGAACTCTCGTCACCGGGGAGCGCAGGAACCAAAATCTCGACCGGAACGAGAGCATTCAGTTGCGGGTCCTTATCCTGAGACTTGAAAGAGCGAATCTTATCTGCATAGGCAGGCCAGATTTCCTTCATATCTGCCCAGGTCTTGATTTTGCGTAGCTCCGCAGCAGTGGCACCTGCAGCCTCCAGAAGGAAGAGAGCAATAGCCAGAGTATTGTGGCCACCGTCTAGAATGCCCTCTAGCTTTCGATCATTGAAGGTTAGAGAGTAGCGTCCACGGTCTAAGGAGACGCATTCTGAAGCGCCTAGTAGGATTCCCTTGGACTTGAAGGGGTAGAGGTCAGGGGTCTCTTTGATGGTCTCGATAATCTCGGCAGTGACTTTTGAACGGCGGGAGCTACGAGGGTTAGCGTCCAAATCTAGCTTGCTGATAAGTTCACCGAGAGAACGAATCTTTACAAAACCGGTAATGCGCTGAATGCTTCCGATGGTGCGGGGAGCATGTGCTTCAACCTTGAGGATGACGGTGTTGTCGTTGTAGTTTGCCATGTTTGTGGGCACAACCTTTCTAATCTAAGTTACTAGGGTGGTGCCCGGTTGGGTGCTCTGAGAAAACTGTATGCACCAACTCCAAATCTTGGAGTGCCAGCATCCTGTGTGTCTAGAGCTCTATGAGTGATTTCCTGCAAAGCATCTCGCCTTGCTATCTCACCGACCCATCCGGGGCAGTTATTGAGGAAGTAAGCAGGGCATCCGCTCTGCCTGCCCCGGTGGGGCAACCTCGATAGATCTAACTCTAGAGATCGAAGAAGGCAAGATCAAGATCAGAATGAGTGATTTGCGCAATAATTTTATCTCGGTCTAAGCTCTTCTTGCAGTTTGGGGGAGACCTTGGGGTACCCACTAAACTAGACCCATGCGCTATACCTTCCTTGGACCGTCCGGAACCTTCACCGAAACCGCCCTGCTGGCTGTTCCCGGGGCTGACCAGGCCCAGCGGGAGCCCGCGCCCTCCGTCCCGGCCGCCCTGAAACTAGTGCGCAGCGGCCAGGCTGATGCTGCCATGGTGCCCATCGAAAACTCCGTAGAAGGCGGCGTCACCGCCACCCTGGATGCTATCGCCCAAACCCCCCAAGGCCAGGCGCCCCTGCGCATCATCCGTGAAGTGCTGGTACCCATCAGCTTCGTTCTGGTAGCCAAGCCCGGCACCCGCCTGCAAGACATCCAAACCATCTCAACCCACACCCACGCCTGGGCCCAGGTGCGCCAGTGGGCTGCAGCCACCCTGCCCACCGTCAACTACCTGCCTGGCTCCTCAACCGCTGGTGCCGCCCTGGGGCTCCTGCAAGAAAACCCCGGCTACCAGGCTGCTATCTGCTCCCCGGCCCTAGCCCAAAACCACCCTGAACTAGAGGTACTAGCCCAGAACATTGGCGACAAGAAGCAGGCCGTCACCCGCTTCATCCTCGTCACCCGCGACCTACCCACCCCGGCGCCCACCGGTCAAGACAAAACCACCCTGGTGTTGCCCCTACCCCAGGACCGGCCCGGTGCCCTCCTCGAAATCCTGCAACAGTTCGCCACCCGCGGCATCAACCTCTCCCGCATCGAATCCCGCCCTACCGGTGCCGCCCTAGGCTCCTACTTCTTCTCCATCGACATTGACGGCCACCTGCAGGACGCCCGCGTTCAGGACGCCCTGCGCGGCCTGCACCGGGTCTCACCCGGCCTGCTCTACCTGGGATCCTACCCCCGCCTGACCGGCGGCCAAACCCAGCTTGACCCTATCCACCAGGACCCGGCCTTCCAGGCCGCAGACTTCTGGGTACAGGGCCTGCTGGGCTGATGAATGCTACCTCATAGAAGGGAAAGAGACTAAAGCGTAGACTGGATACCAAGCGATAAGAGAAAGAGCAATGATGCAAGAACAGAAAAGCGCGCCCCCGACCCTCACAGCTACAGCGGGGCAGTGGCCTGTTTATAAGGCTGAGACCATTGCCGCCTACTTCCTAGCTAAAGACGCCCAGCAGTCCATTCCAAACGTAACCCAGATGAAGCTACACAAGCTGCTTTATTTTGCTCAGGCTAACCAGCTAGCAAATCTTGGGGTACGTCTTTTTGACGCCCATATTGAGGCTTTTGCCCACGGGCCTGTGGTAGAGCCTATTCGCAAGCAGTACGCTGTTTATGGGCGTAAGCCTATCGTTGAGGTCAACGAGCAGGTAGTGTCCTTAGCCGTCACAGAGGTGATCAGTGAGTTTGACCAGGACTTTCTAGACGCGGTGTGGGAACGGTTCAGAACTGATTCTGCAGCAACTTTGCGGAATCTAACTCATGAGGATACCCCCTGGAAAGCGAACTACGACCCTGACGCCGGGCACTGTCTCATCCCAGATATTCAGATGGAAACCCACTACCAGGAAGCTAACGGCAAACGCAGGATCCATCACCCTAACCTGTACGCTGGCCCTCTTGAGGATCTAGATGATTCCTCTATCTCAGAGGTATCACACCGCCTAGCAGAAGCACTGGCTCTGTGAGCTGGGGGCAGCTTGTACCTATGAGCCACCCGGCTCAGGCAGAAGGGTTTTTCAGTGGGCGCTCAAGCGTTGATGACTGGTTTCGACACAGGAGCTTTGCCGCAACTGAACAGGGGAGAGTAGCAACCTGGTTAGCACTGGATACGACCGGGAAAACAGTTGGTTTTGTTGCTCTGAAGAGCATTGGGCTGGTAGAAGAGCAAGAGGCTAATAGTAAGGCCAGGCGGTATTTTAGTGCCGGGGAATCTGGGATTCTTATCGCTCAGATGGGCCTAGTTGTGAGTATGCAGGGGCAAGGGCTAGGCGGTAAACTACTGGCCCAGGCTTTGCAGAAGTGCTTGGAGTCTGCTGATATTGCCCCCTGCCGGGTGATTGTTCTGGACGCTGCGGATGAGTCCCTGGTTCCTTTCTATGAGCGTTTTGGATTTAGGCCTATTGGTCCTGGACAGCTACGGATGTATCAGTCTCTGGCGTCTGTTCGTAAAGCCTTTGCAGCAATCTAGTGTAGGAAGGACCCCTGCCTCCTTAGGGAAAATCAGGAGACAGGGGCCTGTATACCTAGACGAGTGGGCGCCTAGAGCCAGAAAAAGGGCTAGAAATTAAAGGAAGTCGAAGCCTTCTGGCCACCCAAGGGGATAGTGCCAGTCTCGTAGCCAGCGACGTCCAACTTAAGCTGAACATTATCGGTTGCCGTGATCGTCACCTCGCCCTTCTCAAGGTAGCGGGCAATATCGTGGTAGACCGCATGGTGGCTCACTAGAATCTGGCCCAGGTTGCGGTCGCCACCAGCCTGACTAATCACCAGATCCTCAAGCAGCTCAATCTGAACCCGGCCAATCCAGGTGCGAGAACCAGCAGTCTGCGGAGCCAACATCCGGGCCTTAAAAGCAGCACCATTACTATGAGTCAGGCGAGAAGTCGGCCTATCAGCAATAGCCGGGTAAGTAGCCTCCTGGCCGGTCTGCCAACCCAAAGGAAGAGTCACAGCCTCAGCCTCCCTGAACGTAAACCGGTAGGTCACCTCAAAAACAGAGCCAGCTGCCACAGAAGTAGTACCCTCAAGGGCCTGACCGTTACCAGCCTTCTGCGGGGTAGACGCCCAAAAACCCAGGCCACCATAACGGTCAGCACCAAGGGTGCCACCGGGGGTAAAGGAGCCCTCGCCGTGAGCTGCCAGGCCACTCGAGCCGGTCACCCGGCCGTTAGCGTACTGGGCGTTAGCCGACGAATCAGAAACCGCGCCCTTGCGGGAATGAACGCCAGCATAGGTATCAAAAGGATTAGCAAGATTGCTATTAATCATCTGGGCAAAAAAGCCGTAAGAAGCCGTCAAACCATTAGAGCTAGTAGAAGACGCCGCATAGCTAGGGATCTGGCTAGTAGCCAAAATAAGGGGTGCAGACCAGCCGGCCGCCTGAATAGTGCGCCGACGAGTAAGCTTCTGCTGCTGAGAAAACAAGAGAATCGTCCTTCAATAAAAATCTTAGGGAAAAGATCAAGGGAAAAAGCGCTGCTAGGGAATCAGCTTAAGAGCCCGAGCGTCCTCGGCAGTCAGCTCATTGGGAGAATCCACAGACTCCTCTTCAGCCGACCGCAAGCCCAGGCCAGCAGAAGAATAAACATGCGACTGGAAACGCAGGTTCTCCAAATCATTAGGGGCAGTCAGAACCGACAGGCGGCTGTCGTTATTGACATCCATCCGCAGCGGGGCAGCATCAGCGACACCATTACGGTTAAAATCCAGGTTCTTATGGGCAACAGCCCGGTAAATACTAAAACGCTCATTGCTGTAAGAGTAGCCAGCACTCGCCGGGCCCAGGCCAGCAGTCTCCCGCAGAGCATTCTCGTCAATAGTCATGCCCTGGCGGTTAGAATAACCAAAATAGTTAGGGCCAGACTGCTTAGGAACACCAGTGAACTGGTAGGCGTAGTTCATGATGCTCAGGTAGTTAGGCTTGTAGTTGTAGTTATCCTCGCCGCCGTGAGCCAGGCCCAGATTATGGCCAAACTCGTGAATAAAAGTACCCACCCGGATGTCACTAGAGGCCCGGCCATAGTTAGTCTGGCCAACCGTCACCAAAAAATCCATGCCGGGGTAGCGGGCAATACCAGAAGAACTACCGTTGCTGTAGAGGTCAGCCCAAATCATGTAGTGGAAAATACCGCGGCGGGCAGGATCAAAATTGCCTGAATCCTTAATGTACTGCAAACCGTTCAAGGCGTTGGTCAGACGGCTATAAGGCACCTGGTTGCCGCCACCCAGGTTGTACTTCTGGCCGCGGACATTACCAGCGTCCAGGTGCAGGCTGATGCCGGTGCTGCCATCAGGGTTGCGGATAGGGTAGTTGCCGAAGATATCAACAATGCGGTCAAGGTCTTCAACCGGGGCCAGCTCAATGCCACCATCAGCCCGGGGCATCCAGTCCATCTCAACAAAGACGTCCTTGCGGTAGGGGTTAGCCCCCATAGCTGGGAAGTCAATGTCGATACGACCGTCGCCGTTAGCGTCGTAGCCCCTAGTCTCCCAGACGTCCGGAATTTTATCTCCGTCTGTATCAACAAGAGAGTTAGCCTGGGCTGGTGCAGCCAGGGGCAGGGCCAGAAGAGCTAGGGCGAGAGCCGCTGTTTTAGCTCTAAAGGAGGGGAAGATTCTCTTCATGGTGGTATATAGCCTCACGGATATATGGGTGTATGCCTTCAGGGACATGCAAGATGTTACCCCTTATCAGCCTTAAAATCTCCCCCTAGAGATTTAAAACTTTTTGCCACCAGCGGTGGTTCTGCTCCAAAAGGGCCTCACGGGCCTCAAAAGCGTCCCCCAAAGTCCTGACACGTAGGCTATCTGGATAGGACTGTACTAGCACAGCCCCCGGTAGGACCCTGGCCCGCAAGCCACCCACCTCACCCAGGACGTCCCCGTCTACCTCAACCGGCAGTGGGGCAGCCGGAAAACGCACCTCAACCTCAGACCCCACAAAATGCTCCACGACCGGAAAACGCGGAGAATGACTGCCCAGAGCAAACTCCAGCACCAGCCGAGCCCAAGAAGTCAGATTACGGGGCGACAAGACCACCGTTTCCAACTGGCCATCCGACAGCTGGGCCACCGACGCCAACTGCACTCCGCCCTGAATCTTGCCCGTATTAGCCAGTAAAACAGCACGCACCTTCCGCCGCACAAAAGGGGCACCGTCCACAGAAATGAGGGCAGGACGCCGACGCGACAAAAGATGCCTAAAACTGGCCTCCACATAGGCCAACCAGCCAATCCGGGCCTTCAAATCCTCCCTGGTGTCGGTCATAATCTGGGCATCGAAACCGGCCCCACCCATGACCAGAAAACGAACCGGCCCCTGCGGCGGGCGCACCCGGCCCGAAAACCTAGGGGAGGGCGGCAAAAAATCAAGCTCAATCATGTCCACCGCCTGCGGCTGCCCGTGCAAGGCAATATTGACGCAAGAATGAATATCAGCCACGCTCATACCCAGGTTGCGGGCCAGCAGGTTACCCGTTCCCAGGGGCACCACCCCCAGGGGAACCCCGCTAGCCACCAGGGCATCAGCCACCGCCCGCACCGTCCCATCCCCGCCCACAGCCAGCACCAGGTCAGCCCCCTCAGCCACCGCCTGCTGGGCGGCCGCAAAACCTGCATTCTCAGGCGAAGTCTCATAGAAACGAGGCCTGGGCCAGTTGGCGGCTACCACCGCCTCCATAATGATCTGGCCTACCGCCTCCGTCCGCTCCTTAGAAGGGTTAAAAACCACTGCCAGCTGACGGGGGCTAGTCGGCTCCAAGAGCCGGTGCAGGGGCCGGTAGAGAGGAAAAAGATCAGGACGCTGCCGCTGCCCCCGGCGCAGGGCCAGCAGGCTCCCACCAATCAGGGCAGCAGTGACCAGGCCAGAAGAAAAATAAGAGCGGGAAAGCATGAAACCAAGCATACTCAACCTACCCAGGCCCAGGGGAGGTAGGGTAAATTGATAGGCATGATCGACATTAACCTCCTGCGAGAAAACCCCGACCTCTTCAAGGCCTCCCAGCGCGCCCGCGGTGCCAGCGAAGAAGTCATCGACCAGATCCTGGAAGCAGACGCCGCCCGCCGCGCCGCCATCAACGACTTTGAGCAGCTGCGCGCCGAACAGAACGTCTTCTCTAAGAAAATCGGCAAGGCCGCCCCCGACGAGAAGCAGGCCCTGCTCGCTGAAGTCAAGGAACTCTCCCAGAAGGTTTCTGAAGCCAAGGCCGCCGCAGACGCAGCCGCAGAGACCCAGAAGAAACTGGTTGAAGGCGTCGGCAACCTCATTATTGAGGGCATCCCCGCCGGTGGCGAGGACGACTACACCGTGCTCAAAGAAGTAGGCAGCCCCCGCGACTTTGCCGCCGAAGGCTTCGAGCCCCGCGACCACCTCGAAATCGGTGAACTCGTCGACGGTATCGACATGGCCCGTGGCGCCAAGGTCTCCGGCGCCCGCTTCTACTTCCTCAAAGGCTATGTGGCCCGCCTAGAGCAGGCCCTCATGTGGATGGCCCTGGACCAGGCCACCGCCGCCGGCTTCACCATGCTCACCACCCCCACCCTGGTTCGCCCCGAAACCATGAACGGCACCGGCTTCAATGTTGAGCATGACGACGAAATCTACCGGCTAGAACGGGACGACCTCTACCTGGTCGGTACCTCTGAGGTGGCTATCGCCGGCTACCACGCCGACGAAATCCTAGACTTCGAGAAGGGCCCGAAGAAGTACCTGGGTTGGTCCTCCTGCTACCGTCGTGAAGCTGGCTCAGCCGGTAAGGACACCCGCGGTATTATTCGCGTCCACCAGTTCAACAAGGCTGAAATGTTCGTTTACTGCCCGGTCGAAGAGGCAGAAGACATGCACGCCAAGATGCTGGCCTGGGAAGAAGAAATGCTAGCCAAGTGCGAACTGGCCTACCGGGTTATTGACACCGCCGCAGGCGACCTGGGCTCCTCTGCCGCCCGCAAGTTCGACTGCGAAGCCTGGGTACCCACCCAGGGCACCTACCGGGAGCTGACCTCAACCTCCAACTGCACCACCTACCAGGCCCGCCGCCTCAACGTCCGCGAGCGCATGCCCGACACCGTGACCGCAGGCGGCAAGACCAAGAAGGGCGGCACCCGCAACGTCGCCACCCTCAACGGCACCCTGGCCACCACCCGCTGGCTGGTTGCCATCCTGGAAACCCACCAGCAGGCTGACGGTTCCGTTCGGATTCCTGAGGCCCTGCGCCCCTACATGGGTGGCATGGAGGTCATTCCGGTAGTTGCCTAGAGCTTTTAAGGGTTAATCGGCAGGTCCTTGTGGGGGCCTGCCGATTATTTTTTCACCCCTGCTTGAAAAGTTCGTTTAGGCGAACTTATGATGGGTTTGTTGCTAAACCCAAAACACCAGACCCCTCCAAGGACAAGAGCCCAATGAAGCGCCCCCACAAAACCCTGAGCCTGCTCCTAGCCCTGGGCCTAGCCCTCAGCAGCTGCAGCAACCCCCAAACCCAACCCAACCCCGAAACAGACCCGGACAAACCCAAGGTCCTAGCCACCTTCACCGTCCTCGCCGACATGGCCCAGGCTATCGCCGGTGACGACATCCAGGTAGACTCCCTGACCAAGCCAGGGGCCGAAATCCACGACTACGAACCCACCCCCTCAGACGTCCGCAAGGCCGCCCAAGCAGACCTGATCCTAGCCAACGGCCTCAACCTCGAAGCCTGGCTAGACCAGTTCCTGCAAGACTCCCAAGCCCCCAGCGTCACCGTCAGCGACGGCATCAAACCCATCCCCATCAGCGAGGACGCCGGGGCCGGGGCCCCCAACCCCCACGCCTGGATGAGCCCGACCGCCGCCCAAACCTACATCGACAATATCGCCGCAGCCTTCAGCCAACTAGACCCGGCCCACACCCAGGGCTACCAGCAGCGGGCTGACGACTACAAGAAGCAACTGGCAGAAATCCAGGAACAACTCACCAACTCCCTGGCCCACCTGCCCGCCGACCAGCGCCTGCTGGTCACCTGCGAAGGGGCCTTCTCCTACCTGGCCGCCGATGCCGGCCTGGACGAAGCCTACCTCTGGGCCGTCAATTCAGACGGTGAAACCGGGGCCCGCCGCATCCGCCAGCTCATCGACACCGTCCGTGACCAGCAGGTCCCCGCCGTTTTCTGCGAATCCACCGTCTCCAACCGGGCCATGCAACAGGTTGCCAGCGACGGAGGCGCCCACTACGCCGGTGCCCTCTACGTCGACTCCCTCTCAGAAGCAGGCGGCCCAGTACCCACCTACCTAGACCTCATCCGCTACGACACCCAGCTGATCGCTGACTCCCTGAGCAAAGGCAAATAAAAATGACTCAGACACACACCAGCCAGCCCCTTCTCGCCGCCCAGAACCTGCGGGTCAACTACGGGGAAGTCCAAGCCCTAACCGGGGCCAGCCTAACCCTCAAGGCCGGGGAAATCTGCGGCCTGGTGGGCATGAACGGCTCCGGCAAATCCACCCTCTTCAAAGCCATCATGGGGGTGGTACCCGCCAGCGGCCAGGTCAGTATCGCCGGCCTAGCCCCCGCTGCCGCCCGCCGACAAGGCCTGGTTAGCTACGTCCCTCAAAAAGAAGAAATCGACTTCTCCTTCCCCCTCTCCGTGAGAGACCTGGTCAGCCAGGGACGCTACGGCAAACTAGGAATCACCCGCCGCCTACGAGCCGACGACCGGCAGGCCGTCGACCAGGCCCTGGCACGGGTGGGGCTGACCGACCTGGCCGACCGGCAAATCGGTCAACTCTCCGGCGGGCAACGCAAACGGGCCTTCGTCGCCCGGGGCCTAGCCCAAGAAGCCCAGCTCATCCTGCTGGACGAACCCTTCGCCGGGGTCGATAAAAGCAGCGAAAACATGCTGATCTCCCTCTTCAAAGAACTACGGGACGCAGGCGCCGGCATTCTCATCTCAACCCACGACCTGGCTAACCTGGCAGACCTAGCCGACCGGGCTGCCCTCCTACGGCAGACCATTCTCATGGAAGGCCCACCCCGGCAGGTACTAGCCCCAGAAAACCTGGTGCGGGCCTTCGGAATGGACCCCCTGGCCAGCCCCACCCGCGAGGACTAAGAGAACAAAAATGTACGAATTCTTCATTGAACCCCTCACCTACGGTTTCATGGCCCGCGGCCTACTTGTCACCCTCATCGCGGCCCTGGTCTGCGCCCTGCTCTCCTGCTGGCTGGTGCTCATGGGCTGGTCCCTCATGGGTGACGCCATCTCCCACGCCGTCCTGCCCGGGGTAGCCCTGGCCTACATCCTGGGTGCGCCCTTCGCCCTGGGAGCCCTGGTAGCCGCCCTACTGGCGGTGACGCTGATTGGGGCGGTCAGCCGCCAGGGTCGGGTCAAAGAGGACGCCGCCATCGGCATCGTCTTTACCGTCATGTTTGCCCTGGGCCTAGTGCTCATATCGGTGACCCCCTCCCAGACCGACCTGCACTCCATTATTCTGGGCAACGTCCTGGGGGTCTCCTGGGCGGACGTCGCCCAGATTGCGGCCCTGGCTGCGGTCGTTATCAGCCTGCTACTGGTCAAGCGTCGAGACCTAGTGCTCTACGCCTTCGACCCCGGCTACACCCAGGCCATCGGCCTGCGTCCGGCCCTGCTCTCTGGTCTGCTGCTACTGGCCTTGGCCCTGACCTCGGTGCTGGCCCTACAAATTGTGGGAGTCGTGCTGGTGGTGGCCCTGCTGGTCATTCCCGGCTCTACCGCCCGCCTACTGACCGACCGTTTCACCAGCATGCTGGTCATTTCTTCGGCGGTCTCGGTGACGGGGGCTGTGACCGGCTTCTACCTGAGCTACGCCCTGGATATTTCTGCTGGTGGGGCCGTGGTATTGGTGCTGGGCTTCCTCTTTGCCCTAGCCTACCTGCTGGCCCCTGGCCAGGGACTTATCAGCAGGAAGAAAAAGGAGCGGACAGGGGCCTAAAACCTAGGGCAGGTAGGAGACAGTCAGGGCCCTAGCCTCGTGCAGGCTGAGACTAAAAGCCTCCTCCCTACCCTGGTCCGGTTCCCTGCCTTGGCTCGGCAAAAGAGACAAGAGCACCTGCCCCTCCTGCTGGCCAGACAGCCTGAGCCTGCTCCCCGGCCCCACACCCAGGGCAGCTAGCCGACGTAAAAGATCCGGATCGGCATCCGAAATGCGCTCAACCAGCAGCTCCAGCTTCCCCTGATCAGCAGGAAGATCAGCCAGCGTCAAGGGCAAGAGCTCCTCAATCTCACCCTGGGCAGAGGGAATAGGGTCCCCGTGCGGATCCCGGCGAGGATAAGCCAAAAAAGCGTCCAACCTCTCCACCAAGAAGTCAGAAACTGCGTGCTCCAAAACCTCAGCCTCATCATGCACCTGATCCCAGCGGTAGCCCAGGGTCTCCACCAAAAAAGTCTCAATCAGCCGGTGACGACGAATCACCTCCAGGGCGTAGCCCCTGCCCAGCTCCGTCAACTCAATAGCCCCATAGGGTTGATGCTCTACCAGGCCAGCTGCCGCTAAACGCTTCAAGGCATCGGACACTGAGGACTTGCGCAGGCCCGACCGCGCCACCAGGGCAGAAGCTGTGACAGGCCCCGAAGAATGTTCCTTAATGCCCCAAATCATCTTGAGGTAGTTCTGGGTGCTATCAGACAGGTCAGATACAGGCATAAAGACTAGTTTAAGGGCAAAAGGCCAAGGCCTACCTGCTAGCGGTTGGCATCGACGGCGCCCGGGCCAAGCAGGGGGGCAGTCTCAGCCTGGTAGTAGGCCGGATGGGGCGCTTATGGTTGTCAAAACCGTGACAAAAATGGTACGGTTTTGACATGATGCAGACTGCTATACTTCGTGAACTTGCCGCAGAAAATCACGGTATTATCAGCCTGGAAGAGGCCGAAGACGCAGGTGTGACTGCCTCTAACATCCGTAAGCTGGCCCAGCGTGGTCGAGTCCGAAGAGTGGCGCAGGGAGTCTACCGGCATCAAGAAGTACCAGGTGATACCTACACCGACCTTGCGGCTGCTCTCGCCGCAGTCGGCGGGGATGCCTACATAGAATGGGATTCTGTGCTTGCCCACTACGGACTAGGCGATATTGTTCCACCCTATATTCGGGTAGGAAGCAACCGACGCTACCGCGGTACTCAACATAAGATTCCGCTCAAAATAGAGAAGACCTCAGTGCCTTCTTCTGCCCATCATGTTGTGTTGCGAGAAGGTGTTCCCATGCTCAGCCTAGAAGCAGCCTTAGAAAAGGCAGCCCTCCGTATTCCCCGAGACAAGTACGAGAAGGCTCTGGCTGATGCAGTGAAACAGGGCTACCTTTCTCGATCAGCAGCACGAAAACTAAAATCACTCTGAAAGGCCAGAGCCAAAGTGAAGACACAAAGCCTCTTGGAAACCCTGGGCAGCACCGAAGCTCCCAATAACGAGGCAAGCCTGAACAAGCGGCTAGAAGAAATCGCCCATCACTTAGGTGTACCCGTCAGACGTCTCAAGACCCTGGTGGGGGCTCTGGTGCTTTCCCAAGTGCTCCCCGATCATCTCTACATTAAGGGTGGTAGCGGTATTAAGTTCAGGTTAGGAGAAGCCGGCACACGCTCGACCAGCGACCCAGATGTAGCTGCCAGACTTGACTCTTTTGAGGGTATAGCCCAGGAACTTACCCAGACAGAAAAATACTGGGGATTAGTTCCACCCAGTAAGAGAACCCTCAAAAAAGCCCAACAACTAGGTCTGGAAGCTCACCCCAGCAATGCCTTTAAAGTCTCTATCCAGGAGATAAAACAGCGCCCCCTGGAAGGCGTCCCCGCTGGATATCAGATGAAACCCTTTAGAGCGAAACTTCTCTACCTAGATCGTGACTTCACCTCGATAGACCTAGAAATTGGTCGAGACGAAATGGGAATTACCCAAGCTGAACCGATTACTACAGGCCTATCGTCCCAACTAGAAAACATCATGCTTGCACTGGGCCTAGGTCCCTTGAAGAAAGTGCCCTTTATCCTGCTTGAACAGCAAATAGCACAGAAAATACATGCACTCCTAGGTAGCCAACATGACCGAGGGCATGACCTTGTTGACCTGCAAATTCTGGTATCAGGTTTAGGGGCCTTGCTGGACTACAAGAAGCTGAAAGATATCTGTTGCAGAACCTTCTCCTATCGGCAAGGACTATCCTGGCCACCTACCACAGATAAGCTGCTCACCGATCGTATGGTGGAACAGTATCGTCAGGCCTATGACGAAGCTATCCAACAGGCAGACCAGGCAGACTTTTCCTTGGAGCTGGTCAAGACCGCCCAAGAAGCTAAAATCTGGCTTGAAAAGCTAATTCAAGATATCGAAAGAAGCCAGTAAAACAGTCAGGAGCCAAGGGACCGGGCTTTTGGCTAGGCTGGTAGAAAAACCTCCTAGACCCTAAGGATAAGAACATGACCCAGCCCTGGACCAAAGAAGAGGGCGTCTCCTACCTGCTAGCAGTCGACATCGACGGCACCCTGGTCAAGCACGACGGCAGCCTCAGCCCGGTCGTTGCCCAGGCAGCCCGCCAGGTTATCGAGGCAGGCCACCACCTGGTTATCTCCACCGGACGCTCCACCGGTGCCACCCTGCCCATCCTGCAAGAAATCGGCCTAACCCAAGGCCACGCCGTCTGCGCCAACGGGGCCGTCACCCTCTCTATCAGCCATGCCCACCCCGGCGGCTATCGGGTCATCGACCGGGTCAGCTTCGACCCCTCCCAGGTCCTGACCCTACTCAAAGACCGCTTCCCCCAAGCCTCCATCGCCCTGGAAACCCCGGACGGAACCGTCTACTCCACCCCCGGTTTTGAAGACTGGTCCTTCGGCGTCCAATCAACCAAGGCCAGCGCTGACGAGCTAGCCGACATGACCCAGGCCGTCCGCCTTGTTCTCAGCTCAGAAAAGGACACCTCAGCCGACTTCCGCCAGGCCGTCAAAGAAGTGGGCCTACACGGAGTCAACTATGCGGTGGGTTGGAGCGCCTGGCTAGACATCTCAGCCCACGGAGTCACCAAGGCCAGCGCCCTCGAACAGCTACGCCGCAAACTGGGGGTAGACCCCCGTCATACCATCAGCGCTGGGGACGGCCTCAACGACCTGGACATGCTGGCCTGGGCCGCCAGGGGAGTAGCCATGGGCCAGGCCCTGCCCGAAGTCAAGGCCAAGGCCCGGGAAGTCACCGGCAGCGTAGATGAGGACGGCCTGCTAGCGGTCTTCGAGTCCCTCATCTAGGGACGCTTCTCTGACCCTGCCGCATCCAGATTCTGCAGGGCCGAAAGAATCAGGGGCCTGGCCGCCAGCGCCTCATGCCAGAGGGACCGCACCAGGGTCTTACTGACCGCCTGGCTACTAATACCCAAGGCCTGGGCCACGGCCTTCTGCTGGCCCCGCACTCCCGGCAGCAAGAGATCCAGCACCCGCCACTCAGCTGGGGTGCGGGCAGAAACCACCCGGTAGAGCAGACGCAGGGCACCAGTCACCTGGGCAGCCAGCTCAGCATCAGCTCCCTGGACGTCCACGGCCCGCGGAGGCGCACCGGTCTGGGCCTGTTCAACAGCAGCCCGGGAGTAGGCGCGGGCCGGGCCAGTAGCCTCTTCAATCGAGAGCTGGCCCAGGGCCGCCCCAAAACGAGGTAGGGTCAGCTGGCCAACCCCCAAGCCCAGCCAACAGTCCCCCTGGCGGGCCGCCAACAGAAGAGCCGACAGGGCAGGCTCAGCTAGCTCAAAGGCCCCCTGCAACTCGTCCGGGTAGGTTCGGGTAAAGGGCAGGGTAGGGGCCATCTGGTTCAAGCGGGCCTGAAGGGCCGACAGGTCGGCTGACTCCTGGCGGGCAATGAGGGTTAGAACAAACACGCTCCTAGTCTAACCTTCTAGCTTTCCGGGCCCTGCGGAGGCGCCCAGAAAAGAGTCTCAGCATCCACCCCAGACAGAAAAAGCTCCTCCTCTAGGACCTGCCGGCAGGCCAGGGGCAGGCTCAGACTAGAAGGAGTCAAATCTGGACCGCGGAAAACCCGCATCCGCTCCAGGGCAGGTTCCCGGGCCGCCAGCTCCCGGCAGCGGTGGGCCAGGGCCAGCAGATCAGTCTCAGACCCAAAAACCTGGAAATGCTGGGCATCAGTCAGCTGAAAGAGACCCACTGGCTGGCCCCCCACTGGCTGGGCCCGCACCCGCAACCAGCCACCCATGACACCCGGCTCATCCGTGTAGGCCAGGGGGTCATACTCCCAGGCCCGGGCCTCCCGCAACCAGGGCTCCAGCTGAGGCATGTAGAGGGTGTCCTCCCGCCCCGGCCAGCTGGCCTGCTCAAACCCCGGGGCATACATGGCCTCCCAGAAGGCCTCCGGCCCACAAGCAACCCCCACCGAGTTCAGCTGGTCAGTCTCCTCCAAGGGGTAGGCCTGGTCCCAGTAAGTGGGCCGGGTGCGATGACCAGCCGCTCGCAGACGCTGGTTGATTACCTCTAGAAAGGAGGCCTGACCCAGGGCCACGGTCTGCCCCTCCCAATGAAAGAGATAGGGGGTGCGTCCGTAGATTGTTCGTTGTAGAGGAGGCTTCACCGCTTAGGCCCCTGCCTCTGCCCCAGCAAGAGGTGCAGCCGGCATAGCCTGGGCCCCGTTTGATAGGCGCAGGAAACCACCCAGGAGCTCCAGCCCCTCCGGGTCTGCCGGCAGAAAATCCATGAACTGGGGCGTATGAATCAGCACCGCCGCCCACATACCCCGGGACAGGGCCACATTGAGCCGGTTAGTAGAAAGCAGAAAATCTGTGCCCCGCGGGGTCTCACCAGCCGAAGAAGCAGCCATAGAAATCAGGACTACCGGGGCCTCCTGCCCCTGGAACTTATCCACCGTCCCCACCTTCACGCCGCCACCGTCCTCGGTACTGAGGCCAGCCTCCAACAGGGCCTGCTGAATGGTCTGCACCTGGGCGTTATAGGCCGCCACCACAATAATGTCGGCAGGCTCCAAAGGACGCTCCTGGGCTGGATCATCAGCCTGCGGGTTCCAGCGGGCCCCCTCAAAGAGCCGGACCAGGCGAACCACCTCAGCGGCCTCCTGCTCAGAAAAAGTAGCATTGCCCTGATGAGAAACCTGGCTACGGTAAAGTCCAGGAGCCCAACCGGTTAGATAACGCTGGGCGCCAGCCGGAGCCGAGGTCAACTGCCCCTCGTAGGCCAGGGTAGAAACCGGCTGGCAGAGGGCCGGGTGCATCCGCCAAGAGACCGACAAGAAATAGCCAAACTTCTGGGGCAGCACCGTATGCCCCTCAGACAGCCAGCCCAGGGCCGACTGGTCAATAGGCTGAGGATGTGTACCCTGAGTAACCTGAGGCAACTGGGCCGGGTCGCCCAGCAGCAGCAGACGCTTGGCTGCCCTAGCCACAGCCAGGGTATTAGCCAGCGAATACTGGCCCGCCTCATCCACTACCAGCAGGTCAAAGGCCTCATAATCTACCTTGCTGGCAGAAGCAAAGTCCCAGGCCGTCCCACCAAAGACCTTGCCGCCGGGCCGATGCAGAAAATCCATGAGCTCCCGGTTGGTAACCTCGGTCCAGGGGGCATCCGGGCTTAGGCTCTTACCCTGAATCCGGGCCATATCATCCGGGTCAATCCCGCCGTTTTTAGCGCAGCCCAGCATCATATTCTCAATGACCGCATGGGACTGGGCCACAATACCCACCTTCCAGCCAGCCTTGACCAGAAGACCAATTACATGGGATCCCACAAAGGTCTTGCCCGACCCGGGAGGCCCCTGAACCGCCAGGTAGGAACGGTCCAAATCGTGCACAGCCTGGTAGATAGCCCGGGCCATCGCCATAGAACCGTAGCGGTCTGCCAAATCGGCAGGGTCAGGCAGGGCCCCACCCGAAAGCAACCGGGGCGGACGCCGCAAAAGCAAATCCAAGCCCGGGCTAGCAGGTAGCTCCAGGGCACCAGAAGACAAATCCTGGGCCTCAAGCACCTGAGCCATAGCCACCGCCAGCTGATCCAAAGAAGTCTCCTGCGACTTAGTGGGAATAGGAGTAGGCGGCGTCAGCGCAATCGGAAAATGATCATGAGGGCGGGAATCCTCACCAGCCACAGACCTCTTCAGGCTCTCCTTCACCTCAATCCGCACCAGGTAGGGCTGACCGGCTTCCTCTTCAGCAATGGGCTCCAGACTTAAAAGCTCAGAAGAAAAATCACCCAGCCGCTCAGGGGCAGGCGGCAGAACCCCCTCATGCCAGGCCGCATACTCCAGCATCTTCTGGTAGGCCTGCTTCTGAAAATAATCAGGGAAAGGCGACTGGTAGACCGCAAAAAGCCCCTTAGCCCCCTCCTTAAGGGTAGAACCAGGAGCTAGGCGTCCAATCGCCCGCCAGGTGCGGCTCAGCCCATAACGGCGGTTGAGCCGGCCCCAGTCCTCAAGCACCTCAGGCTGAGTCACCAGGCGAATCACATCCCGACTGTCCTCCCAATCTTCAATCGGGGAGAGCAGACGCTGGGTGTGTTCGGTCCAGAACTGGGTGCGCTCGCGGCGGTAGTAGTCGGTGCCAGCCAGAATCATGGCTAGGGCCTGCCGAGCCTGGGCCAGGCCGGGGTCCTCTTGGGGTAGCTGCTGAATCTGCTGGTCTAGTTCCTGGATGCTAGCCGCCAGCGTCTCCTCAGCCTCCTCTACCTCCTGGTCGGGCTCGCTGCCGGGCAGGGGGTCTTCCGCCTGGGGCAGGGGGATTCGCTCTGCCGGTTTGGCTATTTCTTCCCAGACGTCCCGCTGGCCCAGGCCCAGTAGCCAGTTACGCAGGCCTAGTAGGGAGAGGCCATCAGCTAGCATGTCCTGCTCGATAGCCTGCCTAATGAACCCGGCCCGGTTAGGGTCTTCCTGGAGACTGGCCAGGTAGTCAGCGTAGGCCCCTTCGGGTACCTGCAAGGGACGCAGGTCAGAGGGGCAGTAGAAGGGTTCCAGGTCTTCTAGGCTTTGGTAGCCGGTCGAAACCCGCAGAGATTTGGCTAGAATCTGGGAGAGATCTAGCAGGGTGCCGTCCCGCAGTAGGGCAGCCAGGTAGCCCTCCCCGTAGCCCTGGCGGCCTGTTGCCTCTTCTAGCTGCCGCAGGGCTCTAGCCCCGAAGTAGTAGATGTGTAGGTCTGGGTGTTCCTCCCGGGTCTTGCTTACTGCCTCAAAGAAGCCTTTGAGGAGTTTCCTTTCGTCCCAGCGGCTCTCAGCCCAGAAAACCTGAGGATCCTGGGGGGCCAGCTGAGGACGCTCGGGAACAGTCATCAGCGTCAGTCCGTAGAGCAGGCCCCAGGCATCTTCGCCCTTGGTATAGGGGTCTTTCCAGAGAGAGTCAGACCGTAGCGAGAGCATGAGGTCGCCGGGGCTGGGCTTGGGCAAGGAGGCGAGAGAAGTGCGTGGCAGAAGCAGATAAGAGAGTTCAAGATCCTGCTCCTTCCAGGTGCGCTGGACGGTCTGGGCCTGGGGCAGCTGGCCTAGTTGCAAGGCGGCCTGCTGGGACCAGCGCTGGGCTTGGGCGGTCAGGCCCGGCTGCTGGTGCAGGTCAGCTAGCTCCTGCAGGCTTGCAACCCCGTAGCGGTTAGCCAGGTTGGCCCGTACTCTGGGTGTCATGCCCTGGGCTAGGAGCATGTCTTTCTTGTCGTGAATCTGCTGCTGGCAGATCTGGCAGACCCCGCAACGGCTCAGGGGCAGATCGGCTGGGTCCTGCCACCAGTCCAGGGGCTGGGCATCAGAGGTTAGCCGCTTTTCGAGGAGCTGTCGCAGGACCTCCCGCTTCTGCTCAAAAACCGGCAGTAGTTTATCCAAGCGGTGGAAGGACTCCACCTCACTGCCCAGAATCAGAGAGACATCAGGGGCCAGCCTGATTCCGGCCTCCTCTAGTTGGTGGGCGTAGGTAGCTAGCTGTAGCAGGGCACTCGACCGGGCCTGCCTAGCTAGCTTGCTGTCAACCACCCGGTAGCATCCCTGGTCGTCCTTGACCAGAAAATCGGCTCGGCCGTGGAACTCCCCATCAAAGAAGGAGGCCTGAAAGACCACGTCAGCCCCGTCTTCTAGGGCTTTTAGGGTTTCCTCCTGCTTGTCTATGAGGCTTTGGCGGTCATAGGAACTGGCGGGCTGGACCTGGTAGACACCTCGCTGGCCGTCCCATTCACCAAACTTTTTGAGGAAGCCCCGCAGCACCCGCCGCTCGTGCTCATTGCCTAGTCTGGCCGCCCGCTCTAGTTGGGGGTCCTGTGGGTAGTCCTGCTCGGGTTCCCTGCCTAGCTTCTGGTCTAGTCTGGTCAGCAGGGAGAACTGGCACTGGGCGCTGGCTACCAGGTCGCTAGCGGAGTAGATGAGGCTCTGGTCTTGAAAGCGGAAGGGGGCATTTGAGGACGGGGCGGGTAGCAGAAACATGGCACTCCTTTGGGGTCTCATCTACAAGGCTAGCAAGCGTCCCAAGCTATCTGTATGCAGGCCACTCTATCAGAACAAATGTTCTATTTCTATTCTATGAAGCATCGAATCTAACTTGTGAATGAGGCTTATTCATAAGGGGTGTC
>DKXC01000112.1 GCA_002492045.1 Micrococcaceae bacterium UBA7136
TGGCATCCCTCTTGCCTACCGGCAATTCAGGCCAGCCCCCGCGCCAACCAGCTTCGCTGTGAGCCTGCCTGCGCCAAAAGAAAAGCTAGGCCAGGCTGACCCGGCCCAGGGGCTGCCAGATGCCCGCCCTCAGCCGGTAGACCAGCAGGTCAGAAACAGAGAAAGAGACCTCATCAGCTGGCAGGTCCGCAAAAAAAGTCAGGGACTGGTCCAGAGCCTCCCGGCCCAGGTCATGGGCCAGGGTCACATGCGGCACATAGGGGAAGGGCGAAGCAGAAGGCCCCAGAAGCTCCTGGCAGACCCCATGCAGGGCCTCCAGTTCTGCCCGTCCCTGCTCCACCGGCAGGTAGGTGACCGGGGTGGCCGGTTCAAAAGACAGGGGTGCCCCCAGAGAAATCTTCAGCGGCCCGCGTCCTGCCAGCCGGTCAGCCATCAGAGCCAGAGGGTCAGCCGGGGCCGCCTGCTCCTCAAGAATCAGCAGGGTAATATGACTGGCCTGGGCCAACTGGGCCTCAGCCCCCTGGGCCTGACGCCAAGCCCTAATCCTCCGACTTAAAGCCGCCGGCAGGGGCAGGATCAGGCTCAGATAGCCCTCCTGCCCCTGCAAGGTAGGCGAGGTACTGGTCACGAGGTCTGCTAGGCAGAAGCAGGCAGGAAGCCCACAGCCCGGTAGACATTCTCAATGGTCACGGCCGCAATCTCCCTGGCCTGGGCGGCACCCACCGCCAGGAGACGGTCCAGCTCAGCCGGGTCGTCCATCAGGTCTAGGGCCCGCTGACGGATAGGGGCCAGCTCTTCTGCCACCAGCTCAGCCAAATCCACCTTCAGGTGGCCGTACATCTTGCCCTCATAATCGGCAACAATCTGGTCGATAGCCTTACCCGTCACAGCAGAGTAGATAGAAAGCAGGTTAGAGACGCCAGGCTTAGCCTCCCGGTCATAGCTGATGATGCTACCATCATCGGTGACCGCAGACTTAATCTTCTTAGCTGTCTTCTTGGGGTCGTCCAGCAGCCAGATAATGCCCTTATCGGTCGTGGCCGACTTACTCATCTTGCTCTCAGGGTTCTGCAAATCATAAATCTTGGCAGTTTCCTTGAGAATCTTAGGCTCAGGCACCACAAAGGTCTCCCCAAAGCGGGCATTAAAACGCTGGGCCAGGTTACGAGTCAGCTCCAGGTGCTGACGCTGATCCTCACCCACCGGCACCACATCAGCCTGGTAAAGCAGAATATCCGCAGCCATAAGCACAGGGTAAGTGAAGAGACCCACAGAGGCCTTATCAGTCCCCTGCTTAGCGGCCTTGTCCTTAAACTGGGTCATGCGGGCAGCCTCACCATAGCCGGTAATGCAGTTGAGCACCCAGGCCAGTTGGGCGTGCTCAGGCACATGAGACTGCACAAAGAGCGGAGTCTTAGCCGGGTCAATACCGGCGGCAATATACTGGGCGGCAGTCTTGCGGGTGCGCTCCCGTAGGACGGCCGGATCCTGGGGCACAGTAATGGAGTGCATGTCTGGGATGAAGTAAAGGCAGTCGTGGTCCTGCTGCAAACCTACCCAGTTGTTAACCGCCCCAATATAGTTGCCCAGGTGCATAGAATCAGCGGAAGGCTGGGCGCCAGAGAAGGCCCGGGGGGCACCGGTCGAAGCGTTAGGGATGATGCTACTGCGTGCGTCGCTCATGCTAGAAGTCTCTCCTGCGGTTTTAGGCGCCCTCACGGGCAAGTTCCATGCCGTTCTTGGCGGTGAAGTTAATAGTGTCTAGGGCCCGGTCAATCATCTCCCGGGAGTTTTCGTCATTGACTTCCAGCTGTTCGGCAATGACCTTAGACTGGACCAGGCAAATCTGGAAGGAGTGGGCTAGCTTTTCGCTGTGGACGTCTGCCTCATAGGCAGCCCGCTTGAGGGTCTCTTCCTGGTAGAGGGTGCGCTGGGCCGCCAAGGTGCGGGTGACGCTGCTGGTCAGGTAGACAGCCAGACCCAACCAGGCTGTGATGATACCGGCCAGAATCCAGCCCAGGACTGATTCTTCCTGAGCAGCCTGAATAATAGCCCAGGCCAAGAGGCCCACCAAAAGGGCCATGCCCAGGCCTGCGCCCAGTATGAGGCTGTTCTTCTTCTGCTTGTCTGCTGTCTTATCTGAAGCCTTGGATTGCATAGTTTCCATTATGTCAAAGTAATCTGGCCTGGGTTAAGCGCCCTGCTGGCCGCCGGGGCCTAAACTTAAAGTATGACTCCCAGCACACGAATACCCAAGCATGAGCTGGTGGCTCAAGCTATCTTTGACCTCTACCTGGTCAAGCTCCGCCCCCACCAGGCCCTCCCACCCGAACGTCAGCTCCAAAACATTTTTGCTACCTCCCGCTCCACCATCCGTCATGCCCTCCGCAACCTAACCAACCAGGGGCTGATTTACCAGATTAAGGGGTCCGGTAGCTTCCGGGCCGAGAAGGGGCAAAAAAGCAACCGGGTGCCGTCCTTAGCCCCCTTCACCCAGGATATGAAGGCCCGGGGCCACCACCCCCATAGCCGCACCCTCTCCTGCCAGCTGCTAGATAAGTACCCCTTACAGGTTCAACGGGATTTAGACCTGGCCCCCGGTAGCCAGGTACTCAAGATTGAGCGGCTGAGGCAGGCTGACGGCTCCCCTATGGCCCTAGAGACAGCCTTTTTTCTACCCCAGGTTTTCTCCTATATGGCCCCGGTTGAGAATATTTCTCTCCAGTCTCAGATGCAGGCCAGTAGTCACAGCGTTGTGCAGGCATCCATGCAGATCAGGGCCACCAACCTCACCCAGGCTGAGGCCCAGCTCTTAGAGGTTCCCCAGGGCAGTGCCGCCCTGCGCATCGACAAGGTAGGTTACACCCAGCGGGGTATGGCTGTTGAAAGCACCCAGATTCTCTACCGGGCCGACCGCTACGACTACCAGCTAGAGGTCAGCAAGTAGCCTCTGCCCCTGTCTCTAGGCGCTAATCTTTGCAGCGGGTGTGCGATATTGACGCCCTTGTGCAAAGAACAGCGCCCAGGCAGACCAAAGGCCCCCAACTCACCAGGAGCTGAGGGCCTTAGAGGACCAAGCTAGAGAGCAGCAGCCTGCCGCTCAGCAGTCTCAACCACATTAACCAGCAACATGGCCCGAGTCATGGGGCCCACACCACCGGGGTTCGGTGAATACCAGCTAGCCTTAGCGGCGGCCTCCGGCGAAATATCACCGGTCAGCTTCTTCTTGCCGGTTTCAGGGTCCTCAATCCGAGAAACACCCACGTCCAACAGGACGGCCCCCTCCTTGACCTGGTGGGCCTTAACCGCATGAGCCACACCCACAGCAGCCACAATAATGTCAGCATCCTGCAGAGCAGCATCCACATCCTCAGTGCCGGTGTGGACCAGGGTGGCAGTGGAATTAACGTCCTTACGGGTCAAGAGCAGGCCCAAGGGACGGCCCACCGTAATACCGCGACCCAGCACCGCAACCTTCTTGCCCTTCCAGGACAGGCCGTGACGCTCTACCAGCTCAATCACACCGTTAGGGGTACAGGGCAGAGGAGAATCCAGAGGCTCACCCACATTCAGCACCAGGCGGCCCAGGTTCATAGGATGCAGGCCGTCAGCGTCCTTCTCAGGGGCAATCTTCTCAAGCACCCGGTTAGTATCGATGTGCTTAGGCAGGGGCAGCTGCACAATATAGCCGGTGCAAGCAGGGTCAGCATTGAGCTTATCCAGCTCAGCCTCCAGCTCCTCCTGGCTAATAGTCTCAGGCAGCTCCACCTTGATAGAAGCAATACCAACCTCTGCACAGTCACGGTGCTTACCGCCCACATAGGAACGGGAGGCCGGGTCATCCCCCACCAGCACAGTAGCCAGACCAGGGGTAAGACCCTTTTCTTTCAAGGTGGCTACGCGCTCAGCTAGCTCGCTCTTAATCTGGGCAGCGGTAGCGATACCATCAAGAATCTGAGCCATCTTTACCACTCCTCGATACCAGAGTAGAGGGGGAACTTCTCACACAGGGCGGTGACGCGCTCGCGCTGGGCAGCGACGTCCACACCAGGCTTGAGAGTTTCAGCGATAATGTCGGCAACCTCAGCGAAAGCCTCAGCATCAAAGCCGCGGGTGGCCAGGGCCGGGGTACCGATGCGCAGGCCAGAGGTGACCATAGGCGGACGGGGATCATTGGGCACAGCATTACGGTTGACAGTGATACCGGCTTCGTGCAGCAGGTCTTCTGCCTCGCGGCCATTGATTTCGGCGTCGCGCAGGTCAACCAGAACCAGGTGCACGTCGGTGCCGCCGGAGATCACCTTAACGCCGGCCTCTGCCATGTCAGCCTGGTTCAGGCGGTCAGCCAGAATCTTGGCGCCCTCCAGGGTACGGGCCTGGCGGTCCTTGAACATGTCGGACGCAGCAATCTTGAAGGCGGTAGCCTTACCGGCGATAGCGTGCATGAGGGGGCCGCCCTGCTGGCCGGGGAATACAGCCGAGTCGATCTTCTTCTTCAGATCTTCAACGCACATGATAAAGCCTGAGCGGGGGCCTGCCAGGGTCTTGTGGACGGTGGAAGACACCACGTGGGCGTGAGGAACCGGGTTGGGGTGCAGGCCAGCTGCTACCAGGCCAGCGAAGTGGGCCATATCAACCCAGAGGTAGGCACCGACTTCGTCGGCGATAGCACGGAAGGCCGCAAAATCCAGCTGACGGGTGTAGGCGGACCAGCCAGCGATAATGACCTTAGGCTTCTCAGCCAGGGCCAGCTGGCGCACCTCGTCCATGTTGACCCGGCCGGTTTCTTCGTCCACGCCGTAGGCCACAACCTCGTAAAGCTTGCCTGAAACGTTAAGCTTCATACCGTGGGTCAGGTGGCCGCCGTGGGCCAGAGACAGGCCCATAATCTTATCGCCCGGGGTCAGCAGGGCATGCATGACAGCGTTATTGGCCTGGGCACCAGAATGGGGCTGGACGTTAGCATGATCAGCACCAAAGAGGGCCTTGGCCCGGTCGATAGCTAGCTGCTCAACGACATCCACAAACTCGCAGCCGCCGTAGTAGCGGCGGCCGGGGTAGCCCTCAGCGTACTTGTTGGTCAGGACAGAGCCCTGGGCTTCCAGAACAGCCCGGGGGGCGAAGTTCTCGGAAGCGATCATTTCGAGAGTGTTCTGCTGGCGGCCCTGTTCAGCCAGGATCGCTGCGGCTACCTCAGGGTCCACCTCCTTCAGGGGCAGATTGGTTACGTTGGATGAAAGACCGGTCATGCCAGCTCCCTTTACATGGTGGGTATCGTCTTAGGGCAAGGTGGGCTACCCGGCCTTATGGCCAAGGCGGACAACCTGCTTTAAGTGTAAGCCACCTTATAGCCCGGCCAAAGACCGGGGGCAAAGATTTCGCGGGCTTGACAGGTGATAAATTTAGGTCCCAAAAGCCCTGCCAAGGAAGCTAAGGCTTGCTAAACTTGTGGTCTGTCTAGCCTTGTGCCTTAAGGTTTCGTTTGGGCGCGAGGTCTTATTGTCTTAGGGATTATCACTCAGAACAAGAGGTAGTGTGGAACAGATGAAATCGCGCCGTGAAGAGCGCATCGAGAAGCAGAAGAAGAGCACCCGTAAATGGATCGCTACCGGGGCTGCTGCTGTTCTTCTACTGACCAGCGGGGCTATCGCCTACCAGAACTTTGCGGGTAAGCCCAACCAGGAGACCAGCGGGCAGGCAGTTCCCTCCAGCTGCAGCACCACCCGCTCAGTCACCGTGGCTACCACCGAATCCATGGCCAAGGTCATTGAGGCTATCCCCGTAGATGCCCAGTCCTGTATTGCCTTTGAAACCGTTACCAACAAGAGCGCCAGCGATGTGGTTGAAGAGTCCCAGACCGATTCTGCCGCCACCAACCTCTGGATTCCGGACTCCTCCCTCCGGGCAGAGCTGGCCATGACCGAAAAGTCTACCGGCCTCAAGCAGGTCTCTGAGTCCCTGGCCCAGAGCCTAGGCGTCCTTGTCTCTAATAGCTCAGGCTCCTCTGACAACTGGTACCAGGCCCTAGAAAATACTTCCGTCGCCATGAGCGACCCCAAGACCGATTCAGCTGCCTTCTCTGCCCTCATGGCTAGCGTCGCTGAGGTCTCCCAGGGGACGGTATCCATGGAAGACCTAGGCCAGAGCGCCGGTAAACGGGCCCAGACCATCGGCGTTGAAAGCCCGGTCCAGTCACCCCAGCAGCTTTTGGATGCCGCCGACCGGGGCGACGCCCCCAGCGCCATCGTCACCGAAGCAGACTACCTTGCCTACCAGGCTAGCCACTCCAACTCCAAGCTGACCGCCAGCCTCCCCAACACCGGCTCCTTCACCCTGGACTACCCCCTCTACCAGATCGCTAGCAGCCGCAACTCCACCGTGGAGTCAGCAGCCGAGCAGATTACTGCTTTCATGGCCAGCGACCAGGGCAAGCAGGCCCTGAAAGAAGCCGGTCTACGCACCGCCAGCGGAGAAATTGACAACACCTCCTCCCTGGGCAGCTACACGGCCCTAGCCCCTAGCGACTCCGACCTGCTCTCCCGTCTCTGGACGGCCTACTCCCGCCAGTCAGCCCCCTTCAACGCCCTGGTCGTCATTGATGCCTCCGGCTCCATGCTGACCCCCGTCGCCGGCACCGACAAGACTCGTATGGACGTGACCGTTGAGTCTGTTCTGGCTGGATCCCAGCTCTTTGCTGCCCGCGACTCTATGGGCCTGTGGAAGTTCTCCCGCAACCTGACCACCGCCAGCGGCGAAGTCTCTGACTACGAAGAGTTGGTACCCCTACGCGGCTTTGAAGAGGTTGTTGACGGCAAGACCCAGCGGCAGATCCTGCAGGAGGCCGGTACCGGTATCGCTACCAGCATCCAGCACAATCATGAAACTGCCCTCTACGACAGCATCCTGGCTTCCTTCCTCTCCGTTAAGCGTCAGTACGCGGACGGCGCCGTCAACGGTCTTCTGGTTCTGACCGATGGCCAGAACGTTGACGAGGACTCTGTCACCCTAGAAGAGCTGATTACCACCCTTCAGTCCGAGCAGGACCCGGAGCGTCCGATAGCCCTCATTCTGATAGGTATCTCTGAGGACGCTGACATGAATGCCCTCAACACCATTGCCCAGAGTGTGGGCGGTGAAGCCTTCGTTGCAGCTTCCCCGGCAGATATTCAGCAGATCTTTGCCCAGGCCCTGACCGGTGCCCAGCAGGAGCAGACAGCAGCCCCCGCTGGCCAGTAAAAGGACTAGGCTGTAAAGAATCGCCCACCTCCTAGAACAGGGGGTGGGCGATTCTTCTATTTTGTTCTGCCTAGCAGATTCGCAAGGATTTCTTCTTCGCCTATTGGC
>DKXC01000096.1:0-6062 GCA_002492045.1 Micrococcaceae bacterium UBA7136
GAGTGCTTTTTCGATGGTGCTGATAGTCCGCGAGATGGTGGGCTGTGAGACGTCGAAGAGGTGGGCGAGGGCTTCTTGAGTGATGTTGTGTCGGTAGCTCAGTAGTGTTACTTTGAGGGCCTTAGCCAGGGTAAGTCTGCGGGGTTTTTCGGCTGGTTTGGTCCAGGTGAGGTGGGTGTTGAGGGCTGTGAGGAGTGTGGCGAATTGCGTGGCGGTGAGGCCGGTTGTACGCTGGTGTAGCAACGGTTCTTCCGGTATGGCTTGAGGTTATTTGTAGTGATTTAACCCTCTTATTTTTGTCACCTGGTGGGGCCGTTGTCTCTTGGTGGGGGTGGGTGTGTGGACCCCCTTATGAATAACCCTCTTTATTTTTCTTAAGAAGAAAAGTAGAGTGATAGAAAATGTCATAATAACCTGAAAGGAATTTCTGTGTCAGGCACCGAACAAGGCAGCGTCGTTGTTCTCCCCTATTTACCCGAAGTTCTAGAGCCTTTCGAGACAAAGCCTCAGGCCCGCAAACTCATTGAAGCCGATGGGGCTAATCTAGTTGTTCTCAGCTTCAAGGCTGGCCAGAAGTGGAGTCAGCATCATTCCATACACCCCATCATTGTTCAGGTCCTCTCAGGTTCGGTAGATTTTGAAGTAAAGGGACGAACACTCAGGCTCAAGCCAGGTTCTCCTATCCATCTCACAGCTCATCTGCTACATGAGGTAAGAGCTGTTGAGGATGCCACACTTATGGTAACTATGCTGACAGGCGAAGAACACCGCCCGGCAAAGCTTAATCTTCAAGATATCGAAGTATTCTAAGAAAATATTTCTCTCCAAGGAGGCTATCTTTTACAGATAGCCTCTTATTTTTAACTCAATTATTCTGAGGGAAAGACCCGTACCTGGATGCCGTTCTGCCCCCAGCTGCCAGCTAGCTGCTCCAGGCTGGCCTGGTGGGGGGTAGTAAAGAAACGTTGGACGGCCGGGGCCCAGGCTGGTGCCTGCTGGGCCAGCTGCCCGTGTTCTAGGCCGGCAAAGATACCTCCGCCCTGATCATCGTAAACCCAGATTTCTAGCTGGGGTTTCTCTTCTAAGGGGCCGATATTGAGGGATGAGACATCGTGCAGGAAGGTTAGATCTCCCAGCAGGAGCCGGACGGGCCGCCCCGTAGCTAGGGAGATACCGGCAGCGGTGGCGGTGGTGCCGTCAATCCCTGCCAGACCCCGGTTGGCGTAGACCCGGGGGGCCAGGGCAGCGACCGGAGCCAGGGAGTCTAGGTCCCGAATCAGGCTAGAGGAGCCCAGCATCAGGATTGAGTCATCGGCCTGGCAGGCCTGCCAGGCGGCTAGGGCCAGGGCCTGCCTGCTGGTCAGGTTTTGCGGGTCTAGACCTTGGCCAGGGGTTGTCTCTGTGTTCGGGTTAGCCAGCCCAGCCTGGGTCAGCAGGCTCTGGTAGAGCTCCTGGGCCTCCCGCCGCCAGGCCTCCTGCCAGGCTAGTCCTTCTGCCCCGCTGGCTGCTCCCCCACCGGCAAAGGCCGCCAGGTCAGCTAACTGGTCTAGGGTCTGGTAGGGCAGGGCCTCAGGCTCATGCCAGGGCGCTGGCTCAGGCTCATAGAGGGCCACGGGGATGGCCGGGTCAGCCAGCAGCTGGGCCACCGGGCGGGAGAGGGTGGGGTGACCAAAGAGAACCAGCCGCTGAATCTGCCCGGTCAGCTGACTGTGGGCCAGTAGCTGGGGGTAGGCCGGTAGGGCTGAGGGGGCCAGGCGGGCGCCCGAGGAAGGTTCAGCGACCAGGGGCAGGCCCAGCTGCTGGGCAAAGTCCTGGGCCATTGGCCCAGCCCCGTCACCGGCGATCACCAGGGTGCGGTAGAAGGGGCTGGCGGATTCTGGCTCTTGGCCCCTCAGCCAGCTGCTGGCTGTGGGATCTGTCTTTCTGGGGTGCTTCACCGGCTGCCCTACCAGAGGACGCAGGGAGTCAGCCCAGCGGGTCAGAATCTGCTGGTCGGTGGGGTTAGGGGTCAGAGGGGTGTCCAGGCCCAGGTTAATCTGTACCGGACCCACCGGCTGGTCTGAGGGCCGGGACCAGTCCCCGGGGTCTCGTCCGGTGAGGGCAGCCAGGGCCAGGTTGAGCTGGCTGGTCTGGGGGTCGGCAGGGTCGGCGCTGTAGTTTTCTAGGCTGATCTGGGCCCGCAGGTGGGCCGGGGCCAGGGGGACCTGTCGGGTGGTCTGGTTGGCCCCGCTTCCCTGCAGCCGCTGGGGTCGGTCAGCGCTAATGAGGGCCAGGGGCAGCCCGCTGTGGTAGGCCTCCATGAGGGCCGGGACGCAGTTTCCCACAGCTGTTCCGCTGGTGGTAATGACGGCTACCGGCTGGCCACTAGCCTTGGCCATACCCAGGGCGGTAAAGGCGGCCGTCCGCTCGTCAACCCGCACATGGCTACGCACTACCCCGGCCCTGTCCAAGGCTGCTAGGGCGTAGGCCAGGGGGGCTGAGCGGGAGCCGGGGGCGATCAGGGCCTGGCGCAGGCCAGAACGAACCAGGCTGTCCAGCAGACTGATGGCGCTAATGATGGAGGGTGAAGGGGCTTGAGTCACTCCCCCAGTTTACTCGTCCTGCCCGGCCTCTAGCAGGCGGTAGCAGGCTGAGATTCGCTCTAGCCACCAGCGGCGCAGCTCCTTTGGCGCGGCTAGCTGGTCTAGGAGTTGGGGGTCTGGTTCTACCTGGCGGACCTCTAGCTGACCGGCCTGAGCCACCAGAGGCTGGGCGCTGACGTCCTGGGCCATGAGGCTGACCGTCCCCAGGCCGCAGGCGAAGGGAAGATCGGGCAGGCTGGCGGCCAGGCGGGCTCCGGCGGCTATCCCCACTGAGCTTTCCAGGGCCGAGGAGACCACCACCGGCAGGCCGGCCTCCTCGACCAGGGTCAGCGAGCGCCGCAAACCGCCCAGGGGAGCCAATTTGATGACCAGCAGGTCAGCTGCCCCTAGCCGGGCTACTTTCAGGGGGTCGCTGGCCTTGCGAACCGATTCGTCAGCGGCAATCAGCAGGGGGTTTCCGGCGGCCCGCAAATCTTCTCGTAGCTGGGCCAGGTCGGTCAGGCTGGCGACGGGTTGTTCGGCGTAGAGCAGGCCTAGGTCTGAGAGTTTCTCTAGGGCCTGGTAGGCCTGGGGTAGGGTCCAGCCGCCGTTGGCGTCAATCTTGATGCGGGCCTGGGGCAAAAGTTGGCGGGTGGCGGCCAGACGGGCGTAGTCCTGGGCCAGGGACTCGTCAAAGGGCAGGCCGGTCTGGGCTACCTTGACCTTGATTTCTTGGATGGGGCCCCGGTAGCTGGCCAAGACTTCTTGAACCTGGCCTGCTGGGACGGCGGGCAGGGTGGCGTTGAGGGGGATGGTCTGCCTCAGCAGGGGCAGGGGTGGCTGGTAGGCGGACTCTAGGGCGGCGGCCAGCCAGGGGGCTGCTTCTTGGGGGTCGTATTCGGTGAAGGGGGCGAATTCTCCCCAGCCGTAGGGGCCCTGAATCAGGGCTGTTTGGCGGATTTGGACGCCGCGGAAGGGCACCCGCATGGGCAGGCAGACGACTCTGGTCTGGGCCAGAATCTCTTGGAGGGCGGGGAGGGGGGCTGCTGTCATGTCTTTTAATGTACCTTTTTCCTTTCTTGGGGTCGGTTCCCAGGAAAGTCACATGTGAATTTGTCACAATAAGGTCTGGTGCAGGTTTTCTACACCCGGCCTGAGGGGTTTTAGCAGCCCCAGACGGCTGAGGATGGGTAGTTTTTACTGGAAGTGCTAGTGGGGGTTCAGTGTGAATCGTGATCAGAAGCGTCAGCAGGCTTCTTGGTCCTCTGACCAGGAGGCTACGGTGGTTTTACCTCCCTACCGGGCCTCTGCTGATCAGGATCCTACCGTGGTTCTGTCTCCCCAGTCTGCGGTGCCCGACCCCGCAGCCGATGACGCGACCGTCCCCCTGACTGGGCCTCAGGCCCAGGCCCGCCAGGCAGCAGCCCCTCAGACTCAACCGATTCAGGCCACCCGACCCCTCTCTGCTCCCCGTCCGGCAGCAGCTAAGACCAGCTACCAAGCCCAGGCCGGGCCTAACCGACAGGCCCAGGCGCCTCTCCGTCCTGCCCCAGCTGCTGGCTTCCAGGCAGGTTACCGGGGCCAGCCCGGCCCCTACCGGGGCGAGAATAGTCCTTCAGGACGGCTTCACATGCTAGCGCCCTCCCATATTCGGCAGACCCGCCCCTCCCTCTGGATTCTTCTGCAGCACTTCTTCTCTGCCGGGGTCCTCTTTGCCCTGCTCTACAGCACTCTTTCCTTCTTTTTGACTACTGAACGGGGCCAGCGGCTAGATGAGGTGGCCTTTCAGGAGTTTTCCTACCAGTTTCTGACCTACACGGAGCAAACCTCCCAGCTGCTAGATTTGGTTCCAGCGACCGGGGCCCTGGCTGCCGGTATTGGCCTGGTCTTTATTCTGGTCTGGAAGCACCGTTTTGTGCCGGCCCTAGTGGGCCTGGCTATGGCGGTGGGGGCCAATGTCAGCACCCAGTTGCTCAAGAACTTCTTCCTGGTCAAGCCCAACCTGGGTATCCAGGAGGCCCTGGGCAATTCTGCCCCCTCTGGTCACACCACCTTTGCGGCTGCGGCTGGGCTGGCCCTTTTCTTGGCCTCCCCCAAGCGCTTCCGCCCCTCGGTGGCCTTCTTTGGCATGCTGATTGCTATGGCGGCGGGCTACTCCACCATCATTAACGGCTGGCATCGGCCTGCCGACGTGGTCAGTGCTATTTTGTTGACCGGGCTCTGGGGTATTTTGGGTCTGGTTATCCTGCGTTTCTTGCGGTCTGAAGAGCTGGATATGAACAGCACCCAGCGGTCGGGCCTGATTCTGGTGCCCCTGCTGTCGATTACCAGTTTCTTTGTGGGCTTCTGCGCCCTGGCCCTCTACTGGATTACCGACACTAACCCCATTCCGGGTTCTGCTTCGGTAGCTGCTATTTGCCTGATTATTGCGACAGCTACCTTCACCACCAGCGTCCTGATTGCCCTACTAAGGCCCCAGAATAAGCAGCGCAGCGCCTACCGTAAGGTCTGGGCCTACTAGTTCTCTGCCTGCTCGAGCTGGCGCAGTCGGTCCAGCAGGATGCGGCTGGCCCCGCCCGAGTAGGGCAGCTGGTACATGGAGGCGGTGCGTACCTGCGAATCCTGGGCCAGGGCCGAGGACTGTAGACGCTCAATAGCCTGGCCCATGGTTTGCCCCATCCGTTCTACAAAGGCCCGGTCTACCGGCTTGCCGTGCCCGGGCACAAAAACCCGGTAGCGTTCTAGACCGGCAATGTCTTGGAGGGCAGTGACCCAGAAGGCCGGGTAGGAGTCCTCAAAGGCCGGTTCTGAGCCCTGTTCCACAATGTCGCCAGTAAAGAGGATGTCTTCTACCCCTACCAGGACATCCCCGTCAGTGTGGGCTGGGCCCAGGTAGATGAGGGTGACGGTTCGACCGCCTAGATATAGCTGGGTGAAGGAGGAGCGGTTGACTTCTTCTGCCAGCAGGCGGTTGGGGACAACCAGCTGGGTAGCTGGGCCCTGCCGGTGGGCCATTTCGGGTTCTAGTACCTCAACATAGGGACGCTGGGCGTCGCCCCGCTGGGCAATGGCCTGGGCGGTGCGGGGGTGGGCCCAGAAGTCACGGGCTCCAGCTGCTTCAAAGACCGCATTACCCATGAAACGGTCAAAGTGGGCGTGGCTGTTGACCACGGCCAGGGGCAGGTCGGTCAGGCTTCGCACAGCATCCAGCACTTCCTGGCCCTGGCGGGGCCCAGCGCCGGTATCAATGACCAGGGCCTGGGTTTGGCCTAGAATCAGGCCACTGCTGAGCCGGTAGTTGTCGCTTGAGATCTGGTAGACACCGTCAGCGATTTCAAGAATATTAGCCATACCCTCTACGCTACTGGACAAGCCCAGCCAGTGCAGAATTCTTTGCCCAGGTTACTGCACCACATTTCTGCCGACAGCCCTCCCCTGAGGCTTATTCATTAGGTCGGGCTAGGCTTGCAGACTCGCGCTCGCCGCATCCCTCTCGCCTCG
>DKXC01000096.1:6332-13888 GCA_002492045.1 Micrococcaceae bacterium UBA7136
TAAACTCGGCGATTCAGGCCAGCCCCCGCGCCAGCGGCTTCGCCGCGAGCCTGCCTTCGCCTACCCTCCTATGAATAAGCCTCCCCTCTAAACTAGTGGCATGACTTCTTCACTGCCCTATACCGGCCGTTATGCTCCCTCTCCGTCGGGTGATTTACACCTGGGTAATCTCCGCACCGCCCTGCTGGCCTGGCTGCTGGCCCGGTCTGTGGGCGGAAGCTTCAAGATGCGGGTAGAGGATTTAGACCGGGTGCGTCCGGGGGCTGCGGAGCGTCAGCTGGAGGATTTGGCCTCCCTGGGGCTGGACTGGGAGGGGCCTGTGCTCTACCAGAGCAACCGGATTGACGCCTATGATGAGGCCCTGGCCCAGCTGCAAGAGGCCGGCCTAGTCTATGAGTGCTTCTGTACCCGCAAGGAGATTCAGGCGGCCTCCTCGGCCCCGCACGGGGCACCGGGGGCCTACCCGGGCACCTGCCGGTCTCTGGCCGAGGCCGAGCGGGCCACCCGGCGGGCTCAACGTCCGGCGGCCCTGCGCCTGCGGGCAGAAGTAACCCATTGGACGGTCACAGACCGCTTTGCCGGTGACTACCGGGGCCAGGTGGATGATTTGGTGCTGCGCCGTAACGACGGCACCTACGCCTACAACCTGGTCTGCGTGGTAGACGACCACTACCAGGGGGTGACCGAGATTGTGAGGGGGGATGACCTGCTGCCCTCTTCACCCCGTCAGGCCTACCTGGCCCAGCTGCTGGGCCTGCCCACCCCTTCCTACGCCCATGTGCCTCTGGCCCTCAATACCCAGGGTCAGCGGCTGGCCAAGCGGGACGGGGCTGTTACCCTGGCCCAGCTACTGGAGGCCGGGGCTAGCCGGGAGTCTATTCTGGGGTTGATAGCGGCTTCTATTCCCCTACCGGCCCTGCCTTCTGGGGCTTCTCCGGATTCTGCCGGGCAGCTGCTGGAGGTTTTTGACCCGGCTCTTATCAGCCAGGAGCCCTGGGTGGTGACAGACCCCCTGGGCCTGCTGGCTGGGCCTGGCGGAAAAAATTTATAAAGTAATACTTAAGAACCTACTTTGATATGGCTAAGGATAGTATTATGCTCTAGAACTGATAAGCAGGCTACGGATTCGTGGCCTCACTACCGGGTCTCGACCCACCACACTCTCACAGCAAAGGGGCTAGCATGAGCGATACAACCTATCAGATCATCGCCTTAACCATCTACTTCGCCGCCATGGTCGGCATTGGTTTCTGGGCCAAGTCCAAGAACAATGACCTGGACGACTACGTCCTGGGCGGACGTTCCCTCTCCCCCACCGCCGCGGCCCTCTCCGCCGGTGCCTCCGACATGTCCGGCTGGCTCCTCATGGGCCTACCCGGCGCCCTCTACATCACCGGCCTAGCCGAAGCCTGGATCGCTATCGGCCTGACTGCTGGCGCCTGGCTCAACTGGAAGTTCGTAGCCCCCCGTCTACGCTCCTACACTGAGGTTTCCAACAACTCGGTCACCGTCCCGGTCTTCTTCCACAACCGCCTGCGCGACAAGCGGGGCCTAATTCGTATCTTCTCCTCCCTGGTCATCCTGGTCTTCTTCACCTTCTACGTCTCCTCCGGCATGGTGGCCGGTGGCGTCTTCTTCCAGTCCACCTTTGGCGGTAACTACCACCAGGGCATGCTGATTGTGGCTGGTGTGACCGTCCTCTACACCCTCTTCGGTGGCTTCCTGGGCGCAACCTACACCGACGTCGTCCAGGGTCTGCTCATGCTAGCAGCCCTCATTGTTCTGCCCATCATGGCCTTCATCTATGTGGGTGGTTTCTCTGGCCTGCAAGAGACCATCACCCAGGTCAACCCCAACGCCCTCTCCCTCTTCGCAGGAACCACCGTCCTGGGCATTATCTCCTCTGCCGCCTGGGGCCTGGGCTACTTCGGTCAGCCCCATATTATTGTTCGCTTCATGGGCCTACGCTCAGCCCAGGACGCTACCGCAGGCCGCCGTATCGGCATCAGCTGGATGGCTGCCACCATGGTCGGCGCCATGAGCGCCGGTCTGATCGGTATCGCCTACTTCGCTAAGAACCCCGACGCTAACCTGACCGACACCAAGAACGCCGAATCGGTCTTCCTGGATCTCTCCCAGATTCTGCTGCACCCCCTGCTGGCTGGTTTCGTCCTGGCAGCCGTCCTGGCAGCTATTATGTCCACCCTGTCTTCCCAGCTGATCGTTTGCTCCTCTGCCCTGGCTGAGGACCTCTACAAGATGGCTGCCGGTGGCAAGGAAATCTCTGCTGCCAAGGGCCTCTGGCTGGGCCGGGCCGGTGTGCTAGTAGTCTCTCTGATTGCTGCCGCCCTAGCCTGGGAGCAGAACAGCTCGGTCCTGTCCCTGGTTTCCTTCGCCTGGGCCGGTTTTGGTGCAGCCTTTGGCCCCACCGTCCTGCTCTCCCTCTACTGGCGTAAGCTGACCGCCCCCGGTGCCCTAGCTGGCATGATTGCCGGCGCTATCACCGTCTTCGTCTGGGGTTACAACCCCGCTCTGAAGGGGCTCATGTACGAGATTGTTCCCGGTTTCGCCGTCAACCTGCTCTTTGCCTACATCATCTCGGTAGCCACCTACAAGGGTGACTCCCCCGAGGCCCAGGCCATTGAGGAGGAGTTCGACCGGGCCGTGGAGCTCTCCCGCTAAGACCAACCAGCCTGATAGGCCCCTAGCTTTCAGCTAGCAGAAACCTTGCTCGGTAGACTAGTTTCCATGACTAGTGAACTACCCAGCAAGGTTTCTGACATTTTTGACCCCTACCAGTGGCGCCTGGTGGAGGGCTTCGAAGACCTGACCGACATCACCTACCACCGTCAGGTTGAGCGTGACCAGGACGGTGAGATTGTTCGTGATCTGCCCACCGTCCGTATCGCCTTTGACCGGCCCGAGGTGCGTAACGCCTTCCGCCCCCACACTGTTGATGAACTCTACCGGGTGCTCGACCACGCCCGCATGACCTCTAATGTGGGCACGGTCCTGCTGACCGGTAACGGCCCTTCTGCTAAGGACGGCGGCTGGGCCTTCTGCTCTGGCGGGGACCAGCGGATTCGCGGCCGCGACGGCTACCGCTACGCCGAGGGTGAGACCCGCGACTCGATTGACCCTGCCCGGGCTGGCCGCCTGCACATTCTGGAGGTGCAGCGGCTGATTCGGACCATGCCCAAGGTGGTCATTGCCTTGGTATCTGGTTGGGCTGCTGGCGGCGGCCATTCCCTGCACGTGGTGGCCGACCTGACCATTGCCTCTGAGGAGTACGGCAAGTTCAAGCAGACCGACGCGACCGTGGGTTCCTTTGACGCCGGCTACGGTTCGGCTCTGCTTGCCCGGCAGGTGGGCCAGAAGTTTGCCCGGGAGATTTTCTTCTTGGCTAAAGAGTACGACGCTCAGCGCATGTACGAGATGGGGGCCGTGAATGATGTGGTGCCCCATGCCCAGTTGGAGACCAAGGGTCTGGAGTACGCGGCCCATATTGCCCGCCAGTCACCGCAGGCCATCCGTATGCTCAAGTTCGCTTTTAACCTGCCGGATGACGGCATGGTGGGCCAGCAGGTCTTTGCCGGTGAGGCCACCCGCATGGCCTACATGACCGATGAGGCAGTTGAGGGCCGGGACGCTTTCCTGGAAAAGCGGGACCCCAACTGGGAGGCCTACCCCTACTACTTCTAGGGAGGCCAGGGGCTGGGGCGGGCGTCCTTGGGCCTCCGCCCTGGCTGGGCCCTGACACTTGCAGTGAGTGTGCCGGAAACTCTTTGAATGTGCCAGAAAATCTCCCACATTCATAGAGTTTCTGGCACATTCAGGCCAGATAAAACGGATAGATTCCGTCCTGAGGAGAAGACCATGTCTATGACCGTTACCGGCAAAGAAGACTTGCCGCAAAATTCAGAAACGGCCTATCTCTTACGCTCCCCTGCCAATGCCCGCAAGTTACTCAGCGCCATTGACGAGCTTGAGGCAGGCAAAGGGAACCAAGAGGATCTCAGGGAAGCCTAAGGACGGTCGAGGCTGAGGCCTAGGATACCTCAGGAAGCATGGCAAAAGTCTTGCGATAGCGCAACGCTTTTGCCATGTATTCCTTAGCTATTTAGCTTCTCTTCAAGAAGACGATAGTTTTTAAACAGCAGCTCTAGACGTTGGCTACTTGAGGACAAGGTCTTAGGAGCACCGAAGGCCTTATCAACCAAACGGTCCAGCTTCTTATGAGCATCCAGCAGCCCCTTATCCATTGCTAGGGGGTTGTACATATCCGCCAGCGAACGTGTGCCTCCTGCCCGGTCAGCGATTGCTTCACGAGCTGCCAGTACACCCTTGCCCGCTTCAATGATTTTCTGACGCAACCTAGCATCTACAGCAGGCAGAGGAAGATTATTCCAAACAATAGTGTTGGAGAAACTTAAATCAGACTTCAATCGGCCTCCGATAGCACGTTGCCAGGTCATAAACATTGAAGAGCTGATAATAGCGAAAAGGAAACCATCCGGGTCTTCAGCTGTATAGACCTTATCGCCAGCGATGGTTTCTGCTTCTAATAAATCTGCTGTGTAAAATAACCGATTCTCGGAGACTACACGTGGAATACCCACATAGTCAGTCAAGGGACGGTTCTTGTTCGGCCGCATAAGGTGGGGCATGTTCCGCAATTTATAGGCATCCCCACTCGGAGTCTGTTGGCTTCTCCAGATACGATTTTGCTCGATACGGTTCTTAAGAAAAGAGCTATTTTCGATATCAGCAGGATCTACATCTTCTAGCCATAGGCACCAACGTTCTAAACCCCGCACCAATTCACGGCCCATACGATATTTTCTTAAATATTTAGCTGCTGAGCTATCTCGAAGAGCTTCTTGAATATCTGAAGCTTCAACGATTAAATTACCGTTGTCTGCTGGTTTGGTACCAAATCTTGCTTCAGGTAACTCAGGGCTCAGTGGCTTCGACCTCTTCGTGATGAGCACGTTCGCGGCGTCCAGTAAATAGGCATTGATGCCGGTCTTCACCTTAAGTTCCTGAGTTTCCCTAGTCTTCCAGTCATAATTAAAAAGACGCTGACGAGCGCTCTCGTCCCTGGTGTAGCCCGTAATTACACAGTGCACAGCGGCCTTACCAGGCGCCTCGGAGTTCCAGGGGAAGGTGCGGTAGGCGAACTTGATACGCCATCCGTCCCGGAGAAGCGGGCCGAAAAGGGCAGGCACGGCCTGACCCTGAGAAATAGAGTTAGTTGAAACGAAGGCAAACTCTCCCTCTCTCTCTCTCTCTCTCTCTCTCTCTCGAGTGATGATGCCAGATCAGCGCCCGTAAAGAAATCTGAGGATTTCTTGAACCAGGCCGTCACAAAATCTAGGTAACCGTCATAGTCTTTACCCCAAACCCGCTTCATGGCTTCGGTTTGTTCCTTAGTTTTGGTCCACTGACCAATAAAGGGCGGGTTACCAAAGATATAGGTCTTTCCCTGAGCTTCGGGGATCTCCGCCCGCCAATCCAAGGCGAGCGCATCTGCATGCACAATCTTGGCAGTTGTAGCAATAGGCAGGCGGGCCGGAGCCTCACCAACCCTTGAAGCCAAATACTGGTCAGCCTGAAACTCCGTCAGGAACATAGCAACCTCAGCAATACGCGAGGGCCACCAGTTAATCTCAAAGCCGTAGAACTGCTCAATCGACAGGCGCGTGCCCAAGGTACCCAACAGCTGAGTCTCACCACCCTCACGGCGATTCATCTCAGCCAAAACATCGGTCTCAATCTCACGCAGCTTGGCATAAGCCACCTGCAAGAAGTTTCCAGACCCGCAAGCAGGATCAAGAAAACGCATCTCAGTCAAGGAATCTAAGAAATCAGCAAAGGCCCTGCGAGAAGTTGATTTTGAAGAAATAAGGCGGTTAGCCTCAGCCCGCAAGTCATCAAGGAAGAGCGGTCCAATAGTCTTCAAAATATCAGCCTCAGCAGTGTAATGTTCGCCAGCTGCTCGCCGAGCCTCCCGAGACTTCACCAGCTGAAACATCGACCCAAAAATAGCGGTAGAAATACGAGTCCAGCGGAAACGACAGGCGTCCAGCAGGGCAGCTCTCATCTCAGCATCAAAATACTCAACAGGAGTACGCTCAGCAAAGAGACCACCATTCACATAAGGGAAGCGCTGAACCAAGTCAGGCACGTTCCTCTGTACTCTTGTTCTCTGCTGCTCTGGTGTGTTCAAGTAATCGAAGAGACCAGCAATCTGCACACCTAAATCAGATCCATCAGGCTGAGTACGCTCCTCAATGAAACGATAGAAAAGGTCGTTCTCCCAGAGCCCAGCGTCATCGCCAAAGAGCAAGAAAAGAATTCGAGTCAAAAATATGGAAGCTCGTTCTACCGCTGGGTCCTCAGCCCCACTGTTCTCGGGAGCGTCCTCACCCACAGGAGCATCAGAATCTTCACCAACCAAGGACTGATAGAGACGCGCCATAATCTTCGAGGCCTGAATAGTGGCCTCTTCTTCCTCGCGCTTCTCAACGGTCTCTTGCCCAGCCATGAATTTCAACTGATCAACATAATCAGGAAGCTCGTCCAGAGTAAAAGACCAGGTCTCATTAGTCTTAGAATTTGTCAGAACAAAGCTTTTGAAGTTACAGGAAATAACATACTTAGGCCACTCATGTTCAGAAATAGACCCGCCACTTAGATAGTCATCAGCTTGAAGACTCGCAGCTTCAAGAGGTCTATTGACCGATTTCTGCTCGACCAGGAGCACACCAGGCCAAAAAACATCGACCCAGCCACGGTTATTGGTCGAGGCGCGTCTGGCCTCACGTTCAAAGAGCAAGGTTCGTTCGTCAGAGATTCCAAAGCACTTGAGCAAGCCAATCCAAAACTGCTGCGTAAACTGCTTCTCGGTAGCACCGCCCCCAGAAGCTTCAAGAGCCTCTAGTTTCTCAGCCCAGGCACAGGCAAACTTACTCAGCTCATTCTGGGTGTAGTTACGGTCAAAGAGACTTGCCAGCATATTAAGATTCCCCAGATTCTTTCTGCCGGGCCCGGCGGGCGTCTATGGCTCGCTCCTCGAACTCTAGCTCGATGGTGCGCAGCTTATTCTTACGGTGCCAGGTCAGCAGGACCTTGATCCCAAAGATCAGCAGGGCAACCCAGCCCACCATAAGCACCAGGCCCAGCAGGCTAAAAACAACTTCGGTTCCGGTAGGTACCAGGGGGTTAGTGGCAGCCAGTAGCATCATCTACTTCCTCTCCTTGCCGTCGAGCTTGCCTTCCGGGCCAGTCTGGCCCAGCCCCAGGCGCTTACGAATCACCCGAATCTCCACCTTATTCTTCTGGTGAAAACCCCGCAGAACCACCAGCAGAAGCAGGCCCAAGCAGATATAGCCCAGCAAGACAAAAAGCGCTGGGGCGCCAGGTGCAAACATGCTCTTTTTCCTCCTCGACAAAAGATCAGGTGAGACCAGGATAACACCTCGCCCCCCCTAGTGAAGTAGGCGTAAACTAAAAAAGCCATGGATACCAGCAGCCTCACCCCCCTCACCGCCCCG
>DKXC01000004.1:0-406 GCA_002492045.1 Micrococcaceae bacterium UBA7136
ATCCGCTCGGGACCCCAAGGCGGCATCCAAACCCAGTTAACATGCCATTCTTCTAGCATGGTTTCCAGGTTCTGCTGGACCTGCTCCTCAATCACATCCTGCAGAGGGCAGGCTGCGGTGGTCAGGGTCATGTCCAGTACCAGGGCGCCCTGCTCATTCCAGCGCATGCCGTAGAGCAGACCCAAATCAACGATGTTGACACCCAGTTCGGGGTCAATCACGTTCTTGAGGGCTTCTTCTAGCTCCTCCTGGCTGGGGCGAGAGGTAGGATTCTCAGTCATCCCATCACCTTTCTCGAATGCTCTTCAGCCTGGCCCTACTTGGCAGCCAGGTAACGCTCGTAACCCTCTTCTTCCAGGCGGTCAGCCAGCTCGGGGCCACCCTGGTCTACCATCTTGCCGTCCAC
>DKXC01000004.1:727-1267 GCA_002492045.1 Micrococcaceae bacterium UBA7136
AAGACGTGAACAAACTGGGGCTTGATGTAGCGCAGGATTCGGGTGTAGTGGGTAATGAGCATAACGCCCATGTCGTTGGACTGGTGGGCCCGGTTAACGCCCTCAGAAACAACCTTGAGCGCGTCAACGTCCAGGCCGGAGTCGGTCTCGTCCAGGATACCGAACTTGGGCTTGAGCAGTTCCAGCTGCAGGATCTCGTGGCGCTTCTTCTCGCCGCCAGAGAAGCCCTCGTTGACGTTACGGGCTACGAAAGCAGGGTCGATGGAGAGGTTCTCCATAGCTTCCTTGACTTCCTTGGTCCAGGTGCGCAGGGCGGGTGCTTCGCCGTCCACAGCGGTCTTGGCAGAACGCAGGAAGTTGCTCATGGTGACGCCGGGGATTTCGACAGGGTACTGCATGGCCAGGAAGAGACCGGCACGGGCACGCTCGTCTACGGACATTTCGGTGACGTCCTCGCCGTCCAGCAGAATCTCGCCGGAGTCAATCTGGTACTTGGGGTGACCGGCGATGGTGGAAGCCAGGGTGGACTTGCCGGAGCCG
>DKXC01000004.1:1533-6783 GCA_002492045.1 Micrococcaceae bacterium UBA7136
GCCAGGGTGGACTTGCCGGAGCCGTTGGGGCCCATGATGGCGTGGATTTCACCAGACTTGATGGTCAGGTTAACGCCCTTGAGGATGGGCTTGGTGTTTTCGTCGTCCAGGATGACGGAGACGTGGAGGTCCTTGATTTCAAGGGTTGCCATAGTGTTTTTCTCCTGTAAGAAGCTAAAAGTTTAGTTGTTGGAAATTGCCAGTTCGGCTTCGAGAGCCTCGGTCAGCTGCTCTTCCAGCTCGGGGATACGAATCTGCTGGATGATTTCGTTGAGGAAGCCGCGAACAACCAGGCGACGGGCCTCAGCCTCAGGGATACCGCGGGCCTGCAGGTACCAGAGGTGCTGCTCGTCCAGCTGGCCGGTGGTCGAGGCGTGGCCGGCACCCTCAATGAGGCCGGTCTCAATTTCCAGGTTGGGGACGGAGTCGGCGCGGGGGCCGTCTTCCAGGATCAGGTTGCGGTTGAGCTCGTAGGTGTCGGTACCTTCTGCTTCCTTACCGATCAGCACGTCGCCCACCCAGACGGAGTGAGCGGCCTTGCCCTGCAGGGCACCCTTGTAGGTGACGCGGGACTTGCAGTTGGGCACGGTGTGGGCCACAAAGAGACGGTTCTCGATGTGCTGGCCAGCGTCCACAAAGTAGAGGCCGTACATTTCGGTCTCGGCGCCGGGGGCGGTGAACTTGGTGGAGGGGGTGACCCGCACCAGGTCGCCACCCAGGGAGACGTTGACGTGCTTGAACTTGGAGTCCCGGCCCAGAGAAGCGTACTGGGCGGAGGCGTGGATGGCGTCATCGTCCCACTGCTGAACGCTAATGACGGTCAGAGAGGAAGAGTCGCCTACCTTGAACTCGATGTTCTGGGAGAGCACAGCAGAGCCGGAGTGGCGCAGCACCAGAACAGCCTTCGAGAAGGGCTTGGTCTCAACAAAGATGTGCTGAGCGGCAGCTTCCTTGGCCTCACCGCGGATAGCAACCTCAATGATGGAGTCCAGTTCAGCTTCGGCCGGCACGGTAATAGCAGTGGCCTGGGCAAAGGAGGACCAGGCGTTGGCAGCTACCCGGTCTTCGGGGATGCCAGCGCTACCGATACGGGCGTCGGTCCGCTCGATGGTCTCAACGGTCACCTGGGCGGGTGCCTTGATGTCCAGGGCAGGAGCCTGGCCGGTCAGGGCCTCGGTGTGCAGGCCGCCCAGTCGCTTGAGGGGGGTGAAGCGCCAGTCTTCTTCCCGGCCGGTCAGGGGGGCGAAGTCCTCTACCAGGTAGGAGGTCTTACGCTCGGCCCGGGAGCCGTCAATCTGCACCTTGTCGGTGTTGTGCTTAGAGACGCGGATGGTGTCGTCCTGGGCGAACTCGGTGGCGAGCTTTTCGCCTTCCTGGTCCATGCCGGGGATGACGGGGTTGTTGTGCCCCTGCTTTTCAGTGCTAGCCATATTAGCCTACAGATCCTTCCATCTGGAGTTCGATCAGGCGGTTGAGTTCGAGTGCGTATTCCATGGGCAGCTCGCGGGCGATGGGCTCGACGAAGCCGCGGACGATCATGGCCATGGCCTCGTCCTCGGGCAGGCCGCGCTGCTGCAGGTAGAAGAGCTGCTCTTCAGAAACACGGGAGACGGTTGCCTCATGCCCCATGGTGACGTCGTCCTCGCGGATGTCTACGTAGGGGTAGGTGTCGGAGCGGGAGATGGTGTCCACCAGCAGGGCGTCACAGACCACGGAGCTCTTGGCGTGGGAGGCGCCTTCACGTACCTGAACCAGGCCTCGGTAGGCGGAGCGGCCGCCGTTGCGGGCTACCGACTTAGAGACGATGGTAGAGGAGGTGTTGGGGGCGATGTGCACCATCTTGGAACCGGTGTCCTGGTGCTGGCCCTCACCGGCAAAGGCGATGGAGAGGGTCTCACCCTTGGCGTGCTCACCCACCATGTAGACGGCCGGGTACTTCTGGGTGACCTTAGAACCGATGTTGCCGTCGATCCACTCCATGGTGGCACCCTCGTGGGCGATAGCCCGCTTGGTGACCAGGTTGTAGACGTTGTTGGACCAGTTCTGGATGGTGGTGTAGCGAACGCGGGCGTTCTTCTTGACGATGATCTCAACAACGGCCGAGTGCAGGGAGTCGGTCTTATAGATGGGGGCGGTGCAGCCCTCAATGTAGTGAACGTAGGAGCCCTCGTCAGCGATAATCAGGGTGCGCTCGAACTGGCCCATGTTCTCGGTGTTGATACGGAAGTAGGCCTGCAGGGGGATTTCTACGTGGACGCCCGGGGGGACGTAGACGAAGGAGCCACCAGACCAGACCGCAGTGTTAAGGGCTGCAAACTTGTTGTCACCGGCGGGAATAACGGAGCCGAAGTACTCTTCGAAGAACTCGGGGTGTTCCTTGAGGGCGGTATCGGTGTCCAGGAAGATGACGCCCTGGGCTTCCAGGTCTTCACGAATCTGGTGGTAGACCACCTCGGACTCGTACTGGGCGGCTACACCGGCAACCAGGCGGTTACGTTCAGCTTCGGGAATACCCAGCTTCTCGTAGGTGGTGCGGATGTCTTCGGGCAGGTCTTCCCAGGTCTCAGCCTGACGCTCAGTGGAGCGGACGAAGTACTTGATGTTGTCGAAGTCGATGCCTGACAGATCAGCACCCCAGGCGGGCATGGGCTTGCGGTCGAAGAACTTGAGGGCCTTCAGGCGCAGATCTAGCATCCATTCGGGCTCGTTCTTCTTGGCGGAGATGTCGCGGACTACGTCCTCATCCAGGCCGCGCTTGGCTGCCTGGCCGGCTTCGTCGGAGTCAGCCCAACCGTACTCGTAGGTACCGATACCTTCGAGTTCGGGGTTTGCCTCCAGAATCTCGGAAATGACGGTGTTGTTGGCTTCGCGCCCAACCTGTTCAGTCATTAGGGCCTTTCTTACTGGTTGTTTCACGGTTCATGTGAACACTTTTTCGTGCAGCCTTTGCCCGTCTGGCGGGCCCCTGACTGCTGGGAAATCTAGTGCTTAGCTACTGGGCTGCTTCTTCTGCTGGCCCGGGCTCTTCCGCTTTTTCTTCTGCCAGGCTGGCAGTCAGGCGGGAAAGGGGAATGTGGGTGGTGCAGACGTGGGCCCCCTGGGCCATGGTGGAGAGCCTGCGGACGTCCACCCCTAGCAGGTCTGCAATCAGCTGGGTTTCCTGATCGCAGAAGACAGTGAAGTCTTCGGCTAGGTCTCGCACCGGGCAGTGGCCCTGGCAGAGCTGCATAGAGGCAATCATAGACTCAGGCAGGCGAGTGACAGCTCCCAGGCTGGGTCCCATGGGGGCAGCTGAGGCTACAAATCCGTCCCGGCTCATGGCGTCAGCCAGGGCCTGAGCCCGGTCTGCGATATTAGGGCCGGCTGCTTCAACCAGGGGCCGGTAGCGTTCTTCCATTTCGCTGACCCGGGCAGTGGCGAACTGCTTGAGGGCTTCTTCACCGACGGTCTGCCGCAGCATGGTCAGGGCGTCCTTGGCGATCATGAGGTAGTCGTTGCCCAGCTGGCTGTGCCCCTGAGGGGCGATAACGTAGCGGCGGGCAGGACGTCCGGCGCCTGCTCCGTGCTGGCGATGGCTGGTGACTTCGACCAGGTGTTCTTCTTCCAGGGCGTCCAGGTGGCGACGGATGGCGGCGGGGGTCAGGCTCAGTAGTTCACCGAGCTTGGCGGCAGAAACAGGGCCGTGAGTCAGGACTCCTTGGAGCACCCGGTCTCGTGTGCGTTCTTCTGTTTCTGCAGAGCCTTGGCGTCCCTTTGCCATGCGCGAACCTTTCTCTGCGGAATACATAAGTAAAGCATGTCCTAATTGACCATGAACGTCTAGTAAGGACTGCCTATCTTCACCCAGGGGAGAAGTTTATTATGAATAATTCATAATAACACCCTTTCAGTATAACTTTCCCACCCCAAGCCGTCCAGACTTGAAGGGTATGAAGAGACAGAAAGTCTAGAATAAACAAGTGACCAAAGCCCAGACCCCCACCGCCAGCCTCAGCCTGCAAAGAGGCAGACCAGAGCCCGTCCTCACCCTCCAGCAGGTCAGCAAATACTTCAAACCCGCCAAGGACTACCGTCCTGCCCAGGCCCAAGACCTAATCCCCCAGGGCCTCTACCCTGCCCTTCAAGACCTGACCCTCGAGATCTACCCCGGCCAGGTCACCGTCCTGCTGGGAGCCAACGGGGCCGGAAAAAGCACCACCCTGGCCTGTATGCAGGGGCTCATGAAACCAGATCAAGGTCGGGTACGGCTCCTAGGACTCGACCCCTGGCAGGCCAGCAGCCAGCTGCGAGCCCAGGTAGGGATCATGTTGCAAGAAAGCGGACTCCCCCAGGCAGCCCGCCCCCTGCCTCTTCTACGGCACCTGGCCCGCCTCTACACCAGGCCTCTAGATCCCGACCAGCTGGCAGCCCAGCTAGGCATCGACCGCTACAAGGGCAGTATCCGCAGACTCTCCGGCGGCCAAAAACAAAAGGTAGCCCTAGCAGCCGCCCTGATCGGCCAGCCCAGAGTCCTCTTCCTGGACGAACCCACCGCCGGCATGGACCCCCAGGCCCGCACCCAGGTCTTCGACCTCATCCGCCAGCTCAAAGAGCAGGGAGTAGCCATCATCCTGACCACCCACCTGCTGGATGACGCCCAAAAAATTGCCGACCAAATCTACATGCTCCACCAGGGCAGGCTCCTGGCCTCCGGCCCCATCGAGGACTTCCTAGCCCGAGGTCAAGGCAAGCAACCAGAACTCAGCTTCCACACCAGCCCCGACCTCACCCTCCAAGACGTCTGGCCAGCTGGGCCACCGACGGGCCTAGAACTGGCCCAAGAAACCCCCGGCCATTACCGCCTGACCGGTCCCCTGACCCCCCAGCACCTGGCAGACTTGACCGCCTACTGGGCAGCCCAGGGAACCCTGCCCCAGCAGCTCTCCCTAGCCAAACGCAGCCTGGAAGACATCTACCTGGAACTAGCCAAAGGTAAGGACGTATGAGAGAAGAAAGCCAGCAGCTAGCAGCCCCCGCCTACCGGCGGATTCTAGCCCAGGGAGCCTACGAGACCATCAGCGTCCTCAAAAACGCCGAACAGCTCATGGTCTCCCTAGCCTTCCCCCTCATGGCCCTGGGCGCCCTGACCTTCACCAGCTTCCTGGATCCCTGGGCCCAAGAGGCCGGAGTCCAGCGGGTAGATATTGCCCTCCCCGGGGTCCTGGCCCTCTGCCTGCTCTCTACCGCCTTGACCGGCCAGGGCATCGCCAC
>DKXC01000004.1:7102-7324 GCA_002492045.1 Micrococcaceae bacterium UBA7136
TTGACCGGCCAGGGCATCGCCACCGGCTTTGACCGCCGCTACGGGGCCCTCCAGTTTTTGGCCACCACCCCCCTGGGCTCCAAGGGGCTGATTGCAGGTAAGCTCCTGGCCGTCCTGGCTGTGCTAGCCCTCCAGTATCTGCTGGTCGGCCTAAGCGCCCTAGCCCTGGGCTGGCAACCCCAGCTCACCGGGATTCTGCTCAGCCTGCCTACCCTACTACTG
>DKXC01000004.1:7589-8250 GCA_002492045.1 Micrococcaceae bacterium UBA7136
CATGGCCTTCACCTCCCTGGCCCTGCTCATAGCCGGAACCGTCCGGGCAGAAGCCACCCTGGCCATCGTCAACATGGCCTGGGCCCTGCTAGCAGCCGCTGGCGGAATTCTGATTCCCACCGACCGCTACCCCTCCTGGCTAGGGCCCCTGGTAGACCTCCTGCCCTCAGCAGCCCTGGGCAACGCCCTACGGGCCGACCTGGTCAGCCAGACCTTCCTGCCCCTACCCCACCTCATTCTTCTGCTAGCGGCCCTCATCTTCGGGGCCCTGGCCAGCAAGCACTTCAAATGGTCAGCCTAGACGCAAAGGAAAATAAAATGACCTCCACCCTACTTCGCCCGACCAGCGGCCAGTCCATGATCAGGACGGCCTGGGCTCTGGTGATTGCCAATATCGTCATTGTTCTGACCGGCGGGGCTGTCCGCCTGACCCAGTCCGGTCTGGGCTGCGACAACTGGCCCCGCTGCACCGAAGACTCTTGGACCACCACCCCAGAAATGGGTATCCACGGCATGGTAGAGTTCGGCAACCGCATGCTGACCTTCGTCCTGGTCGCCATTACCATCTGGGCCTTCCTAACCGCCCTTAAGGTAGTCTTTCCTGAACCCCAGCCCCTCAAGGCCCTGACCCCCAAGCTCTTCACCGGCCTGCGCAGCTCAG